>JBGGME010000141.1:0-14549 GCA_041288195.1 Hyphomicrobiaceae bacterium
CTTCCCTCCTTCGGCTCCGCCCTCGACGCCAGCTACGCCTCGCCGCATGCCACCATCAAGGCCTTCCTGCAACGCGTCCATCATCCGTTCTCGATGGAGCTGACCCAGCAGCTCGACAGCTACCAGCGCGCCAGCATCGACCGCACGTTCCTCGGCTCGTTCGGCCGCTTCTGGCGCGACCGCAAGGAGCGCGAGCTGCTGGTCGAGCCCGAGGTGTGGAAGGAGGTGCTGGAGGCTGCCGAGACGGTGTCGCGGCAAACGCCGGCGCGCTCGCTGCTGGTCAGCGGCGAGCACCGCGTGGGCAAGACCACGTTCCTGCGTCTGCTCGCCGACCGTCTCGAGAAGACGGGCTGGGAGGTGTTCGAAGCCGGCGGCGCCGACCTGATGGCAGGCCAGCAGTGGTTCGGCCAGCTCGAGGCCCGCATCCAGCAGACCATCGCCGAGCTTGCCGCCTCCAAGAAGCTCATCTGGTACATCCCCGACATGCTGCAGCTCGCCCGCAGCGGTACGCACCAGGGCCAGGCCGCGAGCATCCTCGACCAGATCCTGCCCGCCATCACCTCCGGCCGCCTGATCGTGTGGACCGAGGCGACGGCGACGAGCACGGCCCGCCTCGTGCAGTCGCGGCCGCTGCTGCGCGGGCTCATGGAGGTCGTGCGGCTCGAGCCGCAGAGCCAGGAGGAGACATCCGACCTCGCCGACGCGTTCGTGGCGCGCCTTGCGGAGGAGGCAGGTCTCGAGATCGACGCCGGCTGCGTGCCGGTCGCCATCAGCTCGGCGCGCCAGTATCTCAGCGCCTCGAGCTTCCCAGGCTCGGTGATGGACCTCATCAAGCTGACCGCATCCCGCGTCCTCAAGAGCAACGAGGGCCGGCTCGCGGCGCAAGAGGTGATCGTGACGCTGGCTCAGCTCACGGGCCTGCCCGTCTCCATCCTCGACGGCAACGAGCGCGTCGACCTCGCCTCGATCCGCGCCTACTTCGCGGGCCGCGTCATCGGCCAGGACGAGGCGGTGGCGGCGATCGTCGACCGCATCGCCATGCTGAAGGCGGGCCTCAACGACCCCAACAAGCCGATCGGCGTGTTCCTGTTCGCGGGCTCCACCGGCACCGGCAAGACCGAGCTTGCCAAAAGCGTCGCCGAATATCTGTTCGGCTCGGTCGAGCGCATGATCCGGCTCGACATGAGCGAGTTCCAGACGGCGGAGACCACGCACAAGATCCTGGGCGGGGAGGACGTCGACTCGCTCATCAACCGCGTGCGCAAGCAGCCCTTCTCGGTGGTGCTGCTCGACGAGTTCGAGAAGGCGCATCATGCAATCTGGGACCTGTTCCTGCAGGTATTCGACGACGGCCGCCTCACCGACGTCATGGGCCACGTCGCCGACTTCCGCCACTGCATGATCATCCTCACCACCAACCTCGGCGCCACCAGCCACAGGACCTCGGGCCTCGGCTTCGCGCCGTCGGGCGACGTCTTCACCGACAGCCAGATCCTGCGCGCGATCGGGCAGACCTTCCGGCCCGAGTTCCAGAACCGCCTCGACAAGGTGATCGTGTTCCGGCCGCTCACCCGCGACCTGATGCGGCAGATCCTCAAGAAGGAGCTGAACCAGGTGCTGCAGCGGCGCGGCCTCAAGTATCGGGACTGGGCGGTGGAGTGGGAGGCCTCGGCGCAGGACTTCCTGCTGGAGAAGGGCTTCTCGGCCGAGATGGGCGCCCGCCCCCTCAAGCGCGCCATCGATCAGTATCTGATCGCTCCGCTGGCCGCGACCATCGTCGAGCGGCGCTTTCCCGAGGGCGACCAGTTCGTGTTCGTACGCAGCGACGGGCGCGCCATCCAGGCCGAGTTTGTCGACCCCGACAGCGATGCTCCATCGGCCCCGGAGCCCGGCCCGGCCGCGGCAGCCAAGCCGCCGGCGCTCGCGGAGATGATCCTGGCACCGGAAGGGTCCAAAGCCGAGGTCGCGGCGCTCGCCAGGGAGATGGCGGGCATGGAGGAGACGCTGGTCTCCGGTCCCTGGGAGGACTTGAAGGCGCAGCTCTCAGACAGCATGGGCCAGCCGGATTTCTGGATGCAGCCCGACCGTCACGCCACCCTCGCGCGCCTCGCCCTGATGGACCGCGTGCGCGCTGCCGCCGCCACGGCCGAGGCCCTGCGCAGCCGGCTCACCAAGGGCACGGAGCGGACGGGGCGGCACTCCCGCGAGCTCGTGGCGCGGCTCGCCCTGCAGATCCATCTCCTCAAGGAAGGCATCCGCGACGGGCTGGAGGCGGCACCCATCGAGGTGGCGCTGCTGGTCGAGCCGGCGCTCGAGAAATCGGGCGAGCATCAGGCCACGCGCGCCTGGTGCCAGCAGGTGTTCGACATGTATCGGGCGTGGGGCAACAGCCGCCACATGCAGACGGCCGAGATCGCGGACGGCAGCGAGCGCAACCTGCCCTGGCTGCTGATCAGCGGCTTTGGCGCACATCGCGCCCTGGCCGAGGAGGTGGGCCTGCATGTCTCGGAGACCGAGGGGGACGAAGGCGCAACCCGGCTCGCGGCGCGCGTGCGACTTGCGGTGGCGCCGCTCGGCGACCTGCCGGCCGACAAGCTGCGCACCGCCATCATCGAGGCCTTCGCCCGCGGCCCGCAACCGCACGCCGTCATCCGCCGCTATCGCGTCGAACCCTCGCCGCTGGTGCGCGACATGAGCCGCGGCTGGCGCACGGGCAAGCTCGATGCCGTCCTGCGCGGCGACTTCGACCTGATCGGGGCCACTCTTTCGCTGCGTTCGCCGTCCTGAGGCGGCGACAATTCGCCCCCGAGCATGACGGGCGGTTGCCTCCGCGGCCCAATGCTATAGGTAGCTGCCGGAGGCCCCGCGACTCGCTTGCCGCTTTTTCCCGACAGGGTACGGATGAGAACCGAGAACGGTCACCCACGAGCCTTGCCGCAGAAGGCCTGAAAAAGCCCAGGGGAAGAACACTCAGGAATGCCCACCAGCTCGATACAGCGGCGCGCGCTCCAGATCCGCAAGAGGCTGCCCGACAGGCTCCGGCGTGTTCTCCGGCTCGCCAGACACGCGGTGACGACCGGTCAGGCCTCGCTCGAAATCTCTCCCGACCTCGTCGCTGATTGCCGCGTATGCGCGTCGCGGCTCGAGCTCGTCAAATTCATGCCGCAGCGCAGCCGCGTCGCCGAGGTCGGCACCTACCAGGGCAGCTTTGCGGCCCACATCCTTGCTGCGGCCGACCCCGTCGAGCTGCATCTGATCGACATCGATCTGACGGAGCTGAATGCGGCCGTGCGCGCCGACAGTCGCGTCGTCCTGCACGAGGGACGGTCAGAGTCGGTGCTCGCCGGCTTCCCCGATGCCCACTTCGACTGGATCTATGTCGACGGCGACCATTCCTACGAGGGTGTGACGCGTGACGCTCACGCTGCGGCCCCCAAGGTGAGGCCGGGCGGATATATGGTCTTCAACGATTTTGCCCACATCGACCCGTTCCTGGGGACGTACGGCGTGCATCGTGCGGTCGTCGATTTCGCCGTCGCGCAGCGCTGGACGTTCGCCTGGCTCGCCTACCAGCCGAGTGCCCTCTACGACGTTGTTCTCCGCCGGCCGGATGCGCCCGAGCCGGGCCCCGGCTGATCGGGCTTCGACAACGCCGCAATTCACGTCCACAGCCTGGAATGAGCGGTCGGCAGGCGCGAGGGTCAGCGCACGTTGCGACGCTTCAGCTCCCACCACAGCGACGAGCCGATCTGATGCTTGTCGACGAGGTGCTCGTAGTAGTCGGGTCGGTATCGGTAGGAAGACTGCGGCAGCGGGTATTGTCGCAGTTGCCGCTCCCTGGCGCTCTTGCCGGAAGCTTCGGCAGGCGCCGAGGCGACCAGAAAGACGGCACTCGCGGAGAGGCACAGGACAGTGGGCAGCATTTTCATGGCACTGCTCCATAGAAGCCCTCTCCGCGTACAGCGGGGAGGGGAACGGCCTAAACCTTCGACACGTGCAGCGGCGGCACCCGGTCCTTCCACGGCATCGCCTGCTCGAGCTGCGCGGCCACCTGCAGCACCACGTGCTCGGCCGCGGGCTTGGCCGCGATCTGCACGCCGATCGGCAGGCCGGCCGAGTGCATCGCCAGCGGCAGCGACATGGCGGGCGTGCCCATGATGTTGTGCGCCACGGTGTACTGGCAGGGCGGGATGAACAGCTTCTCGATCATGTCGTCCCAGCCGCTCAGATTGCGCGACAGGTTGTAGGTGCCCCAGGGCTCCGACACCCGCGACGTCGTGGGCGAGAGCCAGATGTCGTACTTGGTGAAGAACTGGCCGAGCTTGCGACGCGCCACGTTGGCGGCGTTGCAGGCGGCGATGAAGCGCACGGGCGTGATGTTCTTGGCCGCTTCGTAGACGGCGAGGATCACGGGCTCGAGCGTGTCGGGGCCGACCTTGTGGCCGCTGCGTTTGGCGTAGCCGTCGAGGCGGGCGTCGAAGCCAAAGAAAAAGATATCGAACGCCGCCTCCAACGTCGCGCGTCCCCCCATGTCGGCGCTCGCGCGCTCGACCGTGTGGCCGAGCCCCGCCAGCGTCTTGCCCGTCGCCTCCACCGCGCGCGCAACCTCCGGGTCGACCTTCATGCCGACGAGCTCGTCGAGCACGATGCCGATCCTGAGCTTGCCCGGCGACTTCCTGGCGAGAGACGCATAGGGCTCGTCGGGCTTGGGGATGATGAAGGGGTCGCCCGGCTGCGGCACCGCCACGCAGTCGAGCATGGCGGCCGCGTCCCGCACGGTGCGCGTCTGCACGAAATTCATCGAGTAGCCCCAGCCGCCCTCGTCCACCACCGGGCCGCTCGAGACGCGCAGGCGCGAGGGCTTGAGGCCGACGCCGCCGCACCAGCTCGCGGGGATGCGGATCGAGCCGCCGATATCGGAGCCGTGCGCGATGGGCACGATGCCCGCCGTCACCGCCGCCTGGCCGCCGCCGGTCGAGCCGCCCGCCGAATAGCCCTGCCTCCAGGGGTTGGACGTGTTGCCGAACATGGCGCTCTCGGTGGTCGACGACATCGAGTACTCGGGCGCCGCCGAGCGGCCCAGGATGTTGACGCCCGAGGCCCTGAGCAGCTCGGCGAAGTGCGTATCGGCCTCCACCAGCATGCCCTCGCACAGGCGCGAGCCGAACTCGATTCTGCGGCCCTTCTCGTGGCCGAAAACGTCCTTGATCAGGAACGGCACGCCGCGGAAGGGACCGGACCCAAGCTTCTTCTCGTCGAGGCCGTCGATGCGGTCGGCATAGAGCTCCACCACCGACTTGACGATCGGATCGATCTTCTCCTTGGCCGCGACCGCGGTCTTGGCGAGCTCCTTTGGCGACACCTGCTTCTTGGCGACGAGCTCGGCCAAGCCCAGCGCATCGTAGCTGGCGTATTCGGCGAGGTTCATGGGTGGGTCCTGTCCATCTCGATCCTGTTGCGATCCCTAGGCCGCGCCCGCCACGGCAGCGCCGAACATGGCATTGCGGCCGGGGGCGGCTTCGAACAGCGCGCGGGTGTACTCGTGCTTGGGCGCGGCGAACACGTCGACGGTCGGCCCCTCCTCGACCACGACGCCGCGCTGCATGACGGCGATGCGGTCGCAGACCTGCGCGGCCACCCGCAGGTCGTGCGTGATGAAGAGAATGGCGAGGTCGAACCGGCGGCGAACGTCGTCGATCAGCTGCAGCACCTGCGCCTGCACCGACACGTCGAGCGCCGACACCGGCTCGTCGGCGATCAGGAGCTGCGGCTCCATGGCGAGCGCACGGGCGATGGCGATGCGCTGACGCTGGCCGCCGGAGAACTGATGCGGGTAGCGACCGAGCGCATCGGGAGACAGTCCGACCAGCGTCATCAGCCGTCGCGCACGGTTCATCGCCTCGCCTGCCGCCAGACCGAAGTTCACCGGACCCTCGACGATGGAGGCGCCGACGGTACGGCGAGGGTTGAGCGAACGGTAGGGGTCCTGGAACACGATCTGCACGTTGCGGCGGTGGGGGCGCAGGCGGCGCTCGGGAAGGTGGGCCACGTCGACCTCGCCGATGCGGATCGCCCCCGAGGTCGGCTCGATCAGCCGCGCCACGCAGCGCGCAACCGTGGATTTGCCGGAGCCCGACTCGCCGACGATGCCGACAGTCTCCCCGCGCCGCACGACGATCTCGACGTTCTCGGCTGCCCGCACGACACGACCGCGGCCGAAAATCAGGCTCTTGGTGCCGTAGGTCTTGGAGAGCTTCTCGGTGGCGAGCGCGACCTGCCCCGTCTTGGGCGCACGCTTGGGCGGCACCAGGCTTGGCACCGACGCGATCAGCATGCGCGTGTAGTCCGACTGCGGCCGGCGCAGGATATCCTCGCGCGTGCCCATCTCCACCACGCGCCCCGACTGCATGACGACGACGCGGTGGGCGACCTCGGCCACGACGCCGAAATCGTGGGTGATGAACAGCACGCCGGTGCCCCGCCGCTCCTGCAGCTCGCGCACGAGCTTCAGGATCTGCGCCTGCGTGGTGACGTCGAGCGCGGTGGTGGGCTCGTCCGCGATCAGCAGGGCGGGGTCGAGCACCAGCGCTGCTGCGATCATAATGCGCTGGCGCTGCCCGCCCGAGATCTGGTGCGGATAGACGTCGATCAGGCGCTCGGGCTCGGGCAGATGCACGGCGCGCATGATCTGCAGCACGCGTTGGCGCCGGTCGGGCTCGGACAGCTCGGTGTGGATCTCGAGCACCTCGGCGATCTGGTCGCCCAGCGTCATGACCGGGTTCAGCGCCGTCATCGGCTCCTGGAAGATCATGGCCATGCGCGTGCCGCGCAGGTCGCGCAGGCGTGCCGGCGTCGCCTCCAGCACGTTCTCGCCCTCGAGCAGGATCCTGCCCTTGCTGGCTGTGAGCTCGCGCGGCAGCAGCCCCATCACCGCCTGGGCCGTAACCGATTTGCCCGAGCCCGATTCACCCACCACGCACACGATCTCGCCGGCTCCCACCGACAGCGTGATGTCCTCGATGGCATGCGGCCGGTCCGACCCGCGCGGCAGGTCGACCGTGAGGTTGGTGATGTCGAGGACGGAGGTGATGCCGGCCATCGCCTCACACCCGCTTGGCGAAGCGCGGGTCGAGCGTGTCGCGCAGGCCGTCGCCCAGCATGTTGATGGCGAGCACCGCGAACGCCAGGCACACGCCCGGATAGAAGATGTTGTGGGGATAAATGCGGAACAGCGAGCGGCCCTCGGCCATGATGTTGCCCCAGGTCGGCGTCTCCGGCGGGATGCCGATGCCGAGGAAGGACAGGATCGCCTCGATCAGGATGGCCGAGCCGCAGAGGAAGGTGCCCTGCACGATCAGCGGGGCGACGGTGTTGGGCAGCACGTGGCGCACGAGCAGCGTCGGCGTCGGCGTGCCCACCGTGATGGCGGCCTCCACGTAGGGCTCCTCGCGGATCGACAGCACGATGGCGCGCACCAGCCGCACGACGCGGGGAATGTCCGGGATGACGATGGCAATCACCACGGCCACGAGCCCGGCGCGCGACAGGGAGACGACGCCCATTGCGAGCAGGATCGCCGGGATCGCCATCAGGCCATCCATGATGCGCATGATGAATCCGTCGAGCCAGCGGATGTAGCCGGCGATCAGCCCGATGGTGAGGCCGACGGCAACGCTCAGCGCCGCCACCATCACACCGATAGCCAGCGACACGCGCGCGCCGTAGACGACGCGGCTGTAGATGTCGCGGCCGAGCGAGTCGGTGCCGAAGCGGTGTACGAACACGGTCTCCTTGCCGTCGTCGCCGCGGATCATGCGCTCCACGCCCGGCTTCTTGTTGCGGTAGACCGGATTGATCTCGGATGGGTCGATGGTGCCGAGCAGCGGCGCGAACAGGCCGACCAGGGCCAGGAAGGCTACAATGGCGGCACCGATGACCACGCTCGGATTGCGCGCCAGCATGCGCATCGTGCCCGACCGGCGCTTGGCGGGCGCCAGGTCACCAGCTGCTGGAGCGGGCAGGGCCTCGATGCTCAATAGCGGATCCTCGGGTCGAACAGCGTGTAGGTCATGTCGACGGCCAGGTTGATCAGCACGTAGGCAAAGGAGAAGAGAAGGATCACGGCCTGGATGGTGGGATAGTCGCGGGCGAGCACGGCGTCCACGGTCAGCCGCCCCAATCCCGGGATCGTGTAGACCGACTCCGTCACCACCACGCCGCCGATCAGGGCGGCAACGCCGAGGCCGATAACCGTCACGATCGGCACTGCCGCGTTGGCGAGCGCGTGCCGGATCAGCACCTTGCGCTCGGTCTGGCCCTTGGCGCGGGCGGTGCGGATGTAGTCCTCGTTCATCACCTCGAGCACGCTGGTGCGCGTAATGCGGGCAATCAGCGCGATCAGCACCACGGACAGCGTCAGCGACGGCAATATGAGCCGCTGCAGCCAACCGCCGATCCCGAGCGATATGCGCTGATAGCCCTGGACGGGGAGCCAGTTGAGCTGAATGGCGAAGACGTAGATGAGCAGATAGCCGATCACGAACACCGGCACCGAGAAGCCCAGGACCGAGAAGCCCATGACGATGCGGTCGAGCCAGCCTCCGTGCCGGTAGGCGGCAATGACGCCGAGCGGCACCGCGATCAGCACGGCCAGGATGATGGTGAATACGGCGAGCGACAGCGTCGGCTCGAGCCGGTCGAGGATGAGATCGCTCACCTGCTTCTTGAAGAAGAAGGATTCACCCAGATCCCCCTGCAGCGTCTTGCCGATCCAGATCACGAACTGGGTGAGGATCGGCTGGTCGAGGCCGAGCCGCTTCCTGATCTCGGCCACCTGCTCGGAATTGGCGTTGTCGCCGGCGATGATGGCGGCGGGGTCCGACGGCGTGAGCCGCAGCATCAGGAACACCAGCACCGCGACGATCAGCATCACGGGGATGGTGGCGGCGAGCCTGCGTAGCACATAGGCGAGCATGGGTCTGGTCCGCCGCGCCAAGGGCGGCAGCGGGGATGCCGCCGCCCTTGTGTCTCAGTCCACTACTGGATGGCGATATTCCAGAATACCGGCGCCGGGGCCTCCACCATGCCCGAGAGGTTCTTGCGCATCAGCGCGCCCAGATACCACTGCCCGAGCGGGATGTGGGTGACCACCTGCGCCTCGCGCACCTGCGTCGCCTCGGCGATGCCCTTCTGCTTGGCGGGATCGGTCTCACGCGCAAAGTCGTCGCGCAGCTTCTCCATATCCGCGTCGCAGGGCCAGCCGAACATGGCCTTGTCGCAGCCGGCGTTCATGAAGCCCATGAAGATCGGGTTGGTGATGTCGGCGGCGACCCACGAGGTGAGGAACGCGTGCCAGCCGCCGGCATTCGGCGGGTCCTTCTTGGAGCGGCGGGCGACCAGCGTCTGCCAATCCATGGACTGCATGTCGACCTTGAAGCCGGCCTTCTCCATCAGCGACTTGGCCACCGGCGCCAGGTTGGTGAGCACGGCAAGGTCCGTCGAATGCATCAGCACGATCGGCGTGCCGTCGTAGCCGGCTTCCTTGAGCAGGTCCTGGGCTTTCTTGAAGTCGGATTTCAGAAGACCCTCCATGCCCTTCTCGCTCGAGAAGGGAGTGCCGCAGGGGAAGTAGGAGCTGCACACCTTGTAGTATTTGGGGTCGCCAACCACCGCCTTGAGGAAGTCCTCCTGATTGAAGGCGTACATCAGGGCTTGGCGCACCTTGGGATTGTCGAACGGCTTTGCGGTCCAGTTGGGCCGGAAGGTGTACTGGTTGCCCCAGGGGTTCCAGGCGAAATAGGCGACGTTTGCGTCGCCGAGCCCGAGCGGCAGCAGATCGTGCGGCGGCGCCTCGATGAAGTCGATCTCACCGGCCAGCAGCGCATTGACGGCCTGCTGGTGGTCGGAGATGGCGCGCCATTCGACGCGGTCGACCTTGACCACCTTGCCGCCGGCGAGGCCGGAAGCGGGCTCGGAGCGCGGCTTGTAGTTTGCGTTCTTGACGTAGACGGTCTTGTCGCCGGGCTTCCACTCGTCGCGCTTGAAGATGAAGGGGCCCGAGCCCGTGAAATCAGAAATCTGGCTGTTGGGATCGGTATCGGCGACCCGCTTCGGCATCATGAAGGGCACGTTGGAGGACGGTTTGCCGAGCCCGAGCAGGACGAGACCGGTCGGGGACTTCAGCTTCATGGCGAAGGTCTTGGCATCCTTCACCTCCAGGCCGTCGACGAACGTCATCAGCTTCTGGCCGGTCGAGTCCTTGGCGGCCCAACGCTTGATGGAGGCCACGCAATCCTCGGCCGTGACGGGCGCCCCGTCGTGCCAGGCGAGGCCGTCGCGCAGGGTGAAGGTGTGGGTGAGCTGGTCGGCCGACACCTCGTGCTTGTCCACCATTTGCGGCTTGATCGCGCCGGTCGCGTCGGTGGCAAACAGCGTGTCGTAGACCATGTAGCCGTGGTTGCGCACGATGTAGGCCGTGGTCCAGATCGGATCGAGGATCTTGAGGTCGGAATGCATCACGGCCCGCAGGGTCTTTTGCGCGCTGGCGGGTGCGGGCGCCCCCATAGCCACGGCGGCAGCGAGCGCTGCCGCAATCCCCAACATACTTCGGCGCGAATGGCCCATCTTCGACTCCACTTGACGGTGGTTGGTAAACAGCGTCGCGCGCCGGGGTCTTGCCCCAACGCTTGCTTGGCTCGGATTACACATCCCCGCAGACCCCAAGTCAAAGCCTAGATGTGCACGCTTTCGTGGCCGACCGTGCCCAGCCCCGTGGCAGCCGATTGTTCGCGAACCGACCTTTGCACTTCCGTTTCCCCGCGGTCGGGATAGGCTGCGCCCCGCAAGCATAGGGAGCGGAAGGGGTACCGACATGCCGATCGTCAACCGGGTCGCCGACCTGCACGAGGAGATCACCGCCTGGCGGCGCGACATCCACGAGCACCCCGAGATCGGCTTCGACGTGCAGCGCACGGCCGGCATCGTCGCCGACAAGCTGCGGGCGTTCGGCTGCGACGAGGTCGTACCGGGCATCGGCAAGACGGGGGTCGTCGGCGTCATCAAGGGGCGCAAGACGGCATCGGGCCGGGTGGTGGGCTTGAGGGCCGATATGGACGCCCTGCCGATCGAGGAGATGACGGGGGTCGCCTACGCCTCCAAGACGCCGGGGCGCATGCACGCGTGCGGCCATGACGGGCACACCGCCATGCTGCTGGGCGCCGCCAAGTACCTCGCCGAGACGCGCAACTTCGACGGCACCATCGTGGTCGTGTTCCAGCCCAACGAGGAAGGCCTCACCGGCAGCCTCGCCATGGTCGAGGACGGCCTAATCGAGCGCTTCGGCATCGGCGAGATCTTCGGCATGCACACCTCGCCCAACCACGAGCTCGGCAAGTTCGCGATCTGCGCCGGGCCTATGCTGGCGGCCTGCGACAAGTTCTCGATCGAGATCACCGGCAAGGGCTCGCATGCGGCACGCCCCCACGAGGGCATCGATACCGTCGTCGTCGCCGCCCACATCATCACCGCCCTGCAAACCATTGCCTCGCGCACCATCGATCCGCTCGATGCGGTTGTCGTGTCGACCTGCATGGTGCGCGCGGGCGAAGCCTTCAACATCCTGCCGCAGAGTGTGGGCCTCACCGGCACCATCCGCACGTTGAGCATGGCCGTGCGCGAGAAGGCGCATGCACGCGTGCGCCAGATCGCGGACGGCACCGCAGCCGCGTTCGGGGCCCGTGCCGAGGCCAAGTTCGAGGGCGACGTCCCCGTCACCGTCAACGATGCGGAGAAGACCGTGTTCGCGCGACGCGTGGCGGGCGAGGTTGTCGGCGAGAGCAACGTGCGCGAGATGCGCCCCATCATGGGCGCGGAGGACTTCTCGCACATGCTGAACAAGCGGCCGGGCGCTTTCATCATGATCGGCAACGGCGTCGGCCCGGGACTGCACAACCCCGGCTACAACTTCAACGACGACGCCATACCGTTCGGCGTCTCCTATTGGGTGAGGTTGGCCGAGACCGCCATGCCGGCTTGAGTGCGCCCCTCCCCCTGCGTCGAAGGCAGATCTTGCCTTCGACGCAAATGAGGGGGAGGCGGACCCACCCCATCACTCCAGCGTCGCCATCAGCCCCTGCATCAGCCGCGTCCCAGGCTCGATCGAGGACACCAGCACGTGCTCGTTGTGGGTGTGGGCGCCGTCGCCGTCGATGCCGAGGCCGTCGAGCGTGGGGATGCCGCGAGCGGCCGTGAAGTTGCCGTCCGATCCGCCCCCCGAGAGCCCATCGCTCTCGAGCTTGAGCCCGATGCGCTCCGCCACCTCGCCAGCCCTCGCGAACAGGCCCTCGACATGAGGCCCGCGCACGAACGGCGGCCGGTGCAGCCCACCTGTGACCGTGACCTCGACGTCCTTGTCGTCCTTCCCCAGCGCGCGGAACCGCTCCTCCATCTCCGCGGCGGAGGCAAGATCGGTGACGCGCAAGTCGGCGTTGATCGTGCAGTGCTCGGGAATGACGTTGACACCGGTGCCGCCGCTCACGAGCCCGACGTTGGTGGTGATGCCGCGCTTGTAGTCGGTGAAGGCCTCGACCTCGAGGATGATGCGCGCCATGGCGCGGATGGCACTGCGGCCCTTGTGGTGGGCGGCGCCCGCATGCGCCGGCCGCCCGCGCGTCCGGATCACGAAGCGCCCCGTGCCCTTGCGCTCGGTGACGATTCTGCCGCCCGCCCGCTTGGGCTCGGTGACGAGGACGTAGCGGCTGCGGTCACCCTCTGCCTCGATGTGCCTGCGCGAGCCGACGCTGCCGACCTCCTCGTCGGAATTGAACAGGAACGTGACCGGCAGCGGCGTTCTCACCCCGGCCCGCGCCAGGCCGCGCCACGCCGCCAGGGCAAGCACGAGCCCGCCCTTCATGTCGTAGATGCCGGGACCGAAGACCTTGTCGCCCTCGCGCCGGATGGGCAGCGCGCTCGCGAGCGTGCCCAGGGGATGCACGGTGTCGACATGGCTCAGCACCAATATGCCGGGCTCGTTGCGCTCGGGGTTGCAGCGCACGCGCAGCATGTCGCCGAAGCGATCGTCGATCGCAAACCGCTCGATCGCCGCCCCGGTGCCCGCAAACCAGCCGACGATGACATCGAGCACACGGTTGACGCCGGCCACATCGCTGGTCGGGCTCTCGATCGCCGAGATGGCCTCGATGTCGGCGAGGATGGCATCGCTGTCGATGCGGCAGTCGAGAAACGCGGCCATTCTCCACCTCCCGAGCCTCTGCACCCCGCGGAAGCGGCGGGCGGCAGCAAAATCCCGCGGATCGATTGCATAGGCGAAAATTCCGTGCAAGCGTCTGGCCGAAACTCGCAATTGCTCAGGGGACGATCATGGTGGCGATGCGGATTGTCATTCTCGCCTTCACCCTCGGCCTGCTCGCCGCCGGGGCCAAGGCGCAGGATCTCAGGATCGGGCTCGCGGCCGAGCCCTCCGCCATGGACCCGCACTACCACAACCTCGCCCCCAACAACTCGATCCTCTCCCACGTGTTCGAGCGCCTGATCGAGCCCGACGAGAAGCAGCGCCTGACCCCCGGCCTCGCCGAGAGCTGGAAGCCGATCGACGATGCCGTGTGGGAGTTCAAGCTGCGCAAGGGCGTCACCTGGCACGACGGCAGCCCGTTCACGGCCGACGACGTGGTGTTCACCTTCGAGCGCGCGCCCAAGGTGCCCAACAGCCCCTCGAGCTTCGCCGCCGCCGTCAAGGGCAAGACCGTCAAGAAGATCGACGACCACACCGTGCACATCTCCGCGGGCTCCGTGGCGCCGACGCTGCCCAACGAGCTCTCGAGCCTGATGATCGTGTCGAAGAAGCACGGCGAGGGCGCCACCACCCAGGACTACAACTCCGGCAAGGCCGCGATCGGCACCGGCCCCTTCAAGCTCGCCAAGTTCACGCCGGGGGACCGCATCGAGTTTGCCCGCAACGATGCCTACTGGGGCCAGAAGTCCAAGTGGGCGAAGCTGACGTTCCGGCCGATCCAAGCGGCGCCGGCCCGCGTCGCTGCCCTGCTCGCGGGCGATCTCGACATGATCGAGGATACTCCGACCGCCGACATCGAGCGGCTGAAGAAGGACCCCAAGATCGAGATCAGCCAGACAGCGTCCAACCGCCTGATCTACTTCTTCATCGATCACGCCCGCGATTCCACGCCCTTTGCCAAGGGCAAGGACGGCGCCGAGATCAAGAACCCGTTCAAGGACAAGCGCGTGCGGCAGGCCATGACCAAGGCCATCAACCGCGACGCCATCGTCTCGCGCGTGATGGAGGGCGTGGCGATACCCGCGGGCCAGCTCCTCCCCGACGGCTATTTCGGCGTCTCCGCCAAGCTCAAGCCCGTCGCCCACGACCCCGACGGCGCCAAGAAGCTGCTTGCCGATGCCGGCCTCGCCGGCGGCTTCAAGTTGACGCTGCACACGCCGAACGGCCGCTACACCAACGATGTCAAGATCGCGGAAGCCGTGGCCCAGATGCTCACCCGCGTCGGCATCGAGACCACGCT
>JBGGME010000142.1:0-20526 GCA_041288195.1 Hyphomicrobiaceae bacterium
CAAGGGCCGCCGTCTGCAACTCGCCATGCAGGACTCGGTCATGCACTACATCCGCACCTCGTTCGCAGTCATGGCTAGGGACGGCAACAAGAAGGGTGCGCCGCGCATGGGCGCGCAGAGCACGTCCGGCGCTCCCGCACCCTGCGGCATCTACCCGACCAAGCCGGGCGGCTATAACGACTACGTTTACATCTTCTGCAGCCGCGCCAATCCCGAGCATTGGGATCGCCTGCTCAAGGTGATCGGCCGCGAGGATCTGATCGGCGACGCGCGCTTTGCGACCAACGAAGACCGCAACGCCAATGAAGGCTTCATCAACGAAATCATTACCGAGTGGACAAAGAACCACACCAAGGAAGAGGCGATGAAGATCATTGGCGCGGCGGGTGTGCCGGCCGGTGCCGTTCACGACACCCTTGAGCTGTGGAACGACGAGAGCTTTGTCGAGCGCGGCATCATGCAGACGATGAAGCACCCGGATGGCGACTGGAAGTGCGAGACCTGGCCGGTGCGCTTCGATGGCAAGCCGCCCGAATTGAAGCCGGCGCCGAAGCTCGGGCAGCATACCGACGAGGTGATGGCCAGCTGGCTCAAGATGGGCCCCGGCGACGTCGCGAAGCTGAAATCCGAAAAGATCATCGGCAACGGCTAATAGCGTGGGGTGAACTTTGCCGGCGAATGTCCCGCGTGTTCGCCGGCTGCCTTCGCGCTGTCTACACTCCGGATGCCGCTCGGTCGGTCTCAGAACTTCCGCGAATGTAACGGTCGAGTAGGCGACAGGAGAGGCTCATGCGCGACGATCGGCGTCGATTGTTGTTCACCAACTGCACCGTCTGGACGGGTGAGATCGGCTCGGCGGCCCGGCGTGAAGTGCTGGTCGAGGGAACGACGATCGCGGCCGTTGCACCGCGCATCGACGAGCAGCGGCGGCGCGGGGCTGTTATGATCGATTGTGCCGATGCGACGCTCATTCCGGGTCTCGTCGACGGTCATTCGCACCTGTCGTTCCTGGAAAAGCCCAACATCGTCGAGATCGGCTTCGTGCCGGTCGAGGAGCACACCCTCGAGACCATGCATAACGCCTATCGCGTGCTGCTCGGCGGCTTCACTTCATGCGTCGGTGCGAGTTCAGCCAAGGCGCGCCTCGACATCGTCATCCGCAACGAGATCAACGCCGGCCGCATTCCCGGCCCGCGGCTGCTGGCATCGACACCCGAGATCACCGTCACGGGAGGTCTCGGCGACGAGCGCCTCTTGCACATGTATCGGGAGTCCGTCGCGGTCGTGATCGATGGCGCCGACGAAATCCGCAAATACGTGCGCACGATGTGTCGCGAGGGCTGCGACATCATCAAGCTCAACATCTCGGGCAACCAGACGCTGGCGAACGCTCCCTCGACGGCGACGCTCATGACGGAGGCCGAGATCGAAGCCGCGGTGACAACAGCCCATGCCTACGGCAAGCGCGTGATGTCGCACGCGCGATCATCTGCGTCCGTGCAACTTTCACTGAAGCACGGCATCGACTTTATCAATCACTGCGAGTTTGCCGACGCTCGCACCATCGACATGCTGGAGCAGCACAAGGACCGGGTGTTCCTGGCGCCTGCATTCGGCCTCTTGCACAATACCCTCTATGAGGCGGCGCCCTGGGGCATTACGCCCGAGAAGGCTGCGGCGTTGGGGCTGCCCGATCAGGTCGAGAATTGCGCCAAGGTCTATCAGGAGTTGCGGCGTCGCGGGATGCGCGTGCTGGTCGGCGGCGACTACGGATTTGCATGGACGCCGCATGGCACCAATGCTCGCGATCTGCATCACTTCGTGAAATGGTTCGGATATTCGGCTGAGGAGGCGCTCGTGTGCGCCACCATCAACGGCGCTAAGGCGATGCAGATGGAAGATCGCATCGGACGAATTAGCGACGGCTATCTTGCCGACATGCTGATCGTGCAAGGGCGGCCACATGAGGATGTGTCCTGCATCTCGGCTGAAAAAATTCTGGCAGTGCTCAAGGACGGCCGGCCGCATGGGACGTGCGCTGCGTTCATCGAGCGTACACCTGCAGGCGCGACTGCCGATCTGAGAGCGCAGCGGTAATTGAACAAGCGCGGCGAGGCACCGCCGTGCCATCTGGCAAGACACCTCAAGACACCGGAACACGCCGGCAGCCGCCCGCTCGCCCGTCGCCTGGTCGCTAACTGCGGTGGCCTGGACGCAACCGCATCGAGTGGGGAGCCAACCAGCCACCTCGGCTCCAGGTCACCCACGTCGAGTGTCAGTCACTTGATCGTCGCAGTGCAGAGATTGCGGACATGGCCGGCACGCCGTTGCAGCTCGACAGCTTCGCCAAGTTGCTGTCTGCACTACCTCAGCAAGCGGACTTCGGACAGGGCGACGGATGGAATGATCTCAGTCCGCGAAGCTCGCTCAGCCGTGGCACCGATCAGAAACGGCCATCAGGCGGCGGACATCATGTGCCACGAAGAGACTCTTGCACCGCTACAAAATGCAACTCTATTCGATCACGTCGGCGGCGGTAGCTCGCGGCGTCGACTGCACGGTAAGGCCGAGGGCCTCCAGGACGGCTTGGCGGCCTCGGCCGGCTCTGGCGCTGACGGATATCAACTGCGTTCACGGGCTGAGCCCGCCATCTTGTGCTAGACCTTGCCGGTACAGAAACCGCCGGCTACTGCCGCCGACGTACGGGGACATGAATGCCGGCGCAGGGTGGGAGTGGTGGGCCTCGTGACGGCGCGCGGGCCAGAGCGGCCGTCCGGGCCATGCTCCACCCCCGTTCCATCGCCATCGTCGGTGCCACGCCGGCCAGCAACAAGCTCAATGGCAGGCCGCTGCACTTTCTGCGCCGCGACGGCTATCCGGGGGCGATCTGGCCGGTCAATCCGCGCTACGCCGACATCGACGGCCTGAAGTGCTATCCCGACATTGCTGCTCTGCCCGGTGCGCCCGACATGGCGATCATCGCCGTCGCCGCGGCGCGGGCAGAGGAGACCATTGCCGCGCTGGGCGCCAAGGGCTGCCCCGTGGCGGTCCTGTTCTCCTCGGGCTTCGGCGAGCTGGGGGCCGAGGGCAAGGCGCTCGAGCGCTCGCTCATCGCCACCGCCCGGGCAAGCGACGTGCGCATCTGCGGGCCCAACACGCTGGGTCTCGTCAGCGCCTTCGACAGGGCCCCCGCGACGTTCAGCCAGTACGCCGACATACCTCCGCTCGCCGGGCCCGTGGGCTTCGCCAGTCAGTCGGGTGCCTTCGGCACCGGCATCTCGGCGCTGGCCAGGAGCCGGGGGCTCGGCTTCGGCTATTTCGTGTCGACCGGCAACACCGCAGACATCACGCCCGTCGAGGTCCTGCGCGAGATGCTCGAGGACGATCGCATCAAGGTGCTGGCGGGCTACCTGGAAGGGCTTGCCGATGGGTTCGCATTGATCGCGCTCGCGTCGGAGGCGCTCGATCGCGGCAAGCCGCTGGTCATCACCAAGGTCGGGCGCAGCCCGGCGGGCGCCAAGGCCGCCGCCTCGCACACCGGCTCGCTGGCCGGCGAGGACGTCGTATTCGATTGGGTCGCGCGCCAGGCCGGTATCATCCGCGCGCGCAACGAGGAGCACATGCTGGACGTGCTGTCCGCCCTCGTCTGCAACCACGCTCCCGAGGGAGACGGGCTCGCCATCATCACCCAGTCGGGCGGCGCCGGCGTCCTGATGGCGGACCGTGCCGAGGAGATCGGCCTGTCGGTTCCGACCATGCACGACGAGACGAGGGGCGCCCTGGCGGGCGTGCTGCCCGACTATGGCGCCACGGCCAACCCCATCGACGTGACGGGCCAGTTCCTCGCCGACCCGAGGATCCTGGCCGAGAGCGTCCGCATCGCCCTCGACGATCCCCGCGTGCACGTGTGCGTCATCTGGCTTCAGCTGATGCACCGCTACGCCGATAGCCTCGTCGGCCTGTTCCACGATATCAAGCGCACCGTCACCAAGCCCTTCGTCGTCTGCTGGATCGAGGCACCCGAGAAGGCCCGCCTGGAGCTGATGGCGGCAGGCATTTGCGTGATCGGCGCCACTGAGCGCGCCGTCGATGCCGCCGCCGGCCTGGTCGCCTGGGGCAACGCGGCGCGGCGCCATCGCGAGGAGAAGCCGGCAGCTTCGGCGTCGACGGTAGAGCTTGTGCCGCCCACGAGCGACATCCGGCCGGTCCCGTCGCTGCAGGCCCTCGCCATGCTGCAGAGCGCGGGGCTTGCCGCCGTCGACACCAGGCCGGCGCGAACCGCCGAGGAGGCAGCGCGCCTGGCAGCTGCCCTCGGCTTTCCGGTGGCCCTGAAAATCGAGTCGGCGGATATCTTGCACAAGACGGAAGTCGGCGGAGTGGCCCTCGACCTCGGCGACGCAGACGCCGTGCGGAAAGCGTTCGAGGCCGTGACGGCCTCTGCCCGGAGCCACATGCCGGCAGCCAAGTTCGACGGTGTGCTGGTGCAGAAGATGGCGCGACCGGGAGCGGAGCTTGTGCTGGGCCTCAGGCGCGATCCCGTGTTCGGCCATGTCGTGATGGTGGGGCTCGGCGGCATCTTTGTGGAGGTGTTGAAGGACGTGGCCTTCGCGCAGGTTCCCGTCGCTCCGGGCCATGCCCTGCGCATGCTCCACGGTCTCAGGGGCCGGGCGATCCTCGACGGGGCGCGCGGGCAGCCGCCCGTCGACTACCAGGTGCTGGCGGCGGCGATCACGGCGCTGTCCGAGCTCGCCATCCGGCATCCCGAGATCGAGGACCTGGATCTCAACCCGGTCTTTGCCGGCCCCGGCGGCGTGGTCGCCGTCGACTGGCTGATGCGCGTGAGGAGTGGAGGCGGCGATGATTGACCGCGGGCAGGCCGGTGCCGTGATGACGCTCCTCATCAATCGGCCCGAGCGACGCAATGCGCTCGACCATGCCTCGGTCAAGGCGCTGTCCACGGCCATCGCCGATGCAGAGGCGGACGCCACCTGCCGCTGCATCGTGCTGAGGGGCGCCGGCGGCACCTTCTCCTCGGGGCGCGACCTCGCCGATGCGCGCCACGACGCCCCGCTCGCCGAGATCCTCGCCTACGACGAGGATTGGACCGACGTCCTGCACCTGCTTGCCGGCCTATCCAAGCCGTCGGTGGCGATCGTGGAGGGGCACGCGGTCGCCGGCGGCTTCACGCTCGCCATGGGCTGCGACTTCGTCGTCGCCGAGCGCGGCGCGAAGTTCGGCGCGCTCGAGATGCGCGGCGGCTTCCCGGCGGCGGTCAACACGGCGATCCTGTCGCACCTGGCCGGCCCGCGCGTGGCACTCGAATACCTGCTGTCGGCGGACACGTTTGCAGCCGAGCACCTCTTCCGCAACCGGCTCGTCAACCACATCGCCGACGGCCCGGCCGAGCTCGAGCGCATCGCCAGCGAGGTGGCGGCGCGCCTCGCCGGCCTCGATCCCCTTGCGGTGAAGCTCACCAAGGATGCGCACCGCATGGCCTCGGCCATGCCGCTCTCCGAGGCGATCGTGATGGGGCGCCAGCTCAACGCGTTGCTGATGGCCTCGGGCCGCATCACGGCGGCCCGAGACAGGCTCAAGGGCAAGAGCTGACGGCGGCGCCTTGCGCGCCTCTCGCGGTCAGTCGCCCTTGAGGTCGTGCACCTCCTCGAAGAACATTTCCTTCCACGAGGTCGGCTTGGCCTTGATCGTTCCCACCGAGTTCATGAAGTCGGTGAGATTGATGAGCTTCCTGGGGCCGAGATCGAAGATGTTGTCGGGGTTGGCGAGGTCCTTCTCGGTCTCCTCGACGCTCTCCTTGCCGCCACCATCCTTGACGTAGATCTCGGCGGCCTTCCGGCGATTACTGTTGATGAGGTCGGTGGCCTCCCGGAACGCATCGACCACGGCCTTGAACGCCTTCGGGCTCTCGGCGCGGAACTTGCCCGTCGACCACACCGACAAGAACGAGGCCGGGCCGCCCATCACGTCGTAGGAGCTCAGCACCTTGTGCATGCCCTTCTCGAGCGCGCGGTACTGGAAGGGCGGAGCCAAGAACGAGGCCGTTATCTGCTGGCCGGAGAGCAGCGCCACGAGACCGTCGGGGTGCGACAGGTTGACGAACAGCGGATTGAGCTTCTTGTACTCGGCGACACCGTACTCCTTCACCAGCGCCATCTGCAGGTACATGGTCTGGATCGACTGGCCTGCTCCCGCCATCGAGATGCGGTCCTGGTCGGTGAACTCCTTGACGCTCTTGTAGGGATGCCGGCTGACGAGGAAAATCGGCAGCGCGCACAGCGCCCCGATGCCCTTGATGTTGACGTTGCCGCGCGTGCGGTCCCAGGCCGTCACCATCGGCGCGATGCCGCCGGAGCCCACGTGGATCGTGCCCGCGATCAGGCCGTCGTTGATGGGCACGGCGTTGCCAAGCACCGACCACTTGGTCTTTAGGTTTGGTAGGCCAGCCTTGGCAGCGTGCTTCTCGACAAGCTTCTCGTGCAGCATGATCGTGAGCGGCAAATAGCCGAGCCCGAACTGACGCACGATGTGAACCTCGTCCACCTCGGCGTGCGATGGCGCGCTCCACGACGCCAGGCAAGCCGCCAGTCCCAATGCGATCAGTGTTCTGCGGTCAGTCATTTCCGGTTTCCTCCTAGTTCTGGTCCGCAAACCCCTTCTTCGAGGGCTCCTGCTGGACACGCACAATAGCGGCGGCTCACGGCCGCACGCCATACTTCGGTTTTGGTCCCAGGTTGGTCTTTAGACTTGCTTGCGCCGCATCGATGAAGTGGCAGAGATAGGGCCTGGTCTCGCGGGGATCGACGATGTCCTCGACGCCGAACGCCTCGGCGGTGCGGAACGGCGAGGCAACGGCGCGCAGCTCCGCCTCGATCTCGCGCTCGCGGGTCTTGGGGTCGGGCGCGGCGGCTAGCTCGCGCCGGAACGCGGCGGCGACACCGCCCTCGATCGGCAGGGAGCCCCATTCAGCGGACGGCCACGCGATCTTGAAGTCGATGCCGTTCTTGTCGGTCGCGCCCATGCCCGCCATGCCATAGCACTTGCGGACCACGACCGTGAACATCGGCACGCTCGCCTGCAGGCCGACGTAGACCGCGCGCATGCCCTCGCGCAGGGTGGCCGCCGCCTCCGCGTCCTTGCCTACCATGAAGCCCGGCACGTCGACGAAGAACACGAGGGGAATGTGAAAGCAGTCGCACAGCTCCGTGAAATGCGCTTGCTTGCGCGCAGCCTTCACATCCATGGCGCCGCCATAGATCATCGGGTTGTTGGCGATCACGCCGACCACCGTGCCGTTCATGCGCGCAAGCACTGTGATCACCGCCGTGCCGAAGGTCGGCTGGATCTCGAGCATGGAGTCCTGGTCGACGATGAGCTCGACCAGCCGGCGCATATCGTAGGGACGCCGGCGATCCTTGGGCACAATGCGCAGCAACTCCTCCTCGCACCGGTCGACGGGATCGGTGGCGGGAGTCTGCGGCGGCAGCTCCCACACATTCTGCGGCATATAGGATAGGAAGCGGCGGATCATCGCAAAGCACGCATCTTCACTCTCGGCGACGTTGTCGATGGTTCCGGCGAGATCGACGGCAAGCGCGGGCCCTCCGAGATCCTCCTTGGAGATCTTCTGGCCGAGCGAGCGCTCTACAACCGGCGGGCCGGCGGCAAAGACTTGGCTCGTGCTCTGCACCATGATGGAAAGATGGGAGAGGATGGCGCGGCCCGCCGGTCCGCCGGCCGCGGTGCCGAGAACCGCGCTGACGACCGGGACCTTGCCCAGCAGCTCCACCGAGCGCTCGAAGCCATGCACCCCGGGAAACACCGCATGGCCGCGGCGGCTGATCGAGGTCACGCTGCCGCCAGAGCCATCGATCAGGTTGACCAGCGGAATGCGGTAGCTCGCCGCCATGTCCTCGATGAACCCGCCCTGGCCGCCCTTCTTGCGATCGCCCGACCAGCTGATGCCGCCGCGCACCGTGAAGTCCTCGCCACCGACGGCGACCGGGCGCCCGTCTATGGCGGCGACACCCATGACGTAGGGGGCCGGCGTCACGCTCTTGAGCTTGCCACCTTCGTAGCGTCCCTGGCCGGTGAGGCCGCCGACTTCCTGGAACGAGCCGGGATCGACCAGCCCGGCAATGCGCTCGCGGATGGTCAGGCGTCCCTGTGCGTGGTGCTTGGCGACGGCCTCGGCACCGCCGAGCTTCTGCGCCTCCGCGCGCCGCAGCTCGAGCTCATCGAGCTCAGCCTCCCAGCCCTCGGCCTTGGGTGGTGTCTTC
The DNA here is from genome assembly GCA_041288195.1 of Hyphomicrobiaceae bacterium. GTDB lineage: Bacteria > Pseudomonadota > Alphaproteobacteria > Rhizobiales > Hyphomicrobiaceae > AWTP1-13. The sequence continues at coordinate 8,295 of JBGGME010000142.1, forward strand.
GGTTGGTCGTTCACGCGCGCACTCCAGAGCGGACCATAGGCCGCCTACTCCTCGAGGATCGCCACCACCTGGCCTTCCGACACCGCATCGCCCACCTTGACGAGGATTTCGCGCAGCGTGCCCGTGTCCTCCACCATGACGGGGATTTGCATCTTCATGGACTCGATGAACATCACGGTGTCGCCGGCCGCGATGCGGTCGCCGACCTTGCTCTCGATCTGGGCGACCAGCCCCATCACCTCCGACTTGGCCACGATCTTCGCCATTCCCTCACCTCGTCTGTTGGCTGTCAGTAGCTCGTCGGCCACGAGCGCATCAGGTGTTGTCCGACGCCGCCGCTCATGCGCAAGCGATGCACGTCGAGCATGCGGATCAGGTAGTCGCGCGTCGTGTGCGGCTCGATGACCGACTGCACAGCATAGATGCCGGCTATGTCCCAGGGCTCGCTGTCCTTGCTCATCTGCGCGAATGCGGCATCGAAGCCCGGATCGACTGGCGAAAGGTCGTGCACGACCTTCACGGCGAAGGTCGGGTCCATGAAGGAGACCTCGGCGGTGGGCCAGGCGGCAACCTCGTCGGAGTTCCGCCCGCCGCCCATGTTGAGATAGGCCTGCCCGTAGCTCTTGCGCAGGATGACCGAGATCTTGGGCATTGAGAACATCTGCAGGGCGTGCATGAAGTTCATGATCTTGCCGGGCGCGCGCTTGCGCTCGGCCTCGGTGCCGATGGCGAAGCCCGGCGTGTCCACGAACAGCACGATGGGGATGTTGAAGCTGTCGCACAGCACGAGGAAGTGGGTGATCTTCTCGCAAGCGTCGGTATCGAGCGCCCCGCCCTTGACGAGCGGATTGTTGGCGATGATGCCGACCGTGCGCCCGCCGATCCGGGAGAGGCCCGTGACCGCCACCTTGCCGAAGCGCGCCTTGAGTTCGAAGAAGCTTCCCTTGTCGACGATCGCCTGCACGATGCGGCGCACGTCGTAGACCTGCGTGCGCTTGGACGGCAGCAGGCCGAGGATGTCGCGCATGCCCTCGCCCGATCCCGCCGGCGCCGGGCGTTCGGGCGGCGCCTCGTTGGCGTGCGAGGGCAGGTAGGAGAGGAAGGTGCGGATCCCTGCCAGGGCCTCCTCGTCGGTGTCGACCACGAGATCGGCGAACCCCGTCGTCTCCGCGTGCAGGCGCCAGCCGCCGAGCTCCTGGGGGTCCACCTGGTCGCCGATCGCCAGGGAGGCCAGCAGCGAACTCGACACCGCGAGCACGGCGCCCTTGCGCAGCACGCAGAAGTCCGACAGCACCGCATACCAGCTCGACGAGCCGAAAGAGAGGCCGAGCGTGGCGGACGCCCAGGGCGTCTCGCGATGGCGCACGTATTGCGTCGGGTCGTTGCCGAGCAGGCTGCCCATGCCGCGCGAGCCCATGTGGTCGGGCATCCGGGCGCCGGAGGACTCGCCGAGGAACACGAGCGGCAGCCCTCGCGACGTGGCGACGCGCTTCATGTGCGCGATCTTGCGGCCGTTGGTGGACGACGAGGACGCGCCCATCACCGTGAAGTCGTTGGCGACGACGGCGACCTCGCGGGCATCGATGCGGCCGAAGCCGGCGATCTTGCCGTCGGCCGGCGTGCGGTCGCGATCCTCGAGGCGAGAGCTCGATGTGCCGAGGAGGCCCGACTCGATGAAGGAGCCCGGATCGAGCAGCCTGTCGAGCCGCTCGCGCGCGTCGAGCATGTTTTTGGCCCGGCGCCGCGCCAGCCGCTCGGGCCCGCCCATGGCGAGCGCCGCGCCGCGCCGCCGTTCCAGCTCCTGCACGAGCCCGGCGTGAGGCTTCGCCTCGGGAGCAGGGGCCGCGGCCTTGGGCCCGTCGGGTTTCAGCTGGCGCATGCGATCACACCCGAGCGCTGGAGGTCGGAGATCTTCTCGCTGTCGTAGCCGAGCAGTTGCGCGAGGACGGCGCGCGTGTCCTCGCCGACGGCGCGGCCAGCGTGCTGGACCGCCCCCGGCGTGTCCGAGAGGCGCGGCACCACGCTGGCCATGGCGACGGCTCCGAGGTCCCTGTCCGGGGCGGAGACGAGCGATCCGCGCGCCGCGTAGTGCGGATCCCGGAAGATGTCGGCGATCGTGTAGATGCGGGTTGCCGGCACTCCGGCCCGCTCGAGCTTGCGCTCGATGTCGCCGAGGGGCTGCGCCGCCGTCCAGTCGCCGATGATGCGGTCGAGCGCTTCGGCGTTGCGATTGCGCTCCAACGCCTTGGCGAAGCGCGGGTCCTCGGCGAGATCGGGCCGGCCCATGGCCTCGGCCAGGCGGCGGAACAGGCTGTCGGCCATGGCCGTGATGTGGATGAAGTCGCCATCGCCCGTGGGGTAGAGATTGTTGGGCGTGCTCTCGGCCAGCCGCGAGCCGGTGCGGCCGGCGACATGGCCGAGCTTCTGGTAGGCCGGGATCCACGGCTCCATGAAGTTGAAGGCGCACTCGTAGAGTGCCGCGTCGACGAATTGCCCGCGCCCCGTTGCGCCACGCGCCATCAGCGCCATGACGGCGCCGAACGCCGCGTGCAGGCCGGTGATGTAGTCCGTCATCGACACGGCGACCCGCGACGGCGGCCGGTCGGGGTCGCCCGTGAGGTGCCGCAGGCCGCTCACCGCCTCGCAGATCACGCCGTAGCCCGGGCGCGACGCGTAGGGGCCGTCCTGGCCGAAGCCGGAGATGCGCACCATCACGAGGCGCGGGTTGGCGCGCGACAGGTCGCTCCAGCCGAGGCCCCAGGCCTCCAGCGTGCCGGGCTTGAAGTTCTCCACCACCACGTCGCAGCCGAGCGCGATCTCGCGCGCGATGGCGCGGCCCTCGGGCCGGCGCAGGTCGACCGAGATCAGCCGCTTGTTGCGGAAGATGCTGGCTGCATAGAGCGACTTGCCGGCGAAGTGCTTGCCCATGGTGCGCACCGGATCGCCGTCGGCGGGCTCGATCTTGATGACCTCGGCGCCGAAATCGGCGAGCAGCCGCCCGCAGAACGGGCCGGCGACCGTGGAGCCCATCTCCAGCACGCGCATGCCGGTCAGCGGACCGCGAGCAAGCTCTGTCGACATGGTCTGCGCCATGGCCCGCTCAAAGCACGTAGGTGCGGAAGCGCATCAGGGTCTCCTTGGCGCTTCGCAGGTTCTGCCGCTTCAGCCGCTCGGCCTCGCTCGCATCGCCGCGGCGCATCGCGGCGAGCACGGCCTGATGCTCGCGCAAACCCACCTCGGCCCGCCCCGGCAGAATGATGATGCGGCGGATGACGACGTTGGTCTTCTCGTAGATGCTGTCGAGCATCCGGGCGACGACCACGTTGCGCGCGGCCTCGATGACGCGCTGGCGCAGGCGCTCGTAGCCGGCGATGTAGGCGTCGAAATCGGCGTCCCGCACGTAGCCCGCCATCGGCCCGCGGAAATGCTCGACCAGATTCTGCCAGGACTCCGGGGCCACGTTCTCGGTCGCGAGCCGGACGCTTAGTCCCTCCAGCACCTCGCGCACGTCGTAGAGCTGGAAGACGTGCTCGGAGTCGAGCCGCATGACGACGGCCCCGCGGTTGGGTATGCGCTCGATGAGGCCGCGGCTTTCGAGCGCCCCGAACACCTCGCGGATGCGCGTGCGCGGCACGCCGAACTCGTCGGCGAGCTCGTGCTCGCGCAGCTTGGCGCCGGGCGGGACCTCGTGGCGGGCGATGCGCTGGCGCAGCGTGTCGAGCACCTCGGTTGTCGAGGGGCGCCCCCGCCGCGATGTGCCACGCGTGGCGCCGCGCGCCTTGGGCTTCTCGCGCAACCGCACGACCTTCTCCGACATGACATCAAGCCCTGCGCTCGCCTCTCCTTTACACGGTAGGAAAGTCGCGCCAATATTGTCAACAATCTTGTCGGCAAAAGCGGCGTGATCGCCGCGCAGCCGTGGCCGACGCGGAGGAAAGCGATGAGCCATGCAACGATCGAGGTCGAGCCGCTGAACCCGCAGATCGGCGCCGAGATCCGTGGCGTCGACCTTTCGCGGCCCCTCGGCAACGAGGCGGTGCAGGCGATCCACGAGGCCCTGCTGCGCCATCTCGTGATCTTCTTCCGCGACCAGGACATCGACCTCGAGCAGCAGAAGGCGTTCGGCCGCCGCTTCGGCAAGCTGCACATCCACCCAACCGCGCCGTTCGCTCCCGGTCACCCCGAAGTGCTGGTGGTCAAGGCCGACGAGAGCTCCAAGGCCGTGGCCGGCAATCGCTGGCACACGGACGTCTCGTGCGATGTGGAGCCGCCCATGGGCAGCATCCTTCACATGCGCGAGCTGCCGCCGTCGGGTGGCGACACGATGTTTGCCAACATGTATGCGGCCTACGAGGCCCTGTCGGGGCCGATGCAGGCGTTCCTGTCGGGCTTGAAGGCCTGGCACGAGGCCGAGCACGTGCTGGGCGGCACGCTCGGCCAGAAGCGGCACGACGGCGGCAGGGAGTATCCGCGCGCGCTGCATCCGATCGTGCGCACCCACCCGGAGACGGGCCGCAAATGCCTCTACGTCAACTCCGGCTTCACGACACGTATCGAGGGCCTCGGCGAGAAGGAGAGCCGCGCCATCCTCGACATGCTGTTCGATCACGTGCGCACGCCCGAGTTCCAGTGCCGGTTTCGCTGGCGCCAGAAGTCGCTGGCGTTCTGGGACAACCGCTCGACGCAGCACTATGCGTGCTGGGACTATTTCCCACATTCTCGCCTCGGCTACCGTGTGACGATCTGCGGATCGCGGCCGGTCTGATGCGGGTTCCGCAGTGCGCCTGCGAGCTGCCTCCGGGATATGCGGCGCTCGCTCCGGCGCCACCCGCTCCAGCGGAAACACTTGCGTGCCTCGGCCGCAGTGTCACAATGAGGATGTGAATTTGCCGCGGCGTTGCGACTTCCGACCCCTGGCCGAACGGACTCGGGAGCGCAGATGAGGACACGGCGAGAGGTTCTGGCAGCGACGGCCGACCGGCTGTCGGACAGCGACCGCGCCAAGCTGATGGGCGGCACCCTGCAGCGGGTCTACGACTGGGCGCCCTCGAAGTCCTGATGCGACCATTGAGAAGCTCGACACCAATGCGCGATCTCGAGTTTGGCTGGTTCATCCCCACGCGGGGCGACACGGACGACTACGGCGACCCGATCAGGATCGCCGCGGGCCTGGAGATGTTCGACCGCGTCGCCGTCGCGGCCGAGAGGGCCGGCTTCGAGTACATACTGATTCCCGTCGGCCATCAGTGCTGGGACGCCTGGATGACCGGCGCCATGATGACGCGCAATACGTCCAGCATACGGATGCTGATCGCCGCGCGGCCGAGCTACATAAACCCGGTGCTGCTGGCCAAGATGATCGCCACCTTCGATCAGCTGAGCGAGGGGCGCATCTCCATCAACCTGATCGCCGGCCAGAGCGAGGCCGAGAACATCGCCGAGGGCGTGCGCTGGAGCAAGGAGGAGCGCTACGAAATCATGAATGAGGAGGTGTCGATCCTCAAGGCGCTGTGGACGCAGACAGGGCCGACCGACTGGAACGGCAAGTACTATACGCTCGAGAAGGCCGAGTTGACGCCCAAGCCCTACCAGAAGCCTTACCCGAAGTTCTATCTGGGCGGCGGCTCGGGGCAGGCGGCGGAGCTCTCCGCCAGGCACTCCGACGTGCATCTCTTCTGGGGCGACACGACAGAGCAGATCGTCGCCAACATGAAGACGCTGCGGGAGATGGCGGCCAGGCACGGGCGCGAGAAGGAGCTGGGCTTCGGCATGCGCCTGCAGATCGTGTGCCGCGAGAACGAGAAGGACGCCTGGGAGGCCGCCGACAAGCTCGTGCGCAACGTCACGGCCGAGCGCACCGATTACATCAAGACCTATTATGCCCAGTCGGTCGCCAATCGGCGCGTGCAGGAGCTGGCGCGGACGATGGGCGATCTCATCGCTCCCAACCTGTGGAGCGGGCTCACCAAGGCGCGCCCCGGCGCCGGCATCTGCATCGTCGGCAATCCCGAGCAGTGCGCCGACGTGCTGCAGAAGTACATCGACATCGGCTGCCACTCGTTCTGCCTGTCGGGCTACCTGCACGACGCGGAGGCCGAGCGCTTCCACCGCATGGTCCGGCCCATCCTCGCGGATCGCAACCGCGCGCGCATGAAGGCGGCGTGAGTCAGGTCGTGTACCCGCAGGCAGTCGCAGCGGCGGCGCGCACGGCTGGCTGACCGGGTGTCGACTGCCTGTGTCCGTTGCTGGGCGTACAACAGAAGTGCTGCTGCGTAAGGGCCCTGCGTCGCAAGAGTGATCGTTGCGCAGAGTTTGCGGACAACAGCTGCTCGATCAATTCCATCCGCACGGTCATGAAAGGGAGGGTCTGCACTGCCACCGTAAGCAGACCCGATTGGGAAGAGCGACGTCACGACCCAAGCGGATCTCTTCTCGTCAATCGCGCATTGGTCCGAAACCTGCCGTAGGGCGGAAGACGCGATGTGCCACTTGCTGCCGTGAGCAGATGCAACGTGAGGGCCCGGCTTGAGGACGATGGTGGTGGCACTTCATTCGGCATTTCGATCCGCATTGTGCCGCAAATTTAAGCAAACGAACCAAAGATTAGGCCACGCCATGTAAGCCTTCCAGGCGCATCGAGCGGGAGAAACAGCAATGCCGAAAGCCTGGGAGCAGCGCGCTCTGCAGCATCGCGGCGCGGGTTCTTGCGGTGCTGGGACGGAGACCAGCACACCCCAAGGCAACCGCCCACCGGATCGTGAGGGTCTGCTCGACGTTGTGTGGGAAGCTTTGAACGTTGCGCGGGAGAACAAGGCTCTCGTGATGGCGTGCAGCGGCACGATCATCAATATCAACGGTTTAGCCGCGGACCTCTGCGGCGCATCCTTGCCCGGGCTGAAGGGCACGAGAGTTGCGAAATTGCTAAGGGCGGCGCCGTCTGCAGCGGTGGCGCGATGGGAGACGACATTCGAGCGTGAGGGAATGCGCCCGATTCCGATCGAGGTGACCCGGCAATCGCTGAGCGGCGCATTTCCAGATGTGGAAATCTATGCCATCCGCGACCTACGCGAGCGCCGGGCGACAGCAGAGCAGTTGCAGCACCAAGGTCGCTTGCTGGTTCAGCAGGCAGAGGACCTGAAGGCGCAAAACCAACTCCTCGATGCGGCGCTCTCGAACATGGTGCAAGGCCTCGCCATGTTCGATGCCGAGCAATGCGTGGTCGTCGCAAACGAGCGGTTCGCCGAGATGTACGGGCAAAGGCCGGCGGACATTGTCCCGGGAACACCGCTACGCAAGATCATCGAGCATCGGGTCGCCAGTGGCTTGTACGTCGGAACGACTGTTGATGAAGTGCTCGACCGGATGCGGGCGAGAGTAGCTCGGCAAGAGCCGAGCCACATGACGGCGACGATGGGTGACGGACGGACCATTGCCGTGTCGATCCAGCCTCGCCCCGACGGCGGCTGGGTGACGACCCATCAAGACATCACCGAACGCGAGAATCTGGCGGCAAGGCTAGAAGAGCAAAACGCGCTGCTGAAGGCGCGCGAGGCCGAACTTGCGGCGCAGAACGCTCGCTTCGCCACGACCATCAACAACATGCCGCAGGGGCTATGCCTATTCGGCGCGGATCGCCGCGTCGCTATCGCCAATCGCCGGTATGCCGAGATCTACGGGTTGAGGCCGGAGCAGGTTAAGCCCGGCAGGACTCTGACGAGCGTGCTGGACGCGCGCGTTGCAGCTGGTACCTATGCTCGGGAGGATGCTCCCCGAATGATGGCGGATACCATCGCCAACTTCGGGACGAGACGCGCACAGATTCTTAGGCTCGCGGATGGCCGGGTCATTTCCGTGGTGCGCGTGCCGATGGACGACGGCAGCGTCATAAGTACACACGAGGACGTAACGGAACGGCAAAAGCTGCAGGCGCAGCTCGAGCGCCAAAACGAGTTGTTGAGGGAGCGAGAGGACGAGCTCAAGAGCCAGAACGCACGCTTCAACACGGCGATCAACAATATGGCGCAGGGGCTGTGCCTGTTCGATCCCCATCAGTGCATCGTTCTCGCCAACCGGCAGTTCGCGGAGCTCTATGGGCTAGCGGCGGAGCAGGTGAAGCCAGGAACGACGCTTCGCGAAATTCTTGAGGCGCGCGCGGCGACGGGTCTCTATGCGAATATCGACGCGGAGAAGTTCGTACGAGAGGGCGTCGAGACGTTCCAGGAGAAGATTTCTTCGGTTGTCAGGCTGGCAGACGGGAGAGCGATTTCGGTGGTGCGCATGCCGATGCCCGGCGGGGGTTTGGTCAGCACGCACGAGGACATCACCGAGCGCGAGAAGCTCAACGCCAAGATCGCGCAACAGCATCAGCAACTCGACGCGGCATTGGAGAACATGCTGCAGGGCGTGGCCATGTTCGATACCGACCAGCGTCTCATTGTGTGCAATGCACGCTACGCGACGATGTACGGACTAACCCCCGAACAGGTACGGCCAGGCACCACCGTTCGGGAGATCTTCGAGCATCGCCTCGCGAACGGATTCTACAACGTCACGGACAAAGATGGCTTCGTCAGGGGTTGGACCAACAGCTTCGGCGAGGTGTCATCACGCATTCAAGAGTTGGCCGATGGGCGCATCATCTGCGTCACCCGCCACGCCATGGCCAACGGCGGGCGGCTTGTGACGCATGAGGACATCACCGAGCGCCAACAGTTGACGGCACAGCTGGAGGCACAACATCGGCTGCTGAAGCAGCAGGAAGAGCAGCTGCGTCGGCAGAACCTGCGGCTCGATGCCGCCCTAGGCAACATGGTCCAGGGCCTGGCGATGTTCGACGCCGACCAGCGGCTCGTCATTGCCAACGAGCAGTACGCACTGATGTATGGGCTCACTGCCGATCAAGTGCGGCCAGGCACGACACTTCGGCAGATTCTGGAGCATCGCATCGCCGCGGGCTACTGCCCCGGACGGAGCGCGGAGGACCTGCTGCGCGCCACGCTGCGACGCATGTCGGGGAAACGCTCGACGCAGTACGTCACCGAGCTCCACGACGGACGCTGCATTACCGTCTCTGCGCAGACCATGCCGGACGGCGGGACCGTCACCACCCATCAGGACATCACCGAGCAGCGCCGGTCGGAGGCGAAGATCGCGCACATGGCGCTGCACGATTCGCTTACCGGGCTGCCCAACCGGGCGCTGCTGAACCAACAGCTGGAACATGCGATCACCCGGGGCAAGCGCGGCGAACTGGTTGCCGTCCATCTGCTCGATCTCGATCACTTCAAGACCGTCAACGATACCCTCGGACATCCCGCTGGTGACAAGCTCCTGCAAATGGTGGCCGACCGGCTGCGTCCGCTGGTCAGGGAGGCTGACACGGTGGCACGCATGGGTGGGGATGAGTTCGCGGTCGTGCAGGTGGGGATTGCGGAACCAGCGGACGCGACCTCGCTTGCGCTTCGCATTATCGACTCGCTCGGAGCGCCCTATGAGATCGACTCGCAGCTGGTGGTCATCGGGGTCAGTGTTGGCATCGCCATCAGCCCCAACGACGGGGAAACCCCGGCACAATTGATGCGCAATGCAGATCTCGCTCTTTACCGGGCCAAGGGAAATGGGCGCGGCACGTTCCGGTTTTTCGAGCGCGAGATGGACGCGCAGATGCAAGAGCGGCACGCGCTTGAACGGGAGCTCCGGAAGGCGCTGGCCGCCGAGCAATTTGAGGTCCACTATCAACCAATCGTAGACCTCCCGACCAATAACATTGTCGGGTTCGAGGCCCTTTTGCGGTGGCAGCATCCGGAGCGCGGCCTTGTTCCCCCGAACACGTTCATACCGCTGGCCGAGGAAATCGGGCTGATCGTTCCCATCGGCGAATGGATCATCCGGCAAGCCTGCGCTACCGCGGTCACGTGGCCAGACGATCTGCAGGTGGCGGTGAACCTGTCGCCGCTGCAGTTCCGCAACCCTGGGCTCCTGCAGATCGTTGTGAGTGCACTTGCGAAATCGGGGCTGCGTCCGGAGCGGCTCGAACTCGAGATCACCGAGACGGTGCTGCTGCAGCAAGGCGAGACAACGCTCAATACCCTCTATCGGTTGCGCGAGCTCGGCATCCGCATCGCCATGGACGATTTCGGTACGGGCTATTCTTCGCTCAGCTATCTGCAAAGCTTTCCCTTCGACAAGATCAAGATCGATCGTTCGTTCGTAAAGGACATTGTGGAAAGCACAGGATCGCAGAACATCGTTCGCGCCATTGCAGCGCTTGCCTAGGGCCTCGGCATCACGGCCACCGCCGAGGGTGTTGAGACGGCAGAGCAGCTCGAACGGATCCGAACCGAGGGATGCAACGAGATGCAGGGCTTCTTGTTCGGCGTGCCGATGCCGGCGCAAGATATTGAACGACTGTTTCTTGCAAACCGCCGACGCAACCAAAAACGTGGATAGCAAAACGCCTCTCCGTTGACCTCCGATCACTTCCATTCTCGCCGACCGCTGCGCTGCAGCATTGATTGCATTGAATGTCAGTCTTGGGTCATTGCATCGCTCGCCAGCGTCCTGACCGTCGCAGTGCAGACACTCACGGGGGAGTACCGTAATGAACGACAGTAGCGTGGGCGCGGCGCGACCAATCGGCGACGCGGACCACGGATTTTGATGCGATCGTGATTGGTGCCGGCATCTCCGGCATGTTCATGCTTTACCGCCTGCGCGAGCTGGGCCTGACGACGCGCGTGTTCGAGGCCGGCTCCGATGTCGGCGGCACTTGGTACTGGAACCGATATCCAGGCGCCCGCTTCGATTCGGAAAGCTGGACCTATGGCTACTCCTTCTCCAAGGAGCTGCTGCAGGAGTGGGATTGGAAGGAGCAATTCTCGCCGCAGCCCGATACGCTCGCCTACCTGAACCACCTGGCGGACAAGTTCGACCTGCGTCGCGACATGCAGTTTTGCAGCCGCGTCAAATGCGCGGCGTGGGACGAGGCCAAGACCGCGTGGACCGTGACGCTCGAGGACGGCAATCGAGCGAACTCGACGTTCCTGTTCACGGCGATGGGCGTGCTGTCGACGCCGACGCTGCCCAAGATCGCCGGCCGCGAGAGCTTCGCGGGCCAAGCCTATCATCCGGGCTTGTGGCCGCACACGCCGGTCGACTTCACGGGTAAGCGCGTCGGCATCATCGGTACCGGCGCCACCGCTATTCAAGCGATTCCGGAAATCGCCAAGACGGCCAAGCAGCTGACTGTGTTCCAGCGGCGGCCGAACTGGGCGGCACCCTTGCACAATGGCAAGATCAGCAAGTCGGAGATGGAGGAGCTTGAGCCGCGCTACGATGAGATTTATGCACACTGCCGCACCACGGCGACCTCGTTCATCCACAATGCCGATCCGCGCGCGACGTTCGACGTGAGCCCGCAAGAGCGCGACGCCTTTTGGGAGAAGCTCTATGCCGAGCCCGGATTCGGCATCTGGGTCGGCAATTTTCGCGACAGCTATATCTACGAGAAGGCCAACGCCGAGTTGAGTGCCTTTGTCGCCAGAAAGATCCGTGGCCGGGTCAAGGATCCCAAGGTCGCCGAGCTTCTGATTCCCAAAGACCACGGCTTCGGCACGCGGCGCGTGCCGCTGGAGAGCAGCTACTTTGAGGCCTACAACCGCGACAACGTTCTGCTCGTCGACGTCATCAAGGATCAGCCGATCGAGTGCATCACACCGAAAGGAGTCAAGACGGCGAAGCAGGAATACGAGTTCGACATCCTGATCTATGCGACTGGCTTCGATGGCGTGACCGGTGCCTTCGACCGCATCGATTTTCGTGGCGCCGACGGTGTCCGGCTCAAGGACGTTTGGTTGGACGGGCAGCCGCGCACGTTCCTCGGCATGCTGGCGGAGAGGTTCCGAACCTCCTGATGGTGCTGGGTCCGCACACCGCGCGCGGGAATGTTCCACACGCCATCGAGCACTGCGTCGAATGGCAGACGGGGCTCGTCCGATTCATGCTCGAACATGGCTACAACCGGGTCGAACCGAAGCCCGAGCACGTCGCCGAGTGGACGAAGACCGTGCTGAAGATCTCAGAGCCGCTGTTTGGCTCAGAAAGTCGATTCGTGGCAAACGGGAGTTAATCGCAACGTCGACGGCCGCCTCGTCCGACGTGTGCTTGGCTACAACGGACATGCGGTCACGTATCGCAAGAGGACCGACGCCGTGGCCAAAGGTGGCTACAAGGG
>JBGGME010000143.1:0-32899 GCA_041288195.1 Hyphomicrobiaceae bacterium
ATAGGCCGCGCCCTGCAAGGGCAGGCCCGTCAGTAGACCTTCCGATCGCTCGCACAGTCCCCGCCGGCCGCCCCGGCGGGTCTTGCTGTGTCGGCGTCATTGATCCGTCATCTCAGACCCCGATTTTTGCGCCGGGAAGTAACTAGCGGGGCCGACTGCGGCGCACGATAGGAGCTACGCACACCCATGAAGATGAAAGCCGCCGTGCTCTACGAGCAGGGCCTGCCGCGTCCCTACGCCGACAGCCGGCCGCTGAAGATCGAGGAGGTCGACCTCGACGCGCCGGGCGAGGGCGAAGTGCTGGTGAAGGTAGCCGGCGCGGGGCTCTGCCATTCCGACCTCTCCACCATCGACAACAGCCGGCCACGCACGCTGCCGACCATCCCGGGGCACGAGGGGCGGGCGTCGTCGCCGAGGTCGGACGCGGCATCACGGACTTGAAAGCCGGCGACCACGTGGTGTTCATCTTCGTGCCGAGCTGCGGGTCGTGCCGCAACTGCGCGCGCGGCCGGCCCAACGTGTGCACCAAGTGGCCGCAGATGCGGGCGCGCGGCGAGCTGCTGACGGGCGGCAAGAGGCTCAGCCTCAACGGCAAGTTCATCGCCCACTACTCCGGCGTCTCCTGCTTTGCCGAGTATGCGGTCATGGCGCGCTCCTCGCTCGTCAAGATCGACCCCAAGGTGCCGCTGGAGGATGCGGCGATGTTCGGCTGCGCGGTGCAGACGGGCGTCGGCGCGGCGATCAACACGGCGGGCGTGCGGCCGGGCGACGTGGTGGCCGTGATCGGGCTCGGCGGCGTCGGGCTCTCGTGCATGCTGGGCGCGCGCGTGGCGGGGGCGCAGAAGATCATCGCCGTCGACCTCTCCGACGAGAAGCTCGGGCTCGCGCGCCAGCTCGGCGCCACCGACACCTTCAATGCGGCCGATGCCGACTGCGCCAAGGGCATCCGCGAGGCGACCGGCGGCGGCGTCGACTATGCCTTCGAGATGGCGGGGTCGATCAAGGCGATGGCGCTCGGCGTCGACATCCTCGGCCGCGGCGGCTCGGTGGTGAGCGCGGGCCTGCCGCCGGCGGCCGCCACCTACGCCTTCAACCACTCGGGCCTGGTCAGCGACGAGAAGTCGATCCGCGGCAGCTACATGGGGAGCTGTGTCCCCGAGCGCGACGTGCCGATCTTCATCGAGCTCTACAAGCAGGGCCGCCTGCCGATCGACCGCCTGAAGAGCGGCACGCTGCCGCTCGCCGACATCAACAGGGGCTTCGACCGCCTCGCCGACGTCGCCGCCGTGCGCCAGATCGTGGTGTTCGATTAGGCTCACGTTTTCCTCGGACGCTTAGACCGCCCGGAGCCGGCAGTTGTGCTTTTTGCGTAGCGACCGCCTGAAGGAAGACGCCGCGGCCGGTCTAGCGAATCTCGGTGGGGTCGTAGGAAAGGCCGGCGGCGCCGTAGCCACCGTCGACGTTCAGGATGTGCCCCGTAACCCAGTCGCATTCATCCGACGCGAGGTAGAGGGCGGCGTTCGCCACGGCATCGACGTTGCCATAGCTGTGCGTGGGAATGCGATCGAGATAGCCCCGCCGTCTCGTCGGCCCGTGCTTGCTGAGGCCGGTCTCGATGGGGCCAGGCGCGATCGCGTTGACCATGACGCCTTGACCGGACAACTCGACCGCGAGGACCTTGCACACGTGCATGACGGCCGCCTTCGAGGCACCATAGGCGATGCCGCCCATGTTGCCCCGCTGTCCCGAAATCGAGCCGATCTGGATGATGCGTCCGCCCCCTTGCTTGACCATGTGGCGGGCGGCGGCCTGCGCCGTCAGGAAGGAGCCGGTCAGATTGATGCGCAGCACGCGCTCCCAATCCTCCAGGCTGGTATCGAGCGCGAGCTTGTGCAGCGCGACGCCGGCGTTGTTGACGGCAATGTCGATGCGACCGAATTGCCGGACCGTTTCGGCTACCTGGGCATCGCACTGATTGGGGTCGGCAACGTCGGCCTGAAAGGCGTGGGCCACGCCGCCCGATTTCGCAATAGCCGATGCCGTTGTCTCTGCGCGGCCGCGATCGCGGTCCGTACACATCAGCGACGCGCCCTCGCTCGCGAACCGCCTTGCGATGGCGGTGCCCAATCCGCCGCCGGCTCCGGTCACGAGTGCAATCTTGCCCTTCAGCCTCATCGCTCCGCTCTCCTCCCGTACAACCTGGCTCGCAACACCTAACACTCGCTGCAGGATATCAGCTTTCAACGGGCATCGCCGACATCGGCAGGACATGCCACGCCGCCACGGACGTCGCTCCGGCAAGGGCTGGAACCCAGGGCGCCCTGCTGGTCGGCGGTGATCGAGACCTGCATGGGTGCCGGCCCCGGATCACGTCCGGGGCAAGCTCTGCGCCGGCATGACGTCTGCGGCGGAGGGGCCTCGGCACTCGGGATACGAGTGGACAACGGGCATCATTGCGGCCTTTGATCGTGATCATCGACGGCGGCCTCGGCACCGCCGCGGAGGAAACCAGGGAGAGAGAAGAATGCCCGAGCAGAAGCGCTGGAAGAAGCGGCCGGAGAACTCGACGTGGGGGGACTATGGTGAGAACGACCAGCTCGGGCGCATGAATGAGCTCGGCCCCGCCAAGGTCAAGCAGGGCATCGCCGAGGTGAAGGAGGGCAGGACGTTCTGCCTGTCGATGCCACTCGACTATCCGGGCGGCGCCGTGCTCAACCCGCGCCGGCATCCGCCGCAGATCCGCCCCACGCTGAGGGGCGACAAGCCCAACTGGCACTACCGCGTCGAGTGGGACAAGCCGGGCTTCGTCGACGTCATCAATGATGACGCCGTCATCATGCACCTGCAGTACTCGACGCAGTGGGACACGCTGGCCCACGTCGGCGCGCTGTTCGATGCGGACGGCGACGGCACGCCGAAGGTCACCTTCTACAACGGCTATCGAGGCGGCATCGATCTCGTGGGGCCGACCGCGGCCAGAGAGTCGGGCGCGGTGCCGGGCACGATGGTGGAGGCGAAGGGGACTTCGTCGGCGAATGCGCTGGGCGTCGAGAACATGGCGGTCAAGTGCCTGCAGGGGCGCGGCGTGATGATCGACCTGTTCGCGCACTTCGGCCGCAAGCGGCAGGCAGTGGGCTACGACGACTTGATGCGCGTGATGGCGGCGGACGGCATCAAGGTGGAGCCGGGCGACTTCGTGCTGCTGCGCACCGGGTTCGACGAGGTGATCCTGGAGGGCAAGAAGACGCCCGATGCGCACACGCTGGAGACGAGCTGCACCGGCCTCGATGGCGGCGACCCGCGGCTGCAGCAGTGGATCACGGAGTCCAAGCTGGTGGCGCTGATCTCCGACAACTACGCGGTCGAGCTGATGCCGACGACCTTCAAGCCGGGCGACTGCGTGATGCTGCCGCTGCACCACCACTGCCTGTTCAAGACCGGCGTGAACCTGGGCGAGATCTGGCGGCTGTCGGAGCTTGGCGACTGGCTGAGGGCGAACAATCGCAGCCGGTTCCTGCTGACGGCGCCGCCGCTCCGGCTGCCGGGCGCGGTCGGCTCGCCGGCGACCCCGGTTGCAACGGTGTGACGTCAGACCTGCGAAGCACGCATTTGCCTTGTGCCGTTCAATGGCTGTTAAACTAAGAAAAATGCCTCATCCAACGGGAGCGGAAGCGACATGGTGGCGAACGGCAAGTCCCTGCATTGCCTGCAGGGTGTGCGGGTGCTCGACTTCTCGCAATTCGAGGCAGGGCCATCCTGCACGGAGGCGCTGGCCTGGCTCGGTGCCGAGGTCGTCAAGGTCGAGAATCCCAAGCTCGGCGATCCCGGCCGCAGCATCTTCAACGAGGACCATGACTCCTTCTATTTCCTCACATTCAACGCCAACAAGAAATCGCTGACCGTAGATTTGAAGTCAGCGGCGGGCAAAAAGCTCGTGCTCGACCTGGCGCGCAAGGCCGACGTGTTCGTCGAGAACTTTGCTCCCGGGGCGATCGAGCGACTGGGGCTCGGCTACGACGTCATATCGAAGCTCAACCCGCGCATTGTCTACGCCCAGGTCAAGGGCTTCGGCGAAGGCAGTCCATTCGAAAGCAATCTCGCCTTCGACATGATCGCGCAGGCGGTCGGCGGCGTGATGAGCATCAGCGGCTATCCCGACAACCCGCCGGCTAAGCCGGGTCCCACCCTCGGCGACACCGGCACCGGCATGCTACTCGCCATTTCCGTCCTCGGCGCACTCTTCGAGCAGAAGAGCACCGGCAAGGGCCAGCGCCTGCAAATCGCCATGCAGGATGCGATGTTGCATTATATCCGGCTGGCGTTCGCCACCCAGGCGCGCAAAGGCGGGCCCATCAAGCGCGTGGGCGACCAGAGCGTCTCGGGCGGGAATCCGCCGTGCGGCATCTATCCCTGCAAGGGTGGAGGTCCGAACGACTACGTGTACGTCTACACCAGCCGCACCAATCCCGAGCATTGGAAGCGGCTGCTCGGCGTGCTCGGCCGCGAAGACCTGCTTTCCGATCCCCGCTTTGCGACGCCGCTCACGCGTGGCGAGCATGAGGCGGAAATCGCCGCGCTGGTGACTGCCTGGTCCAAGAAGCACGACAAGGACACGGCCATGCGGCTGCTTGGCAGCGCCGGGATCCCCGCGGGCGCCGTGCTCGACACCAAGGAGCTCTACGAGGACAGGACCTTCTACGAGCGCGGCATCATGCAGACGATGGAGCATCCTGCAGTGAAGGATTACGCCATTCCGGCATGGCCCGTGCGCCACGACGGGAGACCGCCCGAGGTCAAGGCTTCGCCGCTGCTGGGCGAGCATTCGGGCGAGGTGCTCGAGAGCTGGCTGGGCCTCGACAAGAAGTCGATCGAGGGTCTGGTGCAGGATAAGGTGATCACGAAGAGATAGCCGTGTGAGATGGCGTGCGCGCGTCATTCCCGCCAAGCGAAGCGCAGAGCGGGAATCCAGCCGCAAATGCCAACGCGCGGAGCGCGCTCGCGGGAATGACGGGCTGGGCAAGGGGTCTGACCCCTTATGGAGGAAATCATGGCGGAGCTGACGGGCTCGGAGATCCTGGCGAAGGCGCTCAAGAAGGAGGGCACGGAGAACCTGCTCTTCATCATGGGCGGGCCGATGCTGCTGGCGGAGGCATCCTGCATCAAGGAGGGCATTCGCCCGGTCGACGTACGCCACGAGCAGGCGGCCGCGCTGATGGGACAGGCCTACAGCCGGCTGCTGCAGAAGCCATCGGTGTGCATGGCGGCGAGCGGCCCCGGGGTGATCAACCTCACGACCGGGCTTGCCAACGCGCTGGTCGACTGCTGCCCCGTGGTCGCCATCGGCGGCTCGAGCCCGATCTTCCAGTTCGGCCGGCAGGTGTTCCAGGAGATCGACCAGGTCGCGATCGTGCGCGGCTGCGTGAAGTGGGCCGACCGCGTCTATAACCTCAAGCGCATCCCCGAGCAGGTGAACGCTGCCTTCCAGCACGCCATGAGCGGCAAGCCCGGCCCCACCTACCTCGATTTCCCCGGCGACATTCTCTACGCCAAGATACCGGAGGAGGAGGTCGACTGGTCGATGTCGGGCCGGCCGATCCTCAATGCGCGCCCGCTCGGCGACCCCGAGCAGGTCGATGCGCTGATCCTCGCCATGTCGAAGGCCAAGAAGCCCGTGATCATCTCGGGCAGCGGCGTGATCTGGTCGCGCGCCTGGGCCGAGATGCAGGAGTTCGTCGAGAAGACGGGCATCCCCTTCTACACGACGCCGCAGGGGCGCGGCGTGGTGCCGGACGACCACCCGCTGTCCTACCTGTCGATGCGCTCCACGGCCTTCAGGGACGCCGACCTCATCATCGTGCTCGGCACGCGCATGAACTACATCATCTCCCACGCCGCGCCGCCGCGCTTCAATGCCGCTGCCAAGATCGCGCGCATCGACATTGATGCAACCGAAATTGCCACAGCCGCACGAACAGTCGACATCGGCATCGTCGGCGACTGCCGCATGGTGCTGAACCAGCTGCTCGCGGGCCTCAAGGGCAGGGTCAGCCCCGACCTCTACAAGGGCTGGCGCAAAACGCTTGCCGACGGCGCGGAGGCGAAGCTGAAGGCGCCCGGCGCCAACAAGTACGTGGAGGACGGCGACATCCATCCGCTGCGGCTGTGCGAGGAGATCACCAACTTCATCAAGCGCGACGCCATCCTGGTGGTCGACGGGCAGGAGATCCTCAACTACGGCCGCCAGTCGATGCCGACCTTCTCGCCGGGGCACCGGCTCAACTCCGGCCCGTTCGGGACGATGGGCGTGGGGCTGCCGTTCGCGCTCGGCGCCAAGCTCGCCAAGCCCGACAAGCAGGTGGTGTGCGTGCACGGCGACGGCTCGTTCGGGTTGAATGCGATGGAGCTCGACACGGCGGTGCGCCACAAGCTGCCCGTGCTGGTCGTGATCAGCCTCAACGGCGGCTGGACGGCCGATCCCAAGCGCGAGAAGCCCGGCCGCGATCTCGGCTACACGTGCTACGACAAGATGGCCGAGACGCTGGGGTGCTACGGCGACTACGTGGAGAAGGCCGAGGACATCCGGCCTGCGCTCGAGAAGGCGCAGAAAGAGGTCGACAAGGGCCGCGTCGCCGTCGTCAACGTCAAGACCGACTATCGCGCACGCGCCGGCACGCTGGCGTTCGCGCAGTATTCGACGTGAGGTCATGATGCCAGAGCTTGGCCGGGGCTTGGCCAGGGCTTGGCAGGGAGATTGCATGGGCATCGCGAGTGGTGCGACGCTCGGCTGAGCGACGAGGGCCGCGCGCCACCCGCAGGAAAGGCAAGCGCTCTTGGATTTTGGATTGAGCGAAGAGCATCGACGGCTGCAGGAGCGCTGCCGGCAGCTTGCGGCAGACTTCGCTACCCGCTCCGGCGAGCATGACCGCGACGCCTCTCACCCGACCGAGAACTACGATCGCCTGCGGCTGGAAGGCTTTCTGGAGCTGAGCGTGCCCCGCGAGCTCGGCGGGACGGGCGTCGGCTTTCTCGGCCACACGATCGCCTACGAGGCGCTGGGGCAGGGCTGTCCGTCGACGGCGCTGTCCTTCAACATGCACGCCTCGGTGGTGATGCCGCTGCTCGACAGCCCCATGGTCGCGCAGGAAGCCAAGCAGCATATCGCCGACCTCGTCGTGCGGCGCAAACGCCTGCTCGCCGGCAACTACTCGGAGGCGACGTCGACCGCACTGCTGGGCGAGCGCTGGCTCGACACCGTCGTGCGCCGCACCGACGATGGATGGCGGATCACGGGGCGCAAGATGTTCGCCTCGATGCTGCAGGCGGCGGACTACTGCCTCGTGCTGGCGCGACCCGACACCGCCACGCGCCCCACCGCCGGCGCCTTCGTGCTGATACCCCGCAACGCGCCCGGACGCAGCGTGATCGCCAACTGGGACGTGATGGGGATGCGCGCCACCCGCAGCGACTCGCTCGTTCTCGACGATTGCCAGGTGGAGGCAAGCGCCGTCGTCTACCAGTCAGACGACATCAGGACGTTCCGGGCGCAGACGAGCAGCTGGGCCTGGGGATCCTACACGGCGGTCTACCTCGGCGTTGCGGGAGCCATCTATGCCGAGCTGCTGCGCGTCGTGGGGAGCCGGCAGGTGCCGGGCTACTCCCAGCCGCTCGCATATCATCCTGATGTCCGGCGCCAGGTCGCGCAACTGAGCGCCGAGCTCGAGGCGGCGCGCCTCGTCATGTACAAGTCGGCCTGGCTCTACGACACGCAGGGCGGGACGCCGGAGACGACGGCCGCCCTTTTCCGCGCCAAGTATGTGGTGGGGGAGGCTGTCGCGCATATCGCGCGCATCGCGCTGACGCTGTCGGGGTCGCACGGCATCTTCAAGGGAGGGCGCATCGAGCAGCTCTTCCGCGACGGCGCGCTGGGGCCCCTGCATGCGCCGCCATCGGACTTCTGCCTCTGGAACATGGGCATCCACGAGCTGGGCCTCGACCCGGCCGAGGTCATGCCGCCGCTGAAGCCGGGCGGTCCCGCGGAGCCTGCCCCGCCGCAGGGGCGGTGACTCCGCGCAGGTGGGTGTGAATTTCCCGAATTGATGAAGCGCAAACGAAGGCGGCCAACGCCGATGCGCGTCGTGCAACAGTCGGGCATGAAGGTTGCCAACTATAATACTAGTATATGAGCTGGCTAAGCGTGCGCTCTAGTCGCGAATAAGAACTACTGTTACAAATTCTTTGCAATCCGCAGATAGACACAAAATCAGACACACGGAAATTCGCTCCGTTGCTTTTGCGATGCGTAGTCCGGAAGGTTGGAACGTCATGAGTTTGCACGGTTTGCGGGTCCTCGTTGTTGAGGATGTGCCTACGGTGGCCGACGCTCTGCAGTACCTGCTCGAAGAATTCGGCATGGTTGTCGTCGGGCCCGTCCCGACCACAGGTGCCGCCGAGCGCCTCCTCGTGAGGCAGCCTCATCTGGCCTTGGTCGACGTGCACCTTGACGGCCAGCCAAGCCATGCATTCGTAAGACGGCTAGGCGAACTCAACGTGCCCGTCATTGCAATTTCTGGCTCTGCCGAGCTCCTCGCCGGGAGCCCGAGCGCCACCACGCTGCAGAAGCCCTTCAGCGGGAAAGAATTGATAAGAACGGTGCATCGGCTTGTGCCGGCGATGTGAGCCCTCTCGCGGCCATGGGGCGCCGAACCTCAACAGAAATTGACGTCCCACGCGCCTGTTGAAAGGGGGATCGAGGCGCGAACAACCGTCTTGCCAACCGTTGATTGGATAGTGAGCCTTCCACCAATGTTTCTTACGCGCTCTCGCATACGAGACAAGCCCAGGCCGCTTGCATCGATTGCCAAGACATCTTGCAGCTTTGCCGGCCCATTGCCCGTGGCGACCATTCCCTTGCCGTGATCCTCAACGGTCAGGTTGATGTGGCTGAGGGTAGGATTTCGTTCTCGTTCGACCAGGATGCGGGCAGTCGCGCTGCCCGAGTGCTGTTTGACGTTGGAAAGCGCCTCCTCCACAAGTCGAAAGATTGTAAGCTCCACTTGCGGCGGCAGGCGCCCTAGCCTGCCAGCGAACTCGAGATCGACAGAGATACCACTGCATTTGCGATAGCTCTCAACGCGCGACCGCAGCGCGGCCTCCAAGCCCTCCTCATCCAGCAGGGGTGGGTGGAGCAGGTAGGAAAGGGAGCGAACATCTGTGACACACCTCTGCAGGAGACCCTCGAGCTCCCTGGCATCTGATTGGATGGCCTGGGGGAGGTGTCCACGCAGGCGCTCGGTTGTCCAGATGGCCGCAACCAAATGTTGCGCGACGCCCTCATGAAGACCATTGGCCACACGCCGACGTTCGTCGTCCTGCGTGCTGAGAGCAATCTGAGCAAGCCTGGCTGCCACGCCCTCCGCGCGGCGCAGGCCGTCGATGCATGCGCCGAGAAAGAGGGTTGGCACCGAAACGGCGACCAAGAACAACTGCAGGGCGAGAACATTGGCTTCCGCATCGGCTCCGGCGAATACGGTGGGGCCCTTCAGCGTGACTGAAATAGAAGTGATCGTGACAACGAGGATCGCAGCGCTCGCTCCAACGGTTCGGAACCGCACCGCGGCCCATAAGATCAATGGCAGCGGCAGATACAAGAACGCCGGCACATACGAGGGCATCGTCAAGGTGTCAGCGCTAAAGGCGATCCCGCAGGCGAGGACGAGGCCTACCGCAAGCAGCAACGCCTCGCTCCGGCGAGAGCCGGAGACGAACTCCAGCCAATCGTCACGTTTGCCGATCCACGCAAGCAACACGACTCCAAGTGTGACGCTCGCCAACGCGTTCGCGGCATACCACTGCTCCCAGAACAGCCAGAAATGTTGCAGGTCGTCGCCACCCGTGATGCGTACGAACGCGCCTCCCAA
The DNA here is from genome assembly GCA_041288195.1 of Hyphomicrobiaceae bacterium. GTDB lineage: Bacteria > Pseudomonadota > Alphaproteobacteria > Rhizobiales > Hyphomicrobiaceae > AWTP1-13. Next base: position 9,918 of record JBGGME010000143.1, read on the forward strand.
GGCCACCGCGGCAGGGCCAACGACTGCGGTGACGAGCACATAGACCAGCGCTTTGTGGAAGGTATCGAGCCAGGGAGGTCGTCCCACCAGGTACCGCACGCCGAAAGCGTTGAGGGATGCGACGGCACAATTGGTGGCGAAGGCAATCCACATCTGTGGCCAATGCATGCCGACACTCAATTCGGCAGCAATGTGAGCGGGCAGCGCAGCAAGGAGATAGACAGGCCACTGCCTGTACGGCACCAGCATGAGTGCACAAAGGAGCACGATGTTGGGTGGCCAGAAGGGCGCAAATATCTTGTCTGACAGTGTGCCGACCAGAAAGGCCGCTTGTGCACTGACGTAGTAAGCGGCGGCGACGAGGATCGGCCCGCAATGTCGCTGTAGATAATGCCCCAACCAAGCTGTCCGCCAGCGACGCATCATCAAGCCCCCCGCAAACCCTGCCTCTGATGATGATTACCAGGATGTCCTGCAGCAAGCTGGGGAAGCAGTATGGGCTTGGCGCGATAGACAAGGTGGAACGGCGCATCATTTTACGGAAAGTCGGCCTGCACCATCGGGTGAAGCCCTGAGGGGTGAACGGTCACGCCCTGAGCCTGACCACACTTTCGTCTAGGGAAACAGAAGGAGAAATTGTGACGTGGGCTCCTGCTCCGCCAACCAGAGGTCGGGCCAACGGTGGGGACGGCGCGCCTTGTGAGCGCACCACCTACATCCGCGCGTCGAGGCGGCGAGGGAGGACGGCGAGCAGGGGGGCGATGCGCTCCACCACGCGGGCGGTGGCGGGGGCGGCGTTGAGACCGGCCGTGATGTGGTCGCCGCCGGTGTCGCCGGTCCTGGGCTCGAACAGCATCACCAGCACGACGTAGCGCGGCGCGTCCATCGGGAAGGCGCCGACGAAGGAGGAGATGACGGACTTCTCCTGGTAGCCGCCGCGGCCCGGCATCTCGGCCGTGCCGGTCTTGCCGCCGACGCGGTAGCCCTCGGCCTCCGCGCGCCGGCCGGTGCCGTGCGGGTTCGTCACGTTGAGGCGCATGATCTCGCGCAGCTTGGCGCTGGTGGCCTCCGAGACGACGCGCAGTCGCGCGCCGCCGTCGTCGGATCGGGCCATGAGAGTGGGGGTGACCCTGGCGCCGCCGTTGACGAGGGCTGCCATGCCGGCCGCGAACTGCAGCGGCGCCAACGCCAGCCCGTGGCCGTAGCCGATGGTGACGGTCTCGATGCGGCCCCAGTTCTTGGGGAGCTGCGGCGTCGCCACCGGGCCCGCTTCCCAGCGCATCGGCTCGGTGAGGCCGAGCCGGCCCAGGAACGCGCGCTGCCGCTCGGCGCCGGCCTCCAGGGCCAGCATGCCGGCGCCGACGTTGGAGGAGTGCAGGAACACCTCGCGCACGGTGAGCGGGCGGCCCTGCGGGTGCAGGTCTTTGATGGTGTAGGTACCGACGGTAAGGGGCTGGCGCACGTCGAGGACGCGCTCGAGGTCGGCGCTGCCGGCTTCCAGCGCCTGGGCGACGGTGAGCGCCTTGAAGATGGAGCCGAGCTCGAAGGTACCGCCGGCGAGACGATCGGCAAGCGCGGGGTCGAGCCAGTCGGCCGGGCGCGAGGGATCGGCCTGGGGCAGCGAGACGGCGGCGAGGACCTCGCCGGAGTTGGCGTCGAGCACCAGGCCCGCGGCACCGGATGCCGAGTAGCGCAGCGAGGCCTGCTTCAATTCTTCGGCCAGAGCGTGCTGCACGCCGACATCGAGCGAAAGGCGCACGGGCTCGGGCGGCACTCGCCCCGGCCCCTGCACGGCCTCCACGCGGCCGGTCTCGTCGAGCATGCGCTCGAGGCCGGCGAGGCCCTTGTTGTCGGTGTTGACGGTGCCGATCAGGTGGCCGGCGAGAGCGCCCAGCGGGTAGGCGCGCTTGAGCTCGGTGCGGAAGGCGAGGCCGGGGAGGCCGAGGTCGTGCACGCGCTGGGCCTGGCGGGGGCTGAGGCCGCGGGCGACCCACACGAAGCGGCGGCTTTGGTCGGCGAGCGATTTCTTGAGGTCGGCGGTGTCGAGGCCGGGGAGCGTGGGGCCGAGCTTCTCCAGGGTCTCGTCGAGGTCGAGGATGAGCAGCGGGTCGGCGTAGAGCGAATGCACGGCGACGTCGGCGGCGATGAGGCGGCCGGCGCGGTCGACGATGTCGGGACGCGCAAAGGTGCGGGCGAGCGGCTCGGCCATGGCGACCCTGATCTCGGGCGGCGCCCTGGCGGCGAGGCGCACGAGCTGGCCGGCGATGGCGGCGAAGCAGACGAGCGTGGCGAGGAGCGCCACCATCGAGCGCCGGCGGAGACGGGAACGATGCCGCTCCTCCCCCTGGAGGGGGAGGGGCGGCTGACTCATCGGCGGCGCGGATTGGATTTGGCTCACGGCATCACCTCGCGCTGTCGCGGTCGGCGGCGGGGTCGAGGCGCATGTACTGGGCGGCGGCGATGGGCGAGAGGCCGATCAGGCGTGCGAGCGGCTCGAGGCGCTCGGGGCGGGAGAGGTGCGCGCGCTCGGCGGTGAGCACGGCGACGTCGCTCCGCGCACGCTCGAGGGCCCGCTCCTGGGCGGCGACGCGGGTTTCGAGCCGGCGCGTGTCGTTCTTGACGGCATAGAGGGCGACCGCGCTCGCGAGCGTCGCCAGCATCAATACGAGATTGATCGCCCTGTGCATGCCCAACGCACGACTCCTCGACCGCACAAGTCTCTCAGGCCTCGATCAGCCCCCGATGCGCGGGACGGCCGGGTCGAGCTCATCCGGTGCCCAGGCCGGGGCATCGGTGCGGATGGCCCAGCGCAGCTTTGCCGACCGCGCGCGCGGATTGGCGGCAACCTCCCGATCGGTCGGGCTTAGCGGGCGATGGTTAACGAATCGGAAACTCGCGCGCGGATGATCGGCGGTCTGCGGCGGCAGGTGGCGCGAGCCCGAGGGCGGCGGACCGGCACGGCGGGCCAGGAACTGCTTCACCAGCCTGTCCTCGAGCGAGTGGAAGGTGACGGTGAGAAGCCGGCCGCCGGAAGCCAGCACACGCTCGGCGGCGCCGAGCCCGGCTGCAAGCTCGCCCAGCTCGTCGTTGACGTACATGCGCAGCGCCTGGAACGTGCGCGTGGCGGCATGGCGGCCGGCGATGCGCTCGCGGCCGAGCACGCGGGCGACGAGGGTCGCGAGCTCGGACGTGCGCGCGAAGGGTTGCTGGCGACGCCGCCCGAGGATGGCGCGGGCGATGCCGCGGGCGCTGCGCTCCTCGCCGAGGTGGTAGAGGATGTCGGCGAGGAGGGCTTCCTCGGCCTCGTTGACGACATCGGCGGCGCTGGGCCCGTCGCCGTCCGCTCCGGCCATGCGCATATCGAGGGGGCCGTCGGCCTGGAAGGAGAAGCCGCGAGCGGGGTCGTCGAGTTGCATCGAGGAGACGCCGATGTCGAGCACGATGCCGTCGCAAGGAGCGAAACTGGCCTCGCGCGCGATGCGGTCGAGATCGCCGAAGCGCCCGGCAACGAGGGTCAGGCGGCCCGGATAGCGTGCGGCGAGCGAGGAGCCGGTGGCAATCGCGGTGGGATCGCGGTCGAGCCCGAGTATGCGCGTATCGGGCGCGGCGGCGAGGATGGCCTCGCTGTAGCCGCCGGCGCCGAAGGTGGCGTCAATGTAGGACTGGCCTGCGCTGGGGGCGAGCGCCTGCAGCACCTGGGGAAGCAGCACGGGAACATGGCGCGCTGTCCCTCTGAGTGCACCCTCGGCCGATGGGGTGCCTCGCGTCGCCATTATTCCCGTGCTCCTCCCTCTCCGCCTCTATCCCCCTGATCGAGGCGGGTCCCCGCGCCGAATAACCTGCGGTGATCCTGGACTTTCTCGCGGGCGAGCCGTCGCCGCTCCTCGAAGCGGGCGGGCTCCCACATCTGGAATTTGCTTCCCAGCCCCACGAAAGTGACGCTCGCCGAAAGGCCGGCATGGGCGCGAAGCGGCTCAGGAAGCACGATGCGTCCGTCCTGATCGATCGAGAGGATGTGGACGTCACCATAGAGCGCGACAGACAGCTCGTCGCGCTCGTCCGAATAATCCGGCAGGCCGTCGAGAAGCCCGTCGATCTTGCGCGCAAGGCTCTGGCCGCCTGCATCGAGTGCCGGAGCGTCGAGCGAGGGGTAGCAGTAGATGCCGCCTCCGCCGCCCTGGGCGCTGCCCTGCATGTAACCGTCGCGCTCGAGCACGGCGCGGAAGGAGGCAGGCACCGAGACCCGGCCCTTGGCGTCGATCTTGTTCGTGAATGTCGAGACAAAGCGGTCCATCCCGTTGCACTCGACTCTTGCCGTTCACATCGACGCTGCCCGAAGCGGTATGTCGCTTGGGTCTGCATGGGATTACACGGGATTTTATGCGCGTCAATGGGCAAGGCATTGAACATGTGGAGAAAGCGAACGATCGCGTTGGCCGTCTGCGGCATCGAACGGTGCCGCCTGCGCGGACGTGGCCGAGCGTTGGCGCGCTTACGGAACTCTGCTTAGGTCGAGATCAGAGAAAGAGAGGAGAGAACCCACCATGGCGAAGGACCAGCTCACCCCCGGTCTGGCGGCGGAGATCGAGACGGTGGTCGATGACAAGCTGGTGGTCAGGCACATGGGCGGCGCAGGCGTGCTGTCGACGCCATCGATGATCGCGCTGATGGAGCGCGCGGGCATTCAGGCCGTGCAGGACTACCTCCCCGAGGGGCACACGACGGTCGGCTTCGAGGTCAACGTCAAGCACTTCGGCGCCACGCCCAAGGGCCAGACCGTCACGGTCAGGGCCGAGCTCTTGGAAGTCGACGGCCGCAAGCTTCGCTTCAAGGTCGAGGCGCGCGATGAGAACAAGAAGGTCGGCGAGGGCACCCATCGCAGAGCGATCATTCAGGTGCAGAAGAAGGATTGAGCGACAGAGCGCGCCTCGCACCCTCTATCACTCCTCCCGCAGCGGCTCGGGCTTGAAGCCGAGAATTTTCTGAAAGCGCTCGGAATACTTGGGCCACGCGGCCCGGTTGATCAGGCGCGGCGGGACCTTGCCGTCGAAGATGTCGATCCATTGGTCGGAGGCGTAGATCGCAACGTTGGCGTGGGATTCGCGGGTGCTGCCGGCATTGTGCGGCGTCAAGATCACGTTGTCGAAGGCCATCAGCGGGTGGTCGGTCGGCGGCGGCTCATCGAGGAACACGTCGATGCCGGCGCCGGCGATCTTGCGCTCCGCGAGCGCGCGGGCGAGGTCGGCCTCGCTGTAGGTGCCGCCGCGCGAGGTGTTGATGAAGAACGCCGTCGGCTTCATCAGGCAGAGCTCGTCGTACCCGATCATGCCGAACGTCTCGTCCGTCCGCGGGCAGTGCATGGTGACATAGTCGGCGCGCTGCAAGATCTCCTTCAGCTCGGCCTTCTCGGCGTTGCGCGCCGCCATTCTCTCCTTGGAGAGATATGGGTCGTAGGCGAGCACGGTCATGCGGAATGCGCTTTTGCAGATCTCGGCGACACGAGAGCCGATATTGCCGAGGCCGATGATGCCGATGGTCTTGCCGAGCAGCTCGGTGCCGATATAGCGGAAGCGCTCGATATTGCTCTCCTTCCGCATCGCCCGGTCGGTCTCCATGATCTTCTTGGAGACGGCGAGCATGAGGCCCACGGCGTGCTCGGCGACGGCCTCCTTGTTGGCTCCGGACTGATTGCAGACCAGGATCCCCGCGTTGGTGCAGGCTTCGACGTCGATCACGTCGTAGCCGGCGCCGAGCGAGCAGACGGCGAGCAGGTTCGGTGCATTGGCGATGAGCCTGGCGTCGGGAAACCAGGGTTCGCGCATCTCGGTGCGGGCGCAGGCGTGGTAGCCGTGCGCACGGCCCATCTCGGCCCAGGTGTCGGCGACCGGCCCGCCGAAGTCGCGGCGGAACATGTCGATGTCGGAGCGCCTGCTCCGGATCGCTGCGGCCGCCGCATCAAGGCGAGGATGGAAGTAGATGATCTGCTTGATGTTGGTCGCCATGCCGCCTTCGCCGAATTGATTTTGTGCGCGTCGCTCTCCCGGCATCGCGGGGGCGCGAATGACGACCATAAGCTAGCACAAGGTGCGGCGATGCGCGTCAATGCCGCCGCCCGGGATCGTCCTCTCCCCCGGAGTCCGCGGGCGGCGCGCGCTCGCCGTCCTCGTCGGCGTCCTCCTCGACTGGGATGGCGTAGCCGCCGCCAAGCCAGCGGGACAGATCGACATCGGCGCAGCGCCGCGAGCAGAAAGGGCGGTAGTGCGCGTCGGTGGGCCGGCCGCAGATCGGGCACTTGCCGGGACGCTCGGGTGCGGGGTTGGAGCTGGCCATGCCCTTACATCGGACGTCCGGCTGCGCAGCGCACGGGTCGCGCACGCCTCACTCGGGATCGGCCTCGCCCATCCGCAGCCAGTTGAAGTGGATCGGGAAGCCCTCGCCCAGCAGCATGTTGGTGACCTCGGTCAGCGGCAGGCCGACGACGTTCGTGTAGGAGCCGACGATCTTCTGTACGAAGCAGCCGGCGAGGCCCTGGATGGCGTAGCCGCCGGCCTTGCCGCGCCACTCGCGCGAGGCAACGTAGGCCTCCATCTCCTCCTTCGACAGCCGCTTGAAGCGCACGCGCGTGTCGATGATCTTGAGGCGGACGCGGTCGTCGGGCGTGATCATGCACAGGCCCGTCAGCACGCGGTGGTTGCGGCCCGAGAGAAGCTGCAGGGTGGCGAACTCCTCCTCGACGAAGCGCGGCTTCATGAGGATGCGCCGTCCCACCGCCACCACCGTGTCGGCCGCCAGCACGTAGGCGTCGGCGATGTCCTTGTCGTTGGCGATCTGGTCGCGGGCCGCTTCCGCCTTGGCGCGCGCCAGCCGCGACACCAGGGAGCGCGGCATCTCACTCTTGTGAGGCGTCTCGTCGATCGAGGAGGGGCGCAGCGCATCGGGCTCGATGCCGACCTGGCCGAGCAGCGTCAGCCGCCGCGGCGAGGCGCTGGCCAGTACCAGCTTGGGCTTGAGGCCAGCGCGGCGGCCGGTAGGCTTGGAGCGGGCAAGCTCGCGCCTCAGCGTCTCGCGGCGCGGGCTGTCGGTGCGGGTGAGCACGCTGAGGAGCGTGGCCTTGGGTGAGCTCATGGGGGTTATCCGCTCGAGCGATTCGCGGGCGAAGATGCCCATGGGATGCGGCGAAAATCAAGCAGGGGTGGCACTAGGCAGCCGGCAATGGGCGATAGGCCGGCGAGCCTGCCTCTACCCTATCGCGCAACGCGCGTAGCCTACACTCTGGCGTCATTGCTTCCGACATGGCAACTTTGCGCCAATTGCCTCGTTGCAACCGCCTCCGGAGTGGTCGGGCATGGATGACAAGCACGCAGTTCCCAAGCGAGTGGCTTCCGTAGAGGAGCGTGTGACGGCCGTCGAAGCGGCCTTCGAGGCGCGGGGTATGGAGCCCAAGCCCTTCATCGAGAAAATGACGCATGTCGCCGAGGAGGAATGGGTTCCACGCAATGGGGCCCGGGTCGTCGCCAAGGCGTGGACGGACCCCGCATTCCGACAGCGCCTGCTGGCAAACGGAAAAGAGGCGGTCGGCGAGCTCGGCCTCACGATGCCGCCCCATCATCGCCATCTCGTGGCGCTCGAGAACACGCCGAAAGTCCACAACGTCATCTGCTGCACGCTGTGCTCCTGCACCGCCTTCACGATCATCGGGCTGCCGCCGGATTGGTACAAGGACCTCGACTATCGTGCCCGCGTCGTGCGCCAATCCCGCACCGTATTGCGCGAGATGGGCCTCGACCTGCCGCCCGAGATCGAGATCCGCGTTTGGGATACCACTGCCGACACGCGCTACATGGTGCTGCCCGTGCAACCGCCGGAGACCGTCGGCTGGCCCGAGGAGCGGCTGGTGGACATAGTCAGCAAGGAATCGATGATCGGGGTTGCGCGTCTCTGACGCGCGGCCCAGCGCTACCGATGCACATTCGGTGAGGTGATACGATGGACGGCGTACACGATCTGGGCGGCCGGCAGGGCTTTGGACGGATCCGCTACCGCGCGGGGGCGCCAGCCTTTCACGCCGCTTGGGAGAAGCGGGTCAATGCGCTGTATGGCATGGCGGTCAGGCGCGGCATCTTCAACATGGACGAGTACCGCCATGCGATCGAGCGCATGTCCCCGCGGCACTACCTTTCCGCCAGCTACTACGAGCGATCTCTCACGAGCCTCGCGACACTGTGCGTCGAGAAGGGGGTGGTGACGCGCGAGGAGTTGGAGAAGCTGGCCAACGGCACCTTTCCGCTCTCCGAGCCGAGCGCCCCGGGGCGCTCGAACCTGCCGGGGCCGGAGCGCTTCAAGCGCGGTGATCGAGTGCGCGTGAAGAACGACTTCTTCGCCGGACATGTGCGCATGCCGGGCTACATCCGCGGCAAGCCCGGCGTGATCGTGAACGAATCCCCGCTATATCCGTTTCCGGATGCGCATGCGCATGGCGTGCACGCCGCAGACGAGCCGACCTACGACGTAGCCTTCCGCACCGAGGATTTGTGGCCGAACTCCGCGGACTCGGCGCTTGTTCATGTCGGTGTGTTTCGCAGCTACCTGGAGCCTGCGAGCTGACATAGCCTGGCTCTGTTTTCACCTAAACTGTCGGCCCGCCTTCGAGGCCGAAGCGCTGCTTGATGCGGCGGAACAGGCTGTCGCGCACGTCGCGGTAGGCCTGCAGGATCTGCTCGCGGCTGCCGTGTCCAATCATCATGGTGGCGTCGAAGGTCGGCCAGTATTCGACCTCGACCGCCATGGTGCGGGTCAGCTCCAGCGCCTGGTGATGGGCCTCGGGCGACAGCGTGACAATGAAGTCGAAGGATGTGTCGTTGAGATCGCGCAGCGTGCGCGGGGCGTGGCGCGAGATGTCGATGCCGATCTCCTCCATGACGGCGACGGCGAAAGCGTCGGAGCCGCCGGCGCGCACGCCCGCCGATTCGACGTAAGTGCGCCGCCCGGCCAGGTGGCGCAGGATGGCTGCCGCCATCGGCGAGCGCACGGAGTTCATGGTGCACACGAAGAGTACCGCACCCGGCAGGTCCCCCTCGCGCGCCACACCTCACCCTTTCCAATGCAGCGCGCAGATCAGCGTGAACAGCCGGCGCGAGGTGTCCTTGTCGAGGGTGATCTTGCCTTTGAGCCGCTCCACCAGCGCGCGGCTGCCCTCATCGTGCAGCGCGCGGCGGCCCATGTCGATCGCCTGGATGCGCGACGGCGGCTGGGTGCGGATCGCCTGGTAGTAGGTCTCGCAGACGAGGAAGTAGTCCTTCATGATGCGGCGCAGGGGGGTGAGCGAGAGCACGTAGGTGAAGGTGTCGCCCTCCGTGCTCGATTGGCTCTGGTGGCCGACCGCGAACACCAGCCGATCCTCCACGATGGAGAGCTCGAGCGTGTAAGGGCCATCGTCGCGGCCATCCAGCACGAAGCTGTTGGCCTCCAGGATGTCGAAGATCGCGACCTCGCGCTCGTGCTCGATGCTGGTGTTGCCGCGTCGGATCGAGTTCTCATCGAGCTTGATGCCGACGAGCTTCGACTTGGAGTTGGGATCGAACTCGGGCGGCTCGAACACCATGGGATGCCTCAAGCCTTGCTGCCGCTGCGACCGAGACGGACGGCGACGGAACGGCGATGCGCGTCGAGCCCCTCGGCCGTGGCGAGCGTCATGGCTGCCGGCGCCAGCGCCTCGAGCGCGGCGCGGTCGAGCTTCAGGATGGACGTGCGCTTCATGAAGTCGAGCACGCCCAAGCCCGAGGCGAAGCGGGCGCTGCGCGCGGTCGGCAGCACGTGGTTGGAGCCTGCCACGTAGTCGCCGATCACCTCGGGGGTGTGGGCGCCGAGGAACATGGCCCCCGCATTGCGGATGCGCACGGCGAGGGCTTCTGGATCGCGGGTGGCGATCTCCAGGTGCTCGGCGGCGATGCGGTCGGCGAGCGGCGGGGCCTCGTCGAGGGAACGCAGGAGGATGACGGCGCCGAAGGTCTCCCAACTCGCGCCTGCGATGTTGCCGCGCGGCAGCTCGGCGAGCTGGCGAGCAACCGCTGCCCTCACGCGCCCCGCAAGGTCTGCGTCGTCGGTCATCAGGATGGACTGGGCGGCGGTGTCGTGCTCGGCCTGCGCCAGCAGGTCGGCGGCGAGCCAGTCGGCGTCGTTGTCGCCATCGGCGATCACCAGCACCTCGGAGGGGCCGGCGATGGAATCGATGCCGACCACGCCGAACACCTGGCGCTTGGCGGCAGCCACGTAGGCATTGCCTGGGCCGACGATCTTGACGACCGCGCGCACGCTCTCGGTGCCGTAAGCCAGCGCCGCCACCGCCTGCGCGCCGCCGATGCGGTAGATCTCGTCGACGCCGGCCAGCTGCGCGGCAGCCAGCACCAGCGGATTCATCTCCCCGCCGGGCGAGGGCACGACCATGGCGATGCGCGGCACGCCGGCGACCCGCGCTGGGACGGCATTCATCAGCACCGAGCTCGGGTAGCTAGCGAGCCCGCCGGGGACGTAGAGGCCGACCGACTCCACCGCCGTCCAGCGTGAGCCGAGCTCCGCGCCGAGCGAGTCCTTGTAGCGCTCATCGGCCGGAAGCTGGCGGCGATGATGCGACTCGATGCGGTCGCGGGCGAGATTCAGAGCGGCCATCTGCTCCCTGTCGCACCCCGCCACAGCGGCCTTGACCTCAGCCTTGCTAACTCGGATGCCGGTGGCACCCAGGTCGAGCCGGTCGAAGCGGCGCGTCAGCTCGATGAGCGCCGCATCGCCGTCGCGGCGTACCTGGGCAATGATGGCACGCGCGGCCTGATCGACGTCCTCGGATACCTCGCGCTTGGTGGCTAGGAACCGGGTGAACGCGGCCTCGAAGCCTGGGTCGGTCGTTGAGAGCTCGAGCGGCATTGCTGCTTGTGTCGGCCTCCACGGGAGGGTGCGGCCGCCTTCCTACTTGTCCTGCGTTGGCGACTTGTCGTCATCGGGGTGCTGCGGCCTCGACTTGGCGCGCCACACGGCGCCCAAGTCCTTCAGCTCGGCCTCGATGCATTCGACCTCGAGGCGGATCGCTCCCCCGTTGGCGAAGTGGAGAACCACGTGACCCCCAGGGTCCTCCGGCGTGGCGCTCGGCTCGAAGCTGACTGTCAGGAGTGCCAGCACCTCGCTCTTGCGGGCGAGGTCGATGCCCTGCACCTTGGCGGCGAGCACGCGCTCGAAGCGCAGCGCCGCGCGCCGCCGCACGAACTCGGCGGGACGGCCGCCGTCACGCAGCGCGTCGGCCCAGTCGAAGCGGTTGCCCAGCGCAGCAAAGCGCCGTTCTGCCGGCAGATAGGCGAGGTCGCCGACCTTGAGCAGGGCATCCTGCAGGTGCGCGGAGATCACGGCGAGGTCGTCGGCATCCAGCGCAATGAGCTTCAGCTCGGGCATTGGCAGAGGGCATCCCTGATAGAGCGGCGCAGTGATAGCGAAGCTGTGGCTAGCCTACAACATATCCGCTGCTCTTTCTCAAAGTAGCGGGGTGCGTTCGCCTCGCAACCGAAACGAGGGCCTGCGCTCTGGAAGTGCGGCCGGCACCTGAGATATGTGTTTCGCCGGCCACGTGAGGAGTGACGGTGTATGCTCAACCCGCTCGACCGCCCGATCTGGTCCGCACTGACATCGAGGCAGAGGTCCATCTCTCTCGGGGGCGACCGGGCGCGTCGCTTTCCGGCCGAGGTCGCCCCTTTCGCCGATGTCGGCAATACGGCCGACCTGGCGGAGCTCGCGGCCCTCGTGCCGGCGGGCGACTTCGTCGTGATGTTCACTGGCGAGCCGGTCGAGGCCCCGCCTGGGCTGGCGATCGTCGACACCAGCAGCGGCGATCAGATGGTGCTCGAGTCCCTGCGCGCCCCGCAGGGAGATTTCGACATCTCGCCGCTCGCGGCTGCCGACGTTGCGGCCATGCAGGAGCTCGTGAGACTGACGAACCCCGGACCCTTCGGTCCGCGCACGATCGAGCTCGGGCGCTTCGTCGGCATCCGCCGCGACGGCCGGCTGGTCGCCATGGCTGGCGAGCGGCTCAAGCCCGAGGGCCACACCGAGATCACGGGCGTGTGCACCCATCCCGACCATCGCGGCCGCGGCTACTCGCAGGCCCTGGTCGCCGACGCCGCGCGCCATATCCTCGGTCGCGGCGACACGCCGTTCCTGCACGTCTACAGCACCAACAGAAGCGCGATCACGCTCTACGAGAAGCTGGGGTTCAAGCTCCGCCGCACGCTGCGCGTCACTGTGCTCAGCCGCGCGACATGAACGGCAGGGCGCGTACCGCGGCGACAAGCGCCGGCCAAACGCGCTGCTTGAAGGCCACCCCTCTCGAGCTTGGCCGCCGCTCGGGCGGCGTGGCGCTCGGCGCGAGGTCCGGCCGCAGCACGCCGAGGGAAATCTCGCCGTCGGTGAAATAGCGATCGCCGCCGCCGTTGCGTCCGGCCAGCGTCGGGCCGATCCCCGTCACCTGATAGATCTGCGCAACCACGCCGGCTGCGGTCAGACTGTCGATGAAGACCTGGCGCTCGGTGTCGAGATCGGGATCGATGTGGTGCGTGATCTGTCCGGTGCGGTGGCTGACGCCGACGCTGCGGTCGAAGCTCGCGGCCCCGAGCCATACGGGGCGACGCTCCACGCCCGTCGCCAACACCTGCCACAGCCGCACATGGTGCCGATGCGCCGCGCTGGTGCCGACCGCCTTCTCGAAGGCGAGGTCCTGGCGGCGTCCCTGATACATCAGCGTGCTCACCGGCGCGTCCTGATAGGGTCGGTGCAGCACGACGCTGATGCCGATCTCGGCGGAGCTCTCGAAGGTGATGGGATCGGCGGGATGCCACCCCGCGGTCGCCATGGCGCCGACCACCTCGGGGCGGGAGCCGACGAGGCCGATGTTGAGGGGATCGCCCGGAATGCCCTGCGGCGTCGTCGTCACGAACGGGCCGGGCGCTAGCCCCGGCTGGTGCTCGCGGTGCGTCCACAGCGCCGGCAGAAACAGGTACGCCGTCGCCAGGTAGAGCGCGACGCCGCATACGACGATCCAGACTGTCGTTGCCAGGATGCCCCGCTTGCCGCCGTCACCCACTGACGATGCGCTCGATCGAGGCGCCGCAGCCGGAGAGCTTCTGCTCCAGCCGCTCGAAGCCGCGGTCGAGGTGGTAGACGCGGTTGATGGTGGTCTTGCCCTCGGCCATCAGCCCGGCGATCACCAGCGACACGGAGGCGCGCAGATCGGTCGCCATCACCTGGGCCCCGCGCAGGGACTTGACGCCCTTGATGATGGCGGTGTCGCCCTGCAGCTGGATGTCGGCGCCGAGGCGCGCCAGCTCCTGCACGTGCATGAACCGGTTCTCGAAGATGGTCTCGCGGATCACGCTGGTGCCGTCCGCCTTGGTCATGAGCGCCATCAGCTGCGCCTGCAGGTCGGTCGGGAAGCCTGGAAACGGCTGCGTCTCGATGGTGATGGGCTCGAGCGCCCCGCCGTTGCGGGTGACGCGCACGCCGTGCTCCGTCTCGGTGACGCGGACGCCGGTCTTCTCGAGCGCCGAGAAAGCGGTCTCGAGCAGGCTCTTGCGGGCACCCCTGAGCTCGACGTCGCCGCCGGCCGCCGCCACGGCGAAGGCGTAGGTGCCGGTCTCGATGCGGTCCGGCAGCACGGTGTGCACTGCGCCCTCGAGTCGGTCGCAGCCCTGGATGCGCAAGGTGGAGGTGCCCAACCCCTCGACGCTGGCGCCCATCTTGACGAGACATTCGGCCACGTCGCCGATCTCGGGCTCGCGCGCGGCGTTCTCGATCACGGTCTCGCCCCTGGCGAGAGCGGCCGCCATCAGCACGGCGTGAGTGGCGCCGACGGAAACCTTGGGAAAGATCACGCGCGCGCCCTTGAGGCCCTTGGGTGCCTTGGCCACCACGTAGCCGCCGTCGATCTCGATCTCGGCGCCCATGGCCTTGAGCCCCATCAGATGCAGGTCGACCGGACGCGTGCCGATGGCGCAGCCGCCGGGCATGGACACGCGCGCCTCCCCGCACCGCGCCAGCAGCGGGCCCAGCACCCAGAAGCTCGCGCGCATGCGGTTGACCATCTCGTAGGGCGCGGTGGTGTCGACGATATCGCGCGCCGTGAGGTGGAAGGTCTCGCCGAGATAGGGCGAGGGATTGGAGCGCTTGCCGTCGACCGCGAGGTCCACCCCGTGGTTGCGCAGTATGCGCGCCAGAGTGACGACGTCGGCGAGGTTGGGAATGTTCCGGAGCGTCAGGCGCTCGGACGTGAGCAAGCTGGCGATCATCAACGGCAGGGCGGCGTTCTTGGCGCCGGAGATGGCGAGCGAGCCGGTGAGGCTCTTGCCGCCGACGATGCTGATGCGATCCATGCAAATGGCCCCGATCGTGTCGCGTGCAATTGGTTCGTTGGAAGCAACTCTACGCCACAACACAGGCGAAAAATGGCGCGGGCCTAGGACCGATCCGAGCGGTCGGCGCCGCGATGCCTGGATGCCACACCTTGCACATCCACCGCGGCGGCCCTGGCCCGGGACTGCGCCTTGCGCTTGGCCAGATTGGCGCGCAACTCGGCAGCGAGCCGCTTACGCCTAGCCTCGGCCTGGGCATCCTTCGGGGACCTGGGCTCCTCAGCCATGCTTCGCCACCGCCGCACGTCGCCTGCTGGCTTTTACGTGCGTCGCGCCTCATGCACAAGGCATCGGCACTGTCATTCCCGCAAGCGCGGAGCGCGAAAGCGGGGTTCCAGCCCAGAACTGCGCATGTCGGCGACCGCGGCTGGCTTCCCGCTCTACGCTTCGCTTGGCGGGAATGACGGAGCTGGCCGGCTATACCGGGACCACCGTCTGCTTGGCTTTAGCGAGCAGGCGCGGAAACTGCAGGACCAGCAGATCGAGGCCCGATTGGCCGGCGACGACGCGGAATGCGGGCTCGGCTGGGCGGATGAAGGCCGCTGAATGGCGCGCGAGCTCGGCGTCGCCCATGGTCAGCGCACCCGCAGTCACCACCAGGTATTGTCCGCCGCTCACCGACGGCTCGGGCAGCGTGCATTCATCCCCAGGGCCCAGCCGGTAGAGCCAGCCGGCAAGACCATCCTCCCCCGAGGGGAATACGGTCTCGACGGAGACACCACTGCGAGCGGAACGCTCGGCGTCGCTGCTAACCGCCAGGCCGCCCTTCACGCGTGCGCGCTGATTGCCCTTTACGAGCTTGTCGCGGGAGGCCGGCATGTACTTGGCGCCCGGATCCCATCGCTGGCGGAGCGTGAAATACCGGATGCCCACGTCCGACGCTACGATTGGACCGTAAGTCGTGTGTCCGTTCGCATATTGCACCGTCAGCGGCGTGGTCGGATGCGGGCCAATGCGGCCGTCGCCCTCGACGAAGACCTGGAACTGATTGGGCTCGTGGAAATGCGCAGGCGTCACTGCGCCCGGAGGCTGCATGACGAGGAAGGCCTGCGGCAGTCCGTTGTCGTTGACCTCGTTGCCATCGACATAGATGCCCTTCTGCGGCGCCGCCCCGACATACTCGGCGAGGGTATAGCGGCGCCCGTTCACCTCGACCTGCCGGCATCGCTGCATTGCCTCCTCGGCCGATGTCGCAAGCGGCATGCCTTGCCTCCATGAGGATTTGTGGACGTCGGGGCACGAGTATAGCGGGCGCCAGGGCGCGCACAACGCCGCCGCCGGCTGAGCTGAGCTGCACATGCGAGACGTCATAGCCGGATGCTATGAAGCCGGCGCGGCAGCGCGCAGGCAAACCCCTGACGCCTACACGGGAACGGCGGTGCGCTTGGCCTTGAGCGCGGCGTAGTAGGCCCACAGCAGCCGGGCCGCAACGCCGCGCCAGGGCCGCCAGCGCTCGGCAAGCTCGAGCATCCGGTCGTTGTCCGGCCGCTCGTCGAGCTCGAAGGCCTGCTGGGCCGCGACCTGCAGGGCGAGGTCGCCGGGGGCCCAGCCGTCGGCGCGGCCGAGGCAGAACATGATGTAGACGTCGGCCGTCCACGGTCCGATGCCGGACACGGCGGTCAGCGTCGCGTGTACCTCCTCGTGCGCCAAATGCTCCAGCCGCGTCAGGTCGAGGCCCCCGGCGCAGGCCTCCGAGATCGCGCGCAGCGTGCGGATCTTGGGGCGGGAGAGACCGACGGCGGCGAGCTGCTTGTCGGTCAGTGCCAGCAGGACGGCGGGCTCAAACGGCTGGCATGCCAGCGCCGTGCGCTCCCAGATGGCGCTGGCGCTTGCCACCGAGAGCTGCTGGCCGACGATGATGCGGGCGAGCCCCTCGAAGCCGGCCGGCCGGCGGCGCAGGGGCGGATGCCCCGTCAGGTCGTGCACGCGCCGCAGGACCTCGCACTTGCGCCGCAGCGCCCGCACGCCGTCCTTGATGTCGGCATCCGATACGATGACGCGCGGTCGGACAGCCGTTCGCGATTTTGTGTTCGCCATGCCCCCGTTCCGGGTGATCCACGCCAACCGTATTGCCGTTAGCATGATGCCATTGCAATCCCAGCATGTGGAGCTCGTGTCATGACATTGCCATTCCTCAGGCCGCTCATTGCCGCCATTCTCCTGACGGGGTCCGCGCTCGCGGCCGGCGCACAGGATTTCGCCACCTACCGCAACGAGCGGCACGGATTCTCGCTCAGCTATCCCGCCGGCACTTTCGCCGAGGGCCCCTCGCCCAGCGCCGACGGCGGCGTGTTCGTCTCCCGCGACGGCAATGCGCGACTTCTTGCCGGCGCGTTGCCCAATGACGGAGGGATGGGCCTGCGCGACTACCGCGCGTTCGTGCTCAAGCAGAGCTACCCGGATGCCGCCATCGACTACGCACCGGTGCGCGACAGCTGGTTCGTGCTGTCGGGCACCCGCGACGGCATGATGTTCTACGAGCGCGTGACGTTTACGTGCGGCGGGCGGCTCATCAACAGCTGGGCGATGCTGTACCCAGCGACCGAGCGCCAAGTCTACGACCGTATCGTCGAGCAGGTGGCGCGCACGTACCGCCCGGGCGCGGCAAGCTGCGGATGATGCTTTCCCGGAAGCCGTTGGATGCTCTGGCCTCACGGATTTTGATGGGGGAGCGCACGAATTCTGGGCGCGTGAGATCACGCGGATTGGGATGTGGTGGAGACACACGAGATTCGTGGGGAGGATGGGTGGGTCCGCGGAGCGCATGAATACTCTCCCCACGCATCCGCAACAGGACGCAGTCTACTCCTCGCACTCGCCAGCTTCAAAGCTAGTGGCAGAAGGGGACGGGCTCGACGCTGGCTCGATGTGCACGCCGATGCTGCCGATCGTGACACTATCGCCCGCAGTGATCTCGCGTAGTGAGAGAAGCACCTCACTGTTGACGACGGTAAGAACTTGAGCGCTCTGCGGCGAGAGAAAGAACCGCTTCTTATCGGTGTCGAATAGTAGCGTTGCGATATGCCTGCCGCCGGTCGCAAACCTCAGGGCAATATCGCAGTATGGACCTCTGCCGATTGAATTGAATTCGAAGACGGGATGCACTTCACCCGTACCGGGGCCCGATACGACGATGAGGCGCCCGTACACCGGTCGCGCCCGCGCATGATCTTCCATCGTGTCGATGCGGGGCAGCGATAGACTGTCTCGCAAGGCTTGCACGAGGAGTGCAGCGTCCCCGTTGTAAATGTGCGGCACCCTCCTGAGGTCAAAGGGACGCAGCGATGCCCACGCCGAGATCACCTGCGGGTGTTGAATTGAGACTTGCGAGAAACCCCAACTACGGAATTCGGTCTCTCGCGCTTCGATAAAGCCGTCGCTTCCGCCGCTGGGCACATGCATCACGGTCCCGCAGCTGTGGATGATGAGCGCTTTCACGCCGACGCTGTCTCGAGTCGTGCGCAGCATAAAGGCGACAACAGGTGAGCCGATGCTCCGGCTACCGGGGTTGCACCAAGGCATGGCCACTCTCAATTTTATGAGACTCACTACAACGTCCTGCTGTGTTCGAACAGTCCTTTGGCACGACGAGAGTTCATGGAGAAGATCGACGCCCGATGCGTTACCCCAACCAACGGACGTGATCGGCGTTGCCGATCGCCCCCGCATGTCTGCATGTGGCACCAGATTGGCGTTCGCTGCGGTGCAACGATTCCGTCTGGTATGAGAGGTGCTTCTGCCGTGCGGCTGGTAATTGAGTACACATCCTAGCGGAGGCTATCCGGCAACCTGGTGCGTTGTCGGCAGGATAGCCGCGCCGGGGGGCGGCTTGCGGGGACGCAGGAGGAGGGGAGATCACCAGCTGGTGGCAATGAGGACCAGGCCGGAGACCAGCAAGAGGCCCATGACAACCTTCTGGAAGCCGTAGTTGCCGAGCCGGCGGTAGATTTGGGAGCCGATCCAGGCGCCGCCGATGGTGCCGGGGAGGGCGGCAGCCGTCGCCAGCGCCACATCCCGGGTCAGCAGGCCTGCAGCAGCGTGGGAGACAAGTGCCACCGAGAGGATGGAAAAATTGAAGGCCTGCAGGACGCTGCGGCGCTGCTCCTTGGTCCAGCCGCGGATGTCGGTCCACACGATCGGCAAGACACCCGAGAAGCCGGTGAGGCCCCCGAGCACGCCGCCGCCGAGCCCCACGGCAGCGTCGGCGGCGCGCCCGCCGACCGTGCTCGCCATCAGGGATCGCCGCGCCAGCACGTAGCTGGGGTAGGCGACGAGGAAAAGGCCGACGCCGATCTTGAAGCTGCGGGGATCGATCTGCGGCAGCAGCCAGGTGCCGATCGGGACCCCCAACAGGCCCGGAACGACGAACGGCAGCACGCGAGCCCACTCGATCGTGCGCCACACGAGCGGCAGCGTCTGCACCTGGGAGACGACGGAGCAGATGATCACCAGCGTCGCGGCAACCGCAGGGGAGAGCGCGTAGAGCCACAGCCCCATGGCCGTGATGCCGGTGCCGAACCCGGTGAGGCCGTTGACGATGCCGCCGGCGAGCGCCCCCAAGAGCACGAGCGCAATCTGATCCGCCCCCATCTGCCGCCCTGCCCGCCTCCCCCGTGCATGATGTTGGAAGTCGACACCACGCCGGCATGTCGGCGCAAGAGGCATTCGGCGTGGTGCGCCACTCGCCCACGGGCGGGCGTCGCGGCCACTCAGGCAGCCGTGCTGGCCGCCTGCCGTGCAAGGAGCGCGTGAACCGCCTCGGCTGGCTGCGGCTTGCTGAAGAAGTATCCCTGCCCCTCCGTGCAGCCCTCATGCCTCAAATGGTCGAATTCCTCCCGCGTCTCGATGCCCTCGGCGGTCGTCGCCATGTGCAGACTGCTGCCCAGACCAACGACCGCGCGCACGATGGCCATGGAATCCTGGTTGGAACGGAGATCGCGGATGAAGGACCCGTCAATCTTGATCTTGTCGAAGGGAAAACTGCGCAGATAGCTGAGCGAGGAGTAGCCGGTGCCGAAGTCGTCCATCGAGATGCGCGCGCCCAGCATGCGCAGCTGGTGCAGGGTGGCCAGCGTAGCGCTGCTGTTTACGAGCAGGACGGACTCGGTGATCTCGACCTCCAGTCGGCCCGCCTGCAAGCCGGACTCCGCCAGAGCATCGCTCACCACTTTCACCAGCCCGGGCTTTCTGAACTGCGCCGGAGAGACATTCACCGCAACCCGGATGTCCGACGGCCAGGTTGCAGCCTCGCGGCATGCTTGGCGCAGAGCCCACTCTCCAATCGGGACGATCAGCCCTGTTTCCTCGGCCATTGGGATGAACTCGAGCGGCGATATCGTCCCGCGCGCTGGATGCTTCCACCGGATCAGCGCCTCGAAACCGCAGATCCGCTCGGTCTCGAGCTTCACGAGAGGCTGGTAGTAGAGCTCGAACTCATCGTTGGCGATGGCCTTTCGAAGATCGAGCTCCAACGCATGTCGGGCCTGCATCCGGGCATCCATCTCTGCCTCGTAGAAGCGATGGACGCCGCGACCGTCCGCCTTGGCGCGGTACAGAGCCATGTCGGCATTCTTCAGGAGCTGATCGGCGTCGGTGGTGTCGGCGGGCACCACGGCGATACCAATGCTAGCTCCTGTCGTGACCTGATGGCCGTCTATCTCGAATGGCTCGCCCAGAGCCCGCTGGATGCGCAGGACCAATGCGGCTGCATCCTGGGGCTGGCTCACGCTCCCTTCGATGATGCCGAACTCGTCGCCTCCGAGGCGAGCAAGGCCGTCCGCGCCGCGCAAGCATGCGCGCAGCCGATCGCTGACCTGGTGCAGAAGCTTGTCGCCGACCGGGTGGCCGAGGGCATCGTTGATGGTCTTGAAGTTGTCGAGGTCGAGATAGAGGACGGCAAACCTCTCCTCGCGACCCAGGTACGCCAGGCGGTTCTCGATCTCCTCGTGAAACAGCAGGCGGTTGGGGAGCCCGGTCAAAGCGTCGTGCCGGGCCATGTGCGCGATCTTCGCCTCGGCCCGGCGTCGCTCCGTGATGTCCTCGTGGGTGACGATCCAGCCGCCATTGGCCATGGCCTTGCTCGCAATGGCTATCTCTCGCCCGTCCGAGGCCTCCACGATGACACTTGCGGTCTGACCCGGCGTCAGGTTCGTCAGCATCTCGTCGCGGAACTGCTCGAGATCCCGGTTCAAGGGCCCGCGCTCGGCACGGTGCTGCGGAAGCTCCTGCGCCGAGCAGCCCGGCTTCACGAGCTCGCGCGACAGCCCGTAGAGCTCGATGTAGCGATCGTTGCAGACGACCACGCGCTGCGCGGGATCGAGCATCAGAAGGCCCTGCAGCATGTTCTGGAGGGCGGCATCGAAGCGCTCGTTCTGCTCCGACAGCTGCGCGTTGGCACGTTTGAGGGCGACGACGGACTGGCGGCCCGACGCCCAGATATAGGCGGCCGCCATGGCACTGACGATGAGGCCGCCCAGCAGGACAAGCCAGGCGCCATAGTGGTTCGGGATGCCGGGACCGCCGGGGATGGGCACCGCGACGAACTTCCACTTTGCGTCGCCGACCTTTGTCTCGGAGGACCAGTGCGGGCCCGCAACGAGGGAGGCTAGCGGCAGCGGCTCGCTCGGACTTGTCCGACGTCGAGACGGATGGAAATAGACGAGAGAGGCTCGGGCTGCATCGGCGGGCTCAAAGAGATAGAGATCGAGGTCGGGTCCTGTGCGTGCGGTGGCTCGGGCAAGGATCGTCTCGACCACATCCTGGATGCGAAACACGCCCTGCACGAAACCGATCAGATTGCGGCGGCGCTCGTCGATGGATTCGCTGGAGAGACCGGCCTTGTAGACCGGCAACACGACAAAGAAGGCGTGCCACTTGCCGATATCTCCTGCGAGCCTGGTTACGGGGGAGGCTGCCGGCCGCCCGCTGTCCCGAGCACGCTCGAGGATGGCGCGCCGCATCGGCTCCGAGCCGAGGTCGAGACCGAATATGGGAGCGGTCGTGCGCGCCGTGGTGGAATAGAGGATCGGGAAGTATTCGTCCCGTTCCTCGGCGCGAACCAAGCCGCCCGCGGTAACGGACTTGATGTGGTAGTCGGGGATTCCGTCACGCGCTGCCTCGGCCTCGAGTGCATCGCGGTCCGCTCGCAAGACGCGGGGAATCCAGATGAGATTCTGGATGGCCGGCAGGTTGGGCAGAAGCAAGCCGGCGAAGGTCTCGAACTCCCGCCTGCCGATCACGCGGTCGGAAGACTGGAGCAGAGCACGCAAGCCCACCAGCGTCTTCAACTCTTCGTCGATGCCGTACTGCAGCAGCAACGCAAAGTCGTCGGCACGCTCGCGCAGCTCCAGCTCGGCCAGCTGGTTCTCGCGATGCCAGACGATGGCCCAGGCCGCGACCGACAACGCAAGGCCCACGAGCGCGGCCGCAATGCTGGCCTGGACATGACGACTGCGCTGACCTGCCATACCGCCATCGGGCTGCACCGGGTGCCAACGGAAGACGTTCTGGAGAATCCCCCGCACCGACGACTGGGGCACGCGATTTTCCTTTCTGCAGCGTGCTCCCCCCCGCACGACTGTGATCTGCCAACGCCCAACAGACTATGACGTCGTCGGAAGTCTCTCGTCTGCTAGTTAGGAAACTGCTATCGCAATGCAGCGAATGCGAGCTAGGCGGTGCCGGCGCCTACTCGCGGCGGAGCGCCTGGTCGATCAGGCGGTTGGCCCAGGTCCTGGAGCGGAAGGTGCGCTTGAGGTCGGCGGGATCGTAGACCGTGTCGACCCATTCCAGGAACGGCATCGGCCGGCGCCTGTTGTCCTCGATGTAGCGTTCGAAGAAATAGTCGAGGATGCCGGTGTCGGCCTGGCGGAAGTGGCCGTAGCGCAGGGACAGCTCGCCCTTCGCGACCTCGAGCGGCACGCCCTCCTCGAGGAAGCGGAACAGCACGCTCATGAGGCCGGCACGGTCGGCGCCCGACTTGCAGTGGAGCAGCATGGGGTACTCGACGCGGTCGAAAAGCTCGGCCGCGGCCCGCACCTGCTCGCGCGTGGGCGCCGCGCGGGAGCGGATGTGGAAGTCGATGAGCGTGATGCCCTTCTGATCGCAAGTGGCCTTCTCGAGCCAGTAGCTGCCGCACAGGCGGGCGCCGCGCAGGTTGATGATGGTGCGCAGGCCCTGGCGCGCGAGCACGCGGATCTGGTGTGGGGTCGGCTGCGCGGAGCGCCAGGCCTTCTCGCCGAGGCGATGGCGATTGAGATAGACGAGGCGGAAGATGCCGTGATCAATGAAAAGCATGTCGAGATGGGACGCGGCAGGGCCGAACAGCCGGCGCGCCCACGGCGGGGCGCGCTCGATCAGCGGGCGCCATCCGAGCGTGGCGCGCCGGAGCCGTTGCAGGCTCTTCCAAGCCGGCTTGCCGTAGGCCGACCAGCCGATCTCCAGCAGTTGCTTTGGCACGCTCCCCCCATGCGCAATCCCCGCGAGCGCATGACGCCAAGCTTGTGTGAAAGCTGCATGACAGCGGACAGCGGGGAGGACGCT
>JBGGME010000144.1:0-15106 GCA_041288195.1 Hyphomicrobiaceae bacterium
GCTTGTTTCGCGGCCAAGTATTCAAGTATTGTTGTATCGCCGCGTGCGCGCGGATCGATTTGCTCGGGAAGTATTTGAGCGCGAGACGGCGGTGCGCCTCAGCTCTGGCTTCTTTCAGTGATACGGCAGGGTAGCGGCCGAGGACGAAGCGCTGCTGGCCGCGCTTGAGGACGAAGGTTTTGGAACCGCCCTTAGCGACCCGTACACCAAAGGTACGTAGGCTCATGTCCCAGTACTCGACCTGGCTGCCGTCGGGGATGGACAGCGCCTTGATGGAGTAGTCAGTGAGGGTGATCCGAGGCACTTTTGAGGCACTTTTCTGGGGCGTTTCGGGGGTATCCGTCAGGTGTTATGAGGCTACCGATGCGTAGAGGAAAAATCAAGGACTTCCGAGGGTTAGGTTCCGTCAGGCGTTGCCAGTTTCAGTAGATTGGCATTAACGCAAGCGTAAGAGCGTTGGCGGCATTCTATCCATCCCATGAACCTGTTCCGCGTCTGTATCGCGTTGCTTGCGCCGGGCGTGCTGTGGTTGTCAGCATGCGGCCGCGGCCCTGATTTCGTCGCCAACGACGAGCCCTGGCGCGCCGACGAGGAGCGCGCCTGCCTGCAGATGGGCGTGGTGCGCGAGACTCCGTTCATCGAGGCGCGCGCGTCGCTCGGCGGCCCCAGCGCGTGCGGGGCGTTGAAGCCCTTCGCGGTGGCGGCCACCGCGCGCGGCACGGTCGATCTGCGCCCCCCCGCTCTGCTGCGTTGCCCGATGGTGCCCGCCGTCGACCTTTGGGTCGAACGCGTGGTGGCGCCCGCGGCCTACCGCTTTTTCGGCGCCAAGGTCGTCCAGCTGAAGGTGGCAGGGTCCTACTCCTGCCGCGCCATGAACCACGTGTCGGGTGCCCGCCTCTCCGAGCACGGCCACGCCAACGCCGTCGATATCTCCGCCTTCGTGCTCTCCGATGGCCGCACGGTCCACGTCAAGTCGGGCTGGTGGGGTGCATTCGCCGAGCGCAATTTCCTGCGCGCCGTTCACGGTGGCGCCTGCAGCATCTTCACCACGGTGCTCGGTCCCAACTACGACGCCAACCACCGCGACCATTTCCATCTCGACCTCGCCCGCCATGGCCGCGACGGCGAGGGCCGCATCTGCAAGTAGCGCTGCGGGCTCGGGTCGACGGGTGCGCGGCGGTGCGCCATGCGCGCACCTCGACAACCACCGCGCCGCCCAGTAGCAACGGGCGGCTCTCCCTTTCGCCACCCGAAAGACCCACCGTTGAGCCCGACGACATCGACCGGTTCCGGCGCCACGCCGACGCGGGCCATCGCCATCCTGGCGTTCGCCTCGTTTGCGAGCGCCGCCAACCTGCGGGTATGCGATCCCCTGCTGCCGCAGATCGCGGGCGAGCTCGCCGTCAGCATCGGCACGGCCGCCACGGTCGTGATGGCGTTCGCGCTGGCCTACGGCGTGCTGCAGATCGTGGTCGGGCCGCTGGCGGACGCGCGCGGCAAGCTCAGGATGGTGGTGCTGGGCTCGCTGTGGGCTGGCGTTGCGACGCTGATCTCGGCCGCCATGCCGAGTCTCGGCCCGCTGGTGGTGATGCGGTTCCTTGCCGGCGCCGGGGCCGCGGCCGTCATCCCCGTGGCGATTGCCTGGATCGGCGACGTCGTGCCCTACGAGCGCCGCCAGCCGGTGCTGGCGCGCTACATCTCGGGTCAGATCCTGGGCATCGTCTTCGGCCAGGCGGCCGGCGGCCTGCTGGGCGACCTGATCGGCTGGCGCCTGACCCTGGTGGTGCTTGGCATCGCGCATGCCGCGGCGGGCGTGCTTCTATTCCGCGAGATGCGCCGCCTCGGCAACGACGTGCCGGCGTCGCGCGAGATCCGCTGGGCTCAGTCTGCAGCGCAGGCGAGGCGCGTGCTAGAGGATCGCTGGGTGCGCGTCATCCTCGGCACCACGTTCCTCGAGGGCGCCGCGATGTTCGGCGCACTCGCCTACGTCGGCGCCGAGCTGCACGAGCGCTTCGGTCTCGGCCTCGGCATGATCGGCGCGATCCTCGCCTCCTTCGGCGTCGGCGCGCTCGTCTACTCCTGGACCGCCAGCATGCTGGTGCCCCGCCTGGGGCAGCCGGGTCTTGCCATCTCTGGCGCTGTCGCGCTCGCCACGGGCTACGCCATGCTCGCGGCCATGCCCACGGCGTGGCTCGCGCCACCCGCCATCGCCCTCGTCGGCCTCGGCTTCTACATGCTGCACAACACGCTGCAGACCAACGCCACGCAGATGGCGCCCGAGTCGCGGGGGCTGGCGGTATCGCTGTTCGCGTTCGTGCTGTTCTGCGGCCAGTCCGTCGGCATTACGCTCGCCGCGCCGGTGATGGACCGTTACGGCGCGCGGCCGGTCTTCCTCGTCAGCGTCGTGGTGATCCTGGGACTTGGCGTCTACTTCCGCCGCCAGTTGCTGCTGCGCGGCACGCCCTGAGCTGGGGAGCGTGCCCGACGCCTTGTGTCCAGAGGCCCCGGTTTGGGCTAGAACCGGGCCATGAGCTGGCATCGAGACGGCAGCGGCGGGCGCCGCGGCTATCATCACGGCAACCTGCGCGAGGCGCTGATCGCGGCCGCCCTCGACCTGATTGCCCAGAAGGGCCCGGCGGGCTTCACCTTTGCCGAGGCCGCGCGCCAGGCCGGCGTCAGCCCCGCCGCGCCCTACCGCCATTTCCGCGACCGCGACGCCCTGATGGCGGACGTGGCCCACCGCGGCTTCGAGCACTTCGAGCAGCGCCTCACCGCGGCCTGGGACGAGGGCCGGCCGAGCCCGCTCGCCGCGCTCGAGCGCATGGGCCGCGCGTACCTCGCCTTCGCCCGCGACGAGCCAGCCTACTTCTCGGCCATGTTCGAATCCGGCCTGCCGATCACGGAGCACCGCGAGCTGCACGAGGCCGGCGATCGCGCGTTCGCCGTGTTGCGGGGGGCCTGCGAGGCCGTCGTCGCCGCCTTGCCGGCAGGCGAGCGGCCGCCCGCGATGATGATGGCGCTGCACATCTGGTCGCTGTCGCACGGCATCGCCAGCCTGTTCGCCCGCGGGGACGCGGCGCGCCGCACCCTGCCGATGACGCCGGAGGAGCTGCTGGAAGCCGCCACCCTCATCTACCTGCAAGGTCTCGGCATCGTCGCCAAGCCTGCCTAGTCATCCCGGGCTTCATGCCCGGGATCCAGCTATCCTCAATCGCCGGAGCAAGCTGCGAGATGGATCCCGGCGACTAGCGCCGGGATGACACAAGGGAGGTCAACAATGAAGATCATCGACGTCAGCGTCACGCTGTTCGCCTGGGACGACATCCCGGCCACCCAGTACGGCCGCCACAGCGGCCGCTTCGCGGGAAAAAGCGACCTGGGGCTAGTCACCATCAAGACCGACCAGGGCTTCGAGGGGCACAGCTTCCTCGGCTCATCGAGCCGGCCCGCCAGCGGCGACGCCAATCTCATCATCAAGATCATCAAGCCGATGCTGATGGGCGAGCACCCGCTCGACCGCGAGCGCCATTTCCAGCGTATGTGGTCGCGCATGCGCATGTTGAACCAGCTGCGCCCGCTCGGCGCCGTCGACGTGGCGCTTTGGGATCTGGCCGGCAGAATCGCCAACATGCCCGTGCATCGCCTGATGGGAAGCTACCGCCGCAGCGTACCCGCCTATGCGAGCTCGGCCGTGCAGCCCACGGCCGAGGCCTATTGCGAGGAGGCGCAGTCCTTCAAATCGCGCGGCTGGACCGCCTACAAGATCCACCCGCCGACGGAGTGGGAGCGCGACATCAGGATCTGCGAGGACGTGCGCAGGGCGGTCGGCGACGACTACCGGCTGATGCTCGACTCGACCTGGTCGTACAACTACGTCGAGGCGCTGCGCGTCGGCCAGGCCGTCGAGCGGCTCGGCTACTACTGGTACGAGGACCCGCTGGTGGAGGACGACCTCACCAGCTACGTGAAGCTCAGGCAGAAGCTCGCGATCCCGATCATGGCCACCGAGTACGCGCCCGGCGGCCACACCGCCTACGCACCCTGGCTCATCCAGCAGGCGACCGACTACCTGCGCGGCGACGTGGCCGTGAAGGGCGGGCTCACGGCCTGCCTCAAGACCGCCCACCTCGCCGAGAGCTTCCACATGAACTACGAGGTGCATCACGGCGGCAACTCGCTCAACAACGTGGCCAACCTCCACCTCATCATGGCGATCCGGAACTGCGAGTATTTCGAGGTGCTGTTGCCCTCCGGCGCGCAGAAATACGGCCTCGTCGAGGACATCGAGGTCGACGCCCGCGGCCTCGTGCACGCCATCGACAAGCCGGGCCTCGGCGCCGAGATCGACTTCGCCCTAATCGAGCGCAAGAAGATCGCGACGCTGACCTGACGCTGCGGATTGGGTGCGCCTTCGTCATCCCACCTATGCCTTGACATCGCTCCCGCAGCCATTCGACGCTGACGGCTGGCGTATCGGCATCAGGCAGCCTGCATGAAAATCACCGACATTCGCGTGCACCCGATGGGCATGCCGGCCGAGCGGGTGCGCTGGACGGCGCAGGAGATCACGCGCCGGGTCGAGCTGACGCTGGTCGAGGTGCGCACGGATGCCGGCATCGTTGGCATCGGCGAGATCTCGACCGGCCCGCAGTCCCTCGTGTGCAAGCTGCTCGACGACATGGCGCCCGTGATCCTGGGGCTCGACCCGCTCGCCATCGACGCCGTGTGGGACAGGCTGTTCTCGATCACGGTGCCGCGTCCCGGCGCGCTCGGCGGCTGGGACGGCCTGCCGCCGCCGCTGGCGCGCAACCAGCGACCGCAGTTCATGGCGGCGATGGCCGGCATCGACATCGCCCTGTGGGACATCGCCGGCAAGGCCGCGGGCAAACCCGTCTTCCGCCTCCTCGGCGGCACGCGCACCGACGTCCACACCTACGCCGTCGGCGGCTTCTACGACGAGGGCGCGCCGCTAACCGCCTGCGCGGAAGAGCTCGCTGGCTACGTCGCCAACGGCTTCCGCTCGGTGAAGCTGAAATCCGGCGCCTTTTCTCTAACCGACGAGGTGGCACGCGCACGCGCCGTGCGCGAGGCGATCGGGCCCGACATCCAGTTCATGCTCGACATGAACGCGCCCCACGACGTCTACACTTGCATCCGCTTCGCGCGCGAGGTCGCGCAGCACGACATCTACTGGCTCGAGGAGCCGCTGCACTGGTACCTGCAGCCGCCCGACTATGTGACCCTGGCGAAGGCGATCCCCATACCCCTGGCGCACGGCGAGCGCGAATGGCACCGGTTCACGGTGCGCGACTTTATAGACTCGGGAGCGATCGGCTTCGTGCAGTTCGATTGCACGCGCTACGCCGGGTTCAGCGAGGCGCTGCGGATCGCGCGGCATGCGAAGGACAAGGGCGTGCTGATCGCGCCGCACTCGGCCGCGCACATCCAGGCACACATCGCCTCGGCATTCGGCGATGCCGCGTTCGGCGCGGAATCCTCGGGCGACGACAGGAACCACCCGATCCATCATCGCATCTTCCACGGCGGCGCGGCCCATCGCGGCGGCCGCGTGCATTTGCCGGAGGCGCCGGGCTTCGGTCTCGAGGTTGATTGGAAGGCCGTGAAGGCGCTGCGGCCGTGAGCAAGGGAGCAGGACTGTCGATGACATACGAGAACATCCTGGTGGAGCGCGAGGAGGGTGTCGGCATCGTCACGCTCAACAGGCCGGACGTCCTCAACGCCATGAACCGCAAGCTCGGGGCCGAGCTGCTCGATGCCGTCAAGACGCTCGAGGCCGACGACGCCATCGGCTGCCTCGTCATCACCGGCGCCGGCGACAAGGCATTCTCGGCGGGCGGCGACATCAGGGAGCAGGTGGAGGACGACAAGCGCTACTCCCGCGAGGAGCAGGAGAAGCTCGGCAATCCTCGGCGCGCCCTGGAGATCGCGAGCTGCGCCAAGCCGGTGATCGGCATGATCAACGGCCTCGCCTACGGCGGCGCCGCCGTGCTCGCCTCCGCGGTCGACATACGCATCGGCTGCGAGAAGACCCGGTTCCGCTTCCTCGCCGCAGCCTACGGGCGGATCAACGCCACCTGGTCGCTCGGCAGCCAGATCGGCTGGCCGCAGGCCAAGGAGCTGCTGTTCACCGCCCGCATCGTCGAGGCCGAGGAGGCCTATCGCATCGGCCTACTCAATCACCTGGTCCCCAGGTCCCAGCTGCGCGCCAAGACGATGGAGATCGCGAATATGATCGCGGGCAACCATCGCGGTGCCGTGACGGGTGTCAAGGCGCTGTTGCTGGAGCAGCAGGCGGAAAGCCTCGCTGGACGCTGGGAGGCCGAGTTCCGCTACACGTCCCAGGTCATGCGCAACGCCAAGGCGAAGGATGCCTTCCCCGAGTTCCTGGCCCGCAAGGGCATCTCGGCTGGCTGAGCGGGATGCGCTACTTGCCGCGCTGGATGATGTCCTCGCCGAACTTCTGCATGCGATCGAGGCATTCGTTCAGCGAGGCGGCCCGGAAGTCGAAGACCAGCTCGTGGACGCCCAGCTTCTCGAAGGTGGCGATGTCCTCGAGCGCCGCATCGACGCCGCCGGTGAACAGGCGCCGTGCCTCGCCCTTGGGCGGGGCGCCGCCGTCATAGACCGGAGCCTTGTAGCAGACCTGCAGCTTGCTGAAGTCGCGGCCCTCGGCCTGCATCAGGCCCGCGATCTGGTCGAGTTTCTGGCGCATCTCCTCGGGCGGCAGCGGCGAGGCGGCCGTCGCGCCGACGGGATGCCAGCCGTCGCCGAACCTTGCCACGCGCCGCAGCGCAGGCTCCGAATGGCCGCCGATCCAGATCGGCGGGCCGGGATTTTGGACCGGCCTCGGCTGGCACCGCACCTCCTCGAAGCTGTAGAAGCGGCCGCTGTGGCTCACCGGCTCGCCGGTCCAAAGCTTCTTGAAGATGGCGACATACTCGTCGGTCACCGCGCCGCGGTGCTTGAAATCGGCGGCATGCAGCGCCCTGAACTCCTCCTCCATCCAGCCGACGCCGATGCCGACCGTGAGACGACCTCCCGACAGCACGTCGATCGTTGCCAGCGCCTTCGCGTTGAAGACCGGATTCCTGTGCGGCACGATCATGACGCTCGAGACGATGCGCAGCCTTTCCGTGCGACCCGCCACGAACGACATCAAGGCGAGCTGCTCCAGGCACTCCCCCTCGCTGACGAAGTTGCCGGCGACGGTGTAGGGATAGGGCGACTCGATCCTGGTCGGCAGGATGACGTGGTCCGCGACCATGGTCGACGCAAACCCCGCGCGCTCCGCCGTTGCCAGGATGGCCGACAGGTCGCGCCGGCCTGCCAACGGACCGCGGGTGGGCAGATAGAAGCCGTAACGCATTGTGAGTCTCCACGGCTGATGCCGACGCCCGGCTGAAGGCGACCAACAGGACGAGGTGGAGCCGTCAGCCCAGCCGTCGGCGGTAGAGGGCGATCAGCCGCTCCCAGTGCCGCTCGGCCGCCGGCTTGTCGTAGATCTTGCGGCCGGGAAACGCGAAACCGTGGTGCACGCCGGGGTAGATCTCGAGCTCGCCCGGGCTGCCCGCCTTCTCGAACAGCGCGCGCAGCTCGGCGACCATCGGCAGCGGCGCCAGCTCGTCGTGCTCCGCGCAGGCGATGTAGGCCTCGCCCTTGATCTTGCCGAGGGTGAGGTGCGGGCTCTCGACCGCGTCGCTGACGAGCCAGGTGCCGTAGAACGACGCGGCGGCGGCGACGCGGTCGGGATAGCGGGCCGCGGCGGCGAGCGCGTACGGCCCGCTCATGCAGTAGCCGTGCACGCCGATCGGCCCGCGCTTGACGTAGTCCTTGCCGTCGACGAACGCCGTCATGGCCGCAACGTCGTCCATCACGGGCGGGATCGTCATGTTGGTCCGCACCGCGCGCATGCGCTGGTGCTCGGGGCTGCCGTGCACGAGCACATCGGGTCCGAACTTCGTGTCGCGCCCCGCCCGGTAGTAGAGGTTCGGCAGCAGCACGCAGTAGCCGACGCTGGCGAGCCGCCGCGTCATGTCGCGCAGCTCCTCGCGAATGCCGGGCGCGTCCATCAGGAACAGCACCGCGGGATGGGAGCCGCGCTCGGGCCGACAGATGAAGGTCTCCATCGCCCCGTCCTTGGTGGCGATGTCCAGAGTCTCCTCGATCACTGCGTTCTCTCCCCTTCGCGATTTGGGTCCTTGCCGATTGGCCCTCTTGCCGATTTGGAATAGGTGCCGCGCCTCGCCGTCAATGGCTTTTGCGCGCGCGGCGGCCTATCCAGTATGGCAACACTATAGCCCTGCATGCCGAAGCTGGGGGAGGAAACAATGCAGAAGTGTGCATTCCGAAGGCTCATGCCTGCCGTGCTGGCCCCCATCCTGGCGATCGCATCGCTGGGGTCCGCGCTTGCCCAGTCCTATCCCGACAAGCCGGTCAAGCTGGTGGTGCCGTTCGCGGCCGGCGGACCTGCCGATGCCCTCGGCCGCATCCTCGGCGAGAAGCTCACGCAGCGCTGGGGCCAGCCCGTGGTGATCGAGAACCGTGGTGGGGCCGGCGGCAACATCGGCGCGGCCGTCGTGGCGCGCGCGGCGCCTGACGGCTACACGCTGCTGCTCAACGCCTCGAACCATGTCATCAACGCGAGCCTGATGGACAACTTCCCCTACGACGCCATCAAGGACTTCACGCCGATCTCCGAGCTCGCCTCCTACATGCTGGTGCTGGTCGTGCATCCCTCGCTGCAGGCGAGCACGCTCAAGGAATTCGTCGAGCAGGCGCGCACACGCGCGGGCGGGCTCACCATCGCCAATGCCGGCAGCGGCACACCCACGCATCTCACGGCAGTCCTGTTCGCGCAGGCCGCCGGCGTCACCTTCGCGCATCTGCCCTATCGCGGCGCGGCGCCCGCAACCAACGATCTCCTGGCCGGGCATGTGCACGCGATGTTCAACAATCCCGTGAATGCGGTGCCGCAAGCCAAGGCCAACGCCTTGCGCGCGCTCGCCGTGAGCGGGGCGAAGCGGCTCTCCCTCATGCCCGAGCTGCCAACGATCTCCGAGGCCGGGTATCCGGGCTTCGAGACGCGAACGTGGTTCGGCCTGTTCGGCCCGGCCGGCGTGGCACCCGACACTGTCGCCAAGCTCTACGCCGACACGCGCTGGGCACTCGGCTCACCTGACGTTGCCGAGAAGCTCGCCGCGCAGGGATGGGACGTGCTGGCGAGCTCGCCCGCCGATTTCGCGATGGCCCTGAAATCGGAGCTCGACAAGTGGTCGGCCGTGATCAAGAGCGCCAAGATCAAGGGAGACAACTAGCGTGGACCTGCACCTGGAGGGCAAGCGCGCGCTCGTCACCGGCGCGAGCCTCGGCATCGGCCGCGCCATCGCCGAGGAGCTGGCGCGCGAGGGCTGCGATGTCGTGCTGATGGCGCGCGATGCCGAGCGCCTGCGGCAGGCGGCAGCCGAGATCGGCTCCACCAACCGCCGCAAGATCGTTGCCATCGCGGGCGACGGGTCGCGGCCAGACAGCATCGACCAGGTGGTCTCGCAGGCGCGGGCCGCGCTCGGCGGCATCGACATCCTCGTCAACAACGCCGGCTCGACGCCCGAGGACGGCATCGACCGCGTCGACTACGAGAAGTGGCAGTATTCCGTGCAGCTCAAGCTGTTCGGCTACGCGCGCTTCGCTCAGGGCGTTCTGCCCGACATGCGCGCGCAAAAGTGGGGCCGCATCGTCAACATCATCGGCCGTTCCGGCCATCAGCCGCGCCCCATCTACCTGGCGGGCGGCTCGATCAACGCAGGTCTCCTGAACCTGACCAAGGCGCTCGCCGAGGAATGCGCCAAGGACAACATCCTCGTGACCGGCGTCAACCCCGGCCCCATCGACACGCCGCGCTGGCACACATTGCGCGACGCCGCGGTCAAGGCGCGAGGGATGACAGCTGCGGACTACGACAAGCGCGCGGCAGCGAGCACGGCGCTCGGCCGGCTCGGGCTGTCGGAGGAGGTTTCCGGGATCGTCGCCTTCCTGTGCTCGGATCGCGCCAGCTACATCACCGGCGAGATCATCAACGTCGACGGTGGCGGCACACGCTGTATCTGAGCCGGTGCGCCGCCCATCCGATCCTACCCGATCTTGAGGGGGATGCGCCGCGGCCCGCGCACGGAGCCCTCCGACCACGTCGCCTCGCCGTCGAGCGAAAACTCGGGGATGCGCTTCAGGAACTCCTCGACCGCAACCGTCATCTCCATGCGCGCCAGGTTCGAGCCGATGCAGCGATGGATGCCAAGGCCGAAGGCGGCGTGGCGGTTCTCCTTGCGGTCGATGATCACCTTGTCGGCGTCCGGGAACATGGCGGGATCGCGGTTGGCGGCCGGGAAGGAGAGCATGATCATCTCGCCCTCCCTAAAGGTGCAGCCGTTGATCGTGGTGTCCTTGGCAATCAGGCGACCCATCGTCACGGGAGCGTAGGCGCGCAGGAACTCCTCGATGGCGGTCGGAATCAGCTCGGGCTCCGCGACCAGCCGGCGGCGGTCGGCCGGCGTCTTGGCGAGATGCCACAGCGAGGCGCCGATGCCGCTCCAGGTGGTGTCGATGCCGGCCACCAGCAGCAGCCGCAGGGTGCCCAGGATGTGCTTGTCCTTGAACGGCTCGCCGTCGGGATAGCGGGCGGTGAGCAGGTAGCTGATGAGGTCGTCGCCGGGCTTGGCGCGGCGGGCCGCCATGTGCGTTGCGAAGTAGTCCGTCAGCTCGCCGAACCCGCGCTCCAGCGCGTACTGGTCGCTGGTGCCGGCCTCGAGGATCTCATGAATCCAATGCCGGAAGCGGTCGCCGTCGCTGTCGGGCACGCCCAGCATGTGCGCGATCACGCGCACGGGCAGGTGCTGGGCATAGTCGACGGCCGCGTCGCAGCGGCCCTTGTCGATGAAGGCGTCGATCAGCTCGTTGCAGACTGCGCGCGCCTTGGGGATCAGCTTGTCGATGTTCTGGGGCGTGAAGGGCGGCAGCAGCACCATGCGCGCCACGCGATGCCGCGGCGGGTCGGAGGTTATGGGCGGCGCGCCGCCGCCGGTGGCGATCTGGTTCTCGCGCACCACCACCTGCCGCGAGGAGAAATGCTCGGGGTCGTAGGCTATGTTGCGCACGTCCTCGTAGCGCGTCGGCAGATAGGCACCGCGGAAGCGCTCGGTGTGGGCGATGGGGCACTTGGAGGCGCGGATGTCCTCCCAGATCGGAAACGGGTCCTCGACCCATCGGGGGTCCAGATGGTCCCAGTCCGTCAGCCAATCCTCCACGGGCTTGCGACCGCTCATGGCTCCTCCCCTGCCGTAAACGTCAACTAGCCTATCTTAGCCAGAAAAGCAGGTCGCTGCCCAGTAGTCGTTGTTTTTTGGCCGCCGAGCGCCCGTGCGAGAGCTCGTCGGTTGCGGACCGCTACCGCCATAGCCCCATCGCCTCCCACTTCGACTCGGGGATCTCGCTGCCGAGCTCGTAGCTGAAGGACGTGGCCTTCATCTGGTCGGCGGTCACTTTGCATACGAACTTGAGCGCGTACCAGCGGCCCTTGGCGCGCACCGCCCCTCCCTTCGCCGTCACCGACGCCCCGTCGAACACTGCCGCACCCGCCACGCCGGTCTTCATGCGGTCCGCCTGCGGGAGCCGCTTCTCGCGGCGCAGCGTGTCGAGGCCCTTGATGGCGCAGGCCTGATGCGCCCTCTCTTCGGGGTCGAGCTTCTTGAGCGCGTCTTCTAGCGGGCCGGCCTGCCCAGCGATTGGCAAACAGAAAAGCGCGACGAACGGCAAATACCTGCGGCCCATCCCTCATGTCCCCCCCGGCGCCCGCCCGCACAAGTGTTGAGCCCGGAACCGTGTCATGAATCTGGCGCCAAGCGTGCCCGAGCCAAGTTGTCGCGGAGGGCGGGAAACGCTGCCATTACCACACCTGCGGCTTGGCCATCATCAGCCAGAAGATGCCGAGCACGGCGGCGAAGGCGGGGAAGCCGGAAGCGAACCACAGACGGAACAGGCGCTGGTAGGCCTCGGGCAGCGGCGCCCCCTCGCGCGCGGCAGCGGCGGCGAGGTCGCGCATGCGCATCTGCATCCACACCACCGGCAGCCAGAAAGCGCCCGTGACGAGGTAGAGCAGCACCGACAGCACGATCCAGCTTTCGTCGAGCGCATAGCCCATGGTCCAGGCCAAGGCGACGCCGGTGATCGGCTGCGCGGCGACGGCGGTAGCTGTGAACACGAAATCGGCGACCACGACGATGCGGGCGACAGCGGCCACGACCGCCGCATCGCCGGTGCGGTGCGCCAGCAGCATGAAGAAGGCGATGCCAGCCCCGGTGCCGAGCAGGACGGTGGCGCCGATGATGTGCAGATATTTGAGGGCGAGATAGGCGCTCATCATCGCTCGTCCAGGATCGCCAGCGCCACCAGGTGCAGCACGATGATGGGCAGCACCTTGACCAAGCTGCCGAGCGGATCGGTCCACAGCCCCGTCAGCAGCACCGTGGCGAGGCCAAGATAGCCGACGGAGAGTGCCACGCCTGCGAGGAGCGCGACCTTCGCCGTGCGCCGGATCGCGACGCCAACGCCGATCAGCAGATCGGCGATGGCGCCCGCCGCGGCCAGCGGGGCGGCGGCAGTGAACATCGTGGACTGAACGAGGCGCACTCCCTCCTCCCACCCCGGACCCAAGGTCACGAGTCCCGACACGATCCAAAAGAGCGATAGCGTGGCCAGCACCACAGGCTTGAGGAAATAGAGCCGCGCGAACCGGCGCTCCTGCACGGACGCGGGCTCGGCTGCGAGCGCGGCGCCGAGCGCGCGCGGCGCCATGCCGGTGAGGCGCTGCCAGGGACCCGGATCGCCGGTTGCGCCGCGTCCGATCTCGGCCCGGGTGGTGGATCTGAGCGGCGGGCGCCAGCCGAGACGGCCGATGAGGTCGCCGATCCGGAACGCCGTGGCCTCCGCCCAGCGCGGCACGGACACGAAGCGCGGGCGGCCGAAGCCGAGCCACCGCCGATACGCGGCGAGCACCTCATCGAGCGACAGCGCCTCGGGCCCCACGATCTCGAGAGCGACGCGGGTTGGCGCATCGGCTCGCAGGAAGAACAAAACGGTCCGCACGAGGTCGTCGAGCTGCACGATCTGCATCGGCCCCGTATCTCGTACGCGCGGCACGAGCGGCAGCGCCGCGAGCCCCCGGAACAGCGCGCTGCCGCCGTAGGCGTGCCGCCCCACGACCACCGACGGCCGCAACACCACCCACTCCAGATCGCGCGCCATCAATGCCTCGTCGCCGGCGCGCTTGCTGCGGGCGAAGGCCGTGACAGCGCTATCGCGGTCGACGCCAACGGCGGACATCTGCACCACGCGCCGCACGCCCGCCTGCTCGCAGGCCGCAAACAGCGCGGCGGGCCCGCGGGTGTGCACGCCGGCCGTGGAGTCGCGGGGGCCGTCCTGCAGCACGCCGGCGCAATTGACGACCGCATCGATGCCGGCGAGATGCGGCAGCCACTGGACGGGCTCGGTCGCCTGGGCGATGTCGAGCGCGATGCAGCGGGCCGCCTGCGGCAGCAATTGGCTCGCCCCGGTGCCCCGCGCGATTGCGACAACATCGTGCCCCTCGCCCGCTAGCCCCGCCAGCACCGCGCGCCCGATCAGGCCGGTCGCCCCCGTCAGCAGCACCCGCAAGTCAGCCCCCGTCGTCGATCCGGCAATGCCGGCCGGCACACTACGTCCGGCAGCTGCGTGGCACCATCCATCCTCGGGCCACCACAAGCCCATCGCCGCGACGGCGCTATGCGCGTAGACTGCATTTCGATGGGCTCGGCGGGTGCGGGCTCGTGGCCCTGTTGATCAACGAATAGGGAGGACGTGTGATGGCCTGGAAGCCCGATCCCAGTTTCTACCCTTCGCCCCGCATGGCCATGAAGGCCAAACCGGAAAAGCTCGCCTACGTTGCCGCCTTCGATCCGGAGCGCAAGAAGCCCGATGCGATTGCGGTGGTCGACGTCGATCCCAAGTCCAAGACCTACTCCAAGATCGTCGGCACGACCAAGATGCCCAACGCCGGCGACGAGCTGCACCACTTCGGCTGGAACGCCTGCTCCTGTGCCCGAACGCGCCGCACCCCCATGCCGAGCGACGATACCTCGTGGTGCCGGGCCTGCGATCCTCGCGCATCCACATTCTCGACACCAAGCCCGACCCGAAGAAGCCCAAGATCGTCAAGGTGATCGAGCCCGAGGAGGTCGCCGACAAGGCCGGCTACACGCGCCCGCACACTGTCCATTGCGGCCCTGAGGGCATCTACGTCGCCGCGCTCGGCAACCGCGAGGGCAAGGGGCCCGGCGGGGTGTTCCTGATGGATCACGAGACCTTCGAGGTGCGCGGGCAGTGGGAGATGGACCGCGGCCCGCAGCACTTCGCCTACGATGCCTGGTGGCACCTCGGCCACGACACGCTCGTCACCAGCGAGTGGGGCACGCCCGACACCTTCGAGAACGGGTTGATCCCGGAGGTGCTGCTCGGAGCGAAATACGGCCGCCGCCTGCACTTCTGGGACCTGCACAAGAGGAAGCACCTGCAGACCATCGACTTCGGCGACAAGTACCAGCTGGTGTTCGAGCTGAGGCCTGCGCACGACCCCACCAAGGCCTACGGCTTCGTCAACTGCGTGATCAGCCTGGAGAACCTCTCGTCCTCGATCTGGACCTGGTACAAGGACGGCGACAAGTGGGCCGTCAAGAAGGTGATCGAGATCCCCGCCGAGCCCGCGAGCGAGGACGATCTGCCGCCCGTGCTCAAGGGCTTCAAGGCCGTGCCGCCGCTCGTCACCGACATCGACCTCTCCATGGACGACAAGTACCTCTACGTCGCCTGCTGGGGCACGGGCGACCTGCAGCAGTATGACGTCTCCGATCCCTTCAATCCCAAGCTCACCGGCAAGGTCAGGATCGGCGGCATCGTCTCGCGCGCCACCCATCCCGCGGCCAAGGGCGCGGCGCTCAGCGGCGGGCCACAGATGGTGGAGGTCAGCCGCGACGGCAAGCGCGTCTACTTCACCAACTCGCTC
>JBGGME010000145.1:0-36735 GCA_041288195.1 Hyphomicrobiaceae bacterium
TGGCCGCCGCCGGCCCCGCGCTCACGGAGTGGGAGGCCCGGCCGATCCTCGCCGCCTACGGCATCGGGGCGGACGGCCTCGGCACGCTTGCGGGCTCGGCCGGGGAGGCCGTCGCCGCCGCGAAGGCAATCGGCGGCGCCGTGGCGCTCAAGGTGCAGTCGCCCGACGTGCTGCACAAGACGGATGCAGGCGCGGTGGCTCTCAACTTGCGCTCGGCCGGCGACGTGCGCGCCGCCTACGAGCGCGTGCTGGAAGGCGCGCTGCGCTATGCGCCTGGCGCCCGTATCCTCGGCGTGCTGGTACAGCCGATGGCGCCGCCGGGCCGCGAGGTGATCCTCGGCGTCAAGCGCGACGCCACCTTCGGCCCGATGCTGATGGTGGGTCTCGGCGGCGTCGCGGTGGAGGTGCTGAAGGACGTGGCGCTGGCGCCTGTGCCGCTGGGCCACGGCGAGGCGCGCGAGCTCATTGCCCGACTCCAGGGCGCGACCCTGCTCGGGGCCCACCGTGGCGCCCCGCCGGCCGATACTGACGCTCTCGCCGAGATGATGGTGCGCCTGTCGCAATTCGCCGCCGACCACGCCGACGCAATCGCCGAGATCGATCTCAACCCGGTGCTGGTGCACGAGCGCGGCAAGGGCGTCTCGGTGGTCGACGCCCTGATTGTCAAACGCTGACGGGTGTCCTACCTCTCCCCCGCGTGAGGGACAGCCGGAGGCAGAGATGTACACACCCCCGCAGTTCAAGGTCGAGGATGTCGGCGAGGCACACGCGCTGATGCGGGCACGCCCGTTTGCGGTGCTTGTGACCATGGGTAGCGACGGGCTCACCGCGACGCACCTGCCGACCGTGCTCAAGACCGACGGCGCCGGCGGGTTCGGGCGCATCGAATGCCATCTCGCGCGCCCCAATCCGCAGTGGAAGACGCTCTCCGGGGACGTCGACGCCCTCATGATCTTCCAGGGGGCCGAGGCCTACGTGCGTCCCGGCTGGTATCCCTCCAAGGCCGAGCACGGTAAGGCGGTGCCGACCTGGAACTATGCCGTGGTGCACGCCTACGGACGGCTGGAGGTGGTGCAGGACCAGGCCTGGCTGCTGGCGCACGTCTCGGACCTGAGCGACCAGCAGGAGGCGCCCTACGCCGCACGCTGGGCGACCTCGGACGCACCCGAGAGCTACATGGCCGTGATGGCGCGCGGCATCATCGGGCTCAAGCTCGAGATCACGCGCCTCGAGGCCAAGGTCAAGATGAGCCAGAACCGGGAGGACCGCGACCGCGCCGGTGTCGTCGAAGGGCTGCGCGAGCGCGCCCTGGGCGAGGATGCCGAGGCGGCGAGGTTGGTCGAGAAGCCGCGTCGCTGACGGGCTGCGCATATCTCAATTTTGTCCCGAGTTTGCCCTGCAAGCATTGATTGTTTTGTACGATGTTGCACACAATATCCGCACAAAGCTTAACGCAGATTTCAGGCGTGGCCGCTACGCTGCGCAACGGTGGCTCATGCCCACCGGGTAGGAGAACAGGGGTAAGAGCGTCATGGCCGCGACTTACAAGCGTAGCCGCCGCGCGCAGAGCAAGCCGTCCGGGATAGGACCGTTCCTCGTCGTTGCAGCGGCGGTGGTCGGCCTGCTGGCCCTCGTGCCCGAGACCGCAACGAGCCTCGGAGACGCCGTCTCCGCGATGATCTCGCTGCCCAGGTAGAGGCGCCTCAGGTC
Source organism: Hyphomicrobiaceae bacterium (assembly GCA_041288195.1). GTDB lineage: Bacteria > Pseudomonadota > Alphaproteobacteria > Rhizobiales > Hyphomicrobiaceae > AWTP1-13. Next base: position 1,711 of record JBGGME010000145.1, read on the forward strand.
AACGTGCGGTAGTACACGTCCACGAGCTTCCAACTCGCGCCTTGCAGCGCGAAGATGCTGACCACGCGCTTGCCCGGCTCCGTGCGGTCGGCCACCTCGATGCGGAAGCGGGCCGGCGATTCGAAGAACGCCCAGCGCAGCCGCCGGGGCGACAGCGGATCGTTGCTCGCCTCGGCATCGCCCGCGCCCTCGCTCCCAACGGTGGCATCGCGCGCCATCTCGACCGCATCGAGCCGCCCGGCGAGAACGCGTGCCAGCGTGCGCGGGGTGACGGCGGCATCGATCACGCGATTGGCGACGAGCGGCCCGAGCGTGCGCTTGACGGCCTTGCCGAAGAAGCCCGCGTCGGGGCTCTTGGTGTCGTCCTGCAGGTTGGCGGCGATCGTGCGCTTGAGGTTGGCACGCAGCTGCGGCCAGTCGACCCTGCGCTCGATGCCCTGAATATCGCGCGCCTTGACGGCCGCGCGCAGTTGCCACGCCGACCAGGCGGGCCACGCCGCATAGCCGAGCGCGAGCAGCACCGGGGGAGCGACCAGAAGCAGGGATTTGCGCATCGAGGGAGCCCCGGCAGTCGGCGTTGAGACCCGGCGCAGTGCGACAGTGCGGCTCAGAGGCCGGCGCCGGCAACGGTGAGGCCGGTCAGCTTCCACTCCCAGCCCCTGAGCTCCAGCGTGCCGACGTAGCGCCGGTCGGGGCGATGCTTGTCCTCCACCTCGAGCACGAAGCGGGAGGGCGACTGGAAGGTTGCGCTGCGGACCCTGGACCAGAAGCTTGCGAACCGGTCGATCGAGCCGCCGGACAGCCACGTGCCGGCCAGCACTGTCGGCGGCTCCTTGGGGCCGATCGCGGGCTGCACCGTGCCGCGATAGATGCGGCGATAGCCGAGCAGAACAGGCAGGTTCTCTGGCGTCACGTAGCGGTCGATGACGGTGTCGGCCATGCTGGGCGCCACGGCCGCCTTGATGCGCTGCCACATCGATGGCTTGGGCGCGTCGGGCTCCTGGGAGAGGCGAGCGAGGGTCTCGGGCGTGATCGACGACTTGAGGGAGGTGCGCAACGCCGGCCAGTCGATCTTGCGGTTGAGCGCGGCGGTGTCGCCGGCGGCCATCGCCTCGCGGATCTCGAGCGCGGCATGCACCGGCCACACGAGATAAGCGAGGCCGAGCGGCATGACGAGGAGGACGAAAACCTTGATCAGCCAGCGCATGGAACCCCGCAAAAATTCCCGGCAGCCATGCTGAGCGCAAGATTGGGGCGAAGCCGGGGCCGCAACCGGCCGCGGCTGCTTGTCCGCCAGCGACACAATGCCGATCGGGCCGGCTGGCGCCTATGCGGAGCTGTCGCGAAGGGCATGCTAAGGTGCGGCAAACGACTCTTGTAGCAGTGAGGCCATGACCAGCCCCCTCGCCCCGCGCCGGCCGTCCATCCCCGTCGAGGTCGGTGGCGTCGCCATTGGCGGCGACGCGCCGATCGTCGTGCAGTCGATGACCAACACGGATACGGCCGACGCGGACGCGACAGCCCGCCAGTGCGCGGCGCTGGCCCGCGCCGGCTCGGAGATCGTGCGCATTACCGTGGACCGCGACGAGTCGGCCAAGGCCGTGCCGCACATCCGCGACCGACTGGCGAAGATGGGCGTGCCCGTGCCGCTGGTCGGCGACTTCCACTACAACGGCCACACCCTGCTCGCCCAGAACCCCGCCTGCGCCGAGGCGCTCGACAAGTACCGCATCAACCCCGGCAACGTCGGCTTCAAGGCCAAGCGCGACGTCCAGTTCTCCGCCATCATCGAGGAGGCGCTGAGACGCGACAAGCCGGTGCGCATTGGGGTCAACTGGGGCAGCCTCGACCAGGAGCTGCTGACCCGCCTGATGGACGAGAACGCGAGCTCGGCGACGCCCAAGGATGCCCGCGCCGTCATGCACGAGGCGATCGTGCTGTCCGGCATCCTCTCGGCCGAGCGCGCGGGGGAGCTGGGGATGGGCGCCGACAAGATCATCATCTCGGCCAAGGTCAGCGCCGTGCAAGACCTGGTCGCCGTCTACACGATGCTGGCGGCGCGCTGCCGCTACGCCCTGCACCTCGGACTTACCGAGGCCGGCATGGGCTCCAAGGGCATCGTCGCCTCCACCGCCGCAATGGGCATCCTGCTGCAGCAGGGGATCGGCGACACCATCCGCGTATCGCTGACCCCCGAGCCCGGCGGCGACCGCACGCAGGAGGTGCGGGTGGCGCAGGAGATCCTGCAGACCATGGGGCTGCGCTCGTTCGTGCCTATCGTCGCCGCCTGCCCCGGCTGCGGCCGCACCACCTCGACGGTGTTCCAGGAGCTGGCGAGCGACATCCAGGCGCACGTGCGCGAGCGCATGGGCGTGTGGCGCGGGAAATATCCGGGCGTGGAGAGCCTCAACCTCGCGGTCATGGGCTGCATCGTCAACGGCCCCGGCGAATCCAAGCACGCCGACATCGGCATCTCGCTGCCCGGCACCGGCGAGGCGCCGTCGGCACCCGTCTTCATCGACGGCAAGAAGGCGATGACCTTGCGCGGACCCAACATCGCCGCCGAGTTCAAGGCGATCGTCGAGGAGTATGTGGCCAAGCGCTATGGCGGCAGGGCGTAGGGCGCAATAGCGAAGCGTATTGCGCCATCTGCGCGTCGCCGGTCCATCGGCGCAATACGGCTGACGCCTATTGCGCCCTACTGCATCAGCCTGGCGCAGCGGTCGAGGATCGTGTTTGGCAATTGGCAGGCGCGCGTTTTTGGGCGCTTTGCTGCGCGCCCTTTCGATGCGTTAATCGACACAAGCAAGACAAATAGCCGAGAGACACCCAGGGGATGCCGCCGATGCCGACGGGACTGCCGCAATACGAGGTCTACGCGTTGCGCTACGCCACGCGCGATGCCAAACGCCGCGACCACTTCATCGGCGGCGATCCGCACGATCTACCGATGCCGATGGACTACTACGTGTGGGTCGCCGTGGGCCCGGCGGGCGCCTACGTGATCGACACGGGCTTCACGGCGGAGATGGCCAAGGAGAGGAAGCGCACCTTCCTGCGCTGTCCCATCGACAGCCTGTCGCTGCTGGGCGTGGACGCGGGCGCAGTGCGCGACGTGATCCTGTCCCACATGCACTACGACCACGTCGGCAACTTCCACAAGCTCCCCAACGCGCGCTTCCACCTGCAGGAGCGCGAGATGGCCTACGCCACCGGCAGGTACATGCGCTATCCGCGCATCGGCCACAGTTTCCATGTCGAGGACGTGGTCGGCATGGTGCGCCTCAACTTCAAGGGCCGCGTGGAGATGCATGCGGGCGAGGTCGAGATCGCGCCGGGCATCACGCTGCACCCGACCTGGGGCCATTCCGACGGCCTGCAGTCGGTGCGGGTCCACACCAGGCGGGGTTGGCTGGTGCTCGCCTCCGACGCCACCCACTACTACGAGAACATGATCACCAATCGGCCCTTCTCCACGGCGTTCCATATCGGCCAGATGCTGGACGCCTTCCGCACGCTGGAACGGCTGGCGCCGAGCCCGCGCCACATCGTGCCGGGGCATGACCCCTACGTGATGAAGGAGTACCCAGCTCCCAAACCGGAGCTCGACGGCATCGTCGTGCGCCTCGACGCCGAGCCCATCGCGCCCGCGATCACGTTTCCGGGCGCCGGGGGACACTGAGGAAGGGGCATGGCGTCATCCCGGCGCCGCGAATGCCGCCAGGCATGAGCGGGGACCGGCCGGGATCCAGGCACGTGGAAGATAACCAAGGACAGGTGGACTGGGTCCCGGCCTTCCTCAGCGCGCGCGCTATCGCGCGCTCACGGCGCCGGGATTGACGCGGCGGGCGCGGTGGGGGGTCAGGAGTATTGCGGGACGAGGGCCGTGCCGGGCGCGAGTGCCTCGGGGCGGGCGTTGGCGCGCTTGCGGGTGGGCCGCAGGTAGATCTGATCGCCGAACTTCCAGTCCTGGGGCGCGCCGCGGCCGAGCGTCATGTCGAGGATGAACCGGGTGACGAGCTCGCCGCTCATCGTGGCGGTCGCGTTGGCGCGCGCCCGCTCGGCCATGCCGCGCCAGCGTCGGTCCGAAGTCAGCGCCCAGCCGACGCGGTCGGCCAGTTCCTCGGCGTCGTCGAAGAACAGCATCTCGTCGTCGCCGAAATAGGCCTGATAGCCCGAGCGGCGCGAGGTGGCGAGCAGGATGCCATTGCCGAGGTACTGCGCCATGCGGTCGGAGGCGTAGAGGTCGCCCTCCTCGCGGTTGAAGTTGAGGCCGATCTTGGATTGGCTGATCACACGATAGTAGGCATCGCCGTAGAGGCGGTTCTGCTTGTTGCGGCCGTAGAGCGCGTATCGCAGTCCGGGTTTGTGGCGCACCAGCTCGTCGATCAGGTCCCAGCGGTTGGCCTCGCCGGAGACGCCGGCCGCGCAGAAGACGTCGATGGTCTTGCGCGCCACGGCGAAGGCGCTGGCGTTGTCGATCGACAAGTCGACCGGGTTTGGGATGAAGGCGACCGGGCAGGCGTCCGCGAACTCGGCGAGCGAGGCGCCCCCGGTGGTGGCGAAAGCGAAGTCGGCAGTCTCCAGGAACCGGCGAAAGCGAGCGGCGGAGGCGGGCTCGAATATGTTGTCGTAGTAGACGACGGCGATGCGGGTCTGCGGCAGGAGCTCGCGGATCTGGCGCATTGCGCCGGGTGAGATCAGGTCGCAATGATGCAGGCAGATCAGGTCTGGGCGCAGCTCCTGGGCGACTTGCAGGAGCCGGCGGTCGGCGAGCCATGTGCCGGCCGTGCGGCAGCCCAGCATCTGCCTGCGGCATTCGCGATCGTCGAGCGCGAAGGCGAAGTGTCCGTTGCGGGTGAACCCGTTCGCGAGCCGACGCCCGAACGAATAGAACATCAGCCCGCTGCGGCCGCCGCTCCAGAGGGCGTCGCTCGGCTTGATACTGAACCGCGGACCTACGATCAGGACGCGCCTGGCAGACTCTTCTGCACTCCTCGCCATACCGGCGTATGTTCCCGTGGTTTGGGCGTGCGCACCAACCACATGATGTCCCGTACGAATCGAGCCGTTGTGTGTTCATGGCGGGGCAATATTGTGGGCAAGCCGCGAGGCGGAGCATCGCAGCCCAGCTTGTCCGGCATCGGTCCGCCGCCGGAGCCTTACGGGGCGCCGAAGAGCACTTTGAGCTTCGCCGCCATCCCTCGCGCTGCGCCGGCGTCGCGGGCGAGACGGCTCCATTCGCCGAACGCGATGCGCAGGGGATTGAGGCTTGGCGAGCGGTCCTTGAGGCCAAAACGCAGTTGCTCACCGACGGGCGGGGCGGCGCAGGTGCCGAACAGGCGGTCGAAGACGATCAGGACGTTGCCGTAGTTCTTGTCGAGGCAGGGATCGTTGCAGGCGTGGTGCACACGGTGGTGTGCCGGCGTGTTGAGCACCCACTCGAGCAGTCCGAGGCTGACGGGGAAGGCCGTGTGCAGGAAGAACTGGTAGAGCAGGCCGAGCCCCATCACCGCCGCGATCGCCACGGGATGAAAGCCGATGAGGGCGAGCGGCAGGAAGAACACGAAGGCGCCGCTTATGGTGCCGGTCCAGCCGAGACGGATGGCCGCCGACAGGTTGAAGCGCGTCGCCGAGTGGTGCACCGCGTGCGTCGCCCACAGCCAGCGCACGCGATGCGAGGCGCGGTGAAAGGCGTAGTAGCAGAGCTCCACGCCCAGGAAGAGCGTGACCCAGGCCCACGCGCGGTCGAGGGGCATGTCGAATAGACGGTGCTGGTAGACGGCGAGGAATGGGACGGCGGCGAGCCCGCTGGTGAGGAGGCGGACCGCGAGGTCGCCGATCGCGACGCCGATGGAGGCGGCGGTCTCCGCGAGGTCGTGCCCTTGGTCGTGGGCTGCGAGGCGGGCGTAGAGAAGCTCCATGGCGATGAACAGCAGTGCGACGGCCAAGAACGCGCCCTTGGGATAGGTCTGGGCCAGCAGTTGCAGCTCGGACATGGGTAACTCCGGTGGCGCGCGATGCAACCACTACGTCCGGCGCCGCCAAATCCCTCGCAGCCCGCGAAGGAAATCCTCCGGCGGCGCGTATAGTCCGTGTTGGCGTGGCTTGACAGGGCGCCCGATGGCCGGGAGCGAGACCGATGAGGCGCTCATGGCGCTGGTCGCTGTGCGCGACCAGCGGGCCTTCCGCATGCTGGCCGAGCGGCATATGGCCCGCGCGATCCGGCTCGCGGAGCGGGTTGCCGGCAATGCCGAGGCGGACGACATCGGACAGGAGGCGTTCCTGCGGGTGTGGACCCGGTCGCAGTCCTTCGACCCCGCGTCCGGCCGATTCACGACCTGGCTCTATCGCATCGTCCTCAACCTGGCGATCGATCGCCGGCGCCGCCCGGCTCATCGTCCGATCGAGGACGCCGGCGAAGTGGCGTCATCCGACCCAGAGCCGGTGGCGCTGCTGATCGCCGACGAGGAAGCGCGGACGGTGTCGGCTGCGATGTCGGCATTGCCCGAGCGGCAGCGGGCAGCCATCGCGCTGTTTCACATGGAAGGCCTCAGCGGCAGGGAGGCGGCAGCGGCCATGGGCATCTCGGAGAAGGCATTCGAGTCGCTGCTGACGCGTGCCCGCGCCGCCCTCAAACAACACGTAGAGAAGACCGTGCCCGCAGATGGGAGGTGCCGATGACCTTGGAGCAATTTCGCAAGCTGGCCGGGACCTGGGGCGGCGACCTCGGGCGATGGCCGCCGGCTGAGCAGAACGCGGCCCGTGCGCTCGCCGCGACACAGCAGGGCATGGCGATCCTGGAGGATGCGCGACGGCTCGATGCGCTGATGGCCGCGCCTCCCGACGTGTCGCCTGAGCGCGCTCGCCATGCCGTCCACGCCGTCGTGCTGCGGGTGGCGGCCGAGGCCGAGCGCGGCACTCGCCGGCGGTGGGATTTTCCGGGCTGGTTCGTGCCGGCCATGAGCGTGGCGTGCTCGGCGCTGATCGGCATCTCGCTGGCCATGGCGCTCCCCTCCGGCGAGGCGCAGGAGCCGATGGTGTTGGGCATGATCCTGGACAGCGGCTCGATGGCCGCGGACTGGAGCCTGCAATGAGATCGCTGTCGCCCGGTTGGCTACGCGGCCTGCTGCTCGCCTCGCTGTGTCTCAATGTCCTCCTCGGCGCGTTCATGGTCACGCGCTGGCTGGAGGGAATGCGGCTGCCGTATCTCATGGCGGGTCCGCCGCAGCTGATCGAGCGTGTGGCGCGCCGCCTGCCCGCGGCAGACGCTGACATCCTGCGGCGGATATTCAAAGCCAGGGAGCGCCAGCTCAATGATAGTCAAGCCGAATACGAGCGCGCGCTGGTCGCCGCCGGTCGCCTGCTGTTGCAAACCCCAGTCGATGCCGGAGCATTGCGCGCGGCGGTGGCGGAGGCGCGCGACAAGCGCATCAGGATCGGCGATGTCGCCATCGACGCGTTCCTGGAGGCGCTGCCGCAAATGTCGCCCGAGGGGCGGCGCGACCTGACGCGCGGCATCCGCGCGAAGTGATGCGAGGGAAACGCCCCGGCGCTCCGTATCAACTGCGATGGCGCCTGGAAGCCATCGCAACGAAGGAGCTAGAACCATGCACATTCAGCGCATCGTGCACTCGCTAGCCGGCACGGCCGTCGCAGCCGCCGGGCTTGTCGCGACCACGTCGCCGGCAGCGCATGCCGCCGATCTCGACGTCGACATCTACCGGCGGCCTGCCTATATCGCGCCGGCCCCGCGCATCTACGTGGCGCCGGCGCGGGTGGTGACGATCGGTCCTGCCTGCGTCACGCGCAGGGCGCGCATATGGGTGGGCGACCACTACGTCTACCGCACCGTGCGTCACTGCTGGTGAGATCGCGCTTGGAGCGAGCCGGGTGACGCCTATCACGCCGGGGCCGGCTCCCCTTCCCACAACCTGACAAAAGGACTCGAGATGGCCCAGCTCATCCTTCCGCTCGCCGCCCTCCTTGCCGGCAGCTTCATCGCGCTCCTGTGGTCGCTTGCGGGCTCCTGAGGCGCACAACTCTCGAGAGTAGAGGCAGACCGAGATGATCCAGCGCAGCCTGCTCGCAATCGCCCTCGCCGGCGTCAGCCTCGGCCCGCCCGCCGGGGCGCAGGATTTGAAGGAGGCGCGGGAAGCGTGCACGCCCGACTACAAGAAATACTGCGCGGGCGTCATGCCCGGCGGCGGGCGCGTCAAGAAGTGCCTGACCGACAACCTCGACAAGCTGGCCCCCGCATGCAGGGCGGCTGTCATCGCCAATGCGGGCGCAGCACCGAAGCAGAAGTAGCGGGTGCCGGTGTGGAATCTTGCCTGGCGGCGGCACGGGTGGCATAAGGCGCGCAAGGGGTTGTCCGCGATGACCCCGTGAGGCGCCAGCCCAACGATCGCGTCCATGCTCCGCCGACCTCCGGGCGGAGCCAGCGTGGGCGATCGCATGACCACCCTCCATCCCCCGAGCCACAAGCGTGAAGCCGCGGCCGCTGACCGCCCGGCCGGCGACGCCACCTACCTCTATTGCGCGCGTGCGCTGCGCGACTTCGGCGACGGCTTCGTTGCCGTGCTGCTGCCGGTGTATCTGACCGCGATCGGGCTCGGGCCCATCGAGGTCGGCGTGGTCGCAACCTTCGCGCTGCTGGGCTCTGCCCTCATGACGCTCGGCATCGGCCTGATGGGCGCGCGGCTCGACCAGCGTCATCTGCTGATCGCGGCCTCGGGCCTGATGGTGGCAACCGGCATCCTGTTTGCTCTCTCCAGCACCTATGCCGTGATCCTGATCATCGCGCTGGCCGGCACCACCAACCCCTCGGCCGGAAGCGTGAGCATCTTCGTCCCGCTCGAGCATGCCCTGCTGGCCCGCGCGGCGCCGGATGCGAGCCGCACGGCCATCTTCGCGCGCTACAGCCTGATCGGTGCGCTCGCGGCGGCGGTTGGCTCGCTCGCCGCCGCTAGCCCAGAGCTCGTTGCCAGGTTCGGTGTCGACCAGCTGACGGCCCTCAAGGCCATGTTCGTTCTCTACGCGCTGCTCGGCATCGCCGGCGGCATCCTCTACGCGCGCATCCGACCTGCGCGCGACAAGCAAGCCGAGCGGCAAGTCTGCGCACAGCGCACTCGGTCCCTCGCGTCGCATTGTCTACAAGCTGGCGGCGCTGTTCAGCATCGACGCGTTCGCCGGCGGCTTTGCCGTGCAGTCGCTGCTGGCGTTGTGGCTGTTCGAGAGGTTCGGCCTGTCGCTGGCGACCGCCGCGCTGTTCTTCTTCTGGTCGGGCGTGTTTGCGGCGTTCTCGTTCCCCGTGGCCGCATGGCTGTCGCGGCGCATCGGCCTCGTCAACACCATGGTCTACACGCACATCCCCTCGAGCCTCGCGCTGATCCTGGCTGCTGTCGCGCCGAGCGTCGAGGTCGCACTGGCCCTGCTGCTCGTGCGGGCGGCGCTGTCGCAGATGGACGTGCCGACGCGCTCCTCCTACGTCATGGCCGTGGTGACGCCGCCGGAGCGCGCGGCGGCGGCGAGCTTCACCTCGGTGCCCCGCAGCCTGGCGGCGGCGGCAAGCCCCGCGCTCGCCGGCGCCATGTTCGCTGCGGGCCACCAGGCCTGGCCGCTGATCATCTGCGGCGCCCTCAAGATCGCCTACGACCTGGCCCTGCTCTGGGCCTTCCGGCACGTCAAGCCGCCCGAGGAGAGCTAGCCGAGAGCTCGAGCGTTGCTATGGTCGGCGGCGCCGCACGGCCGCCGACCCAGTCAGTTGATGCTCGCAGAGAAGACCCGGGCGGCGAAGGAGGGGCCCCTCCGCCGCTTCGTTGCTACCTTGGTCTTTTGGCGGACCGCCTGCTTTGCGGTCGTGCGCCTCTTGCCCACGTCGGCGGCGGCAATGGCACTATGGTGGCCATGAGCCGCTGCCGGTGGCCTCGGGTAATCGTGAACCGCAAGAGGTTGGCTGCCGACAGGCTGGACGTCGGACTGACGAGGCCAGAGTGCCGCGCCGGCAAGGCCAATAGCCGCCCAGGAGACAGCCGCCATCCCCAGCAGCAGCAGCACGTTGTGCGCGGGTTCCGGCATCCTTTCACGTCTTTGCATGGCATCCCGATTTAAGGTTTGCCCCGCCCGGATGCTTGGTGGCATGGTGAAATGTGGCAGCAAACCCCTAGCGGGTTTGCATGGTTAACCCCTTGGGGCAGCGACACAATCGAGGCAGAGAATTCGCGCTTGCCCCGTTGGTCGCTGCCGCGCACGATGACCGCACGAGAAGTCCAAAGGGGAGGATGCGGAGGTGACTCTATCCAATCAGATTGCCGTGGTGACCGGCGCCGGCCAGGGCATCGGCAAAGCCTCGGCGCTGGCTTTGGCGGCAGCGGGCGCCAACGTCGTCGCCGTCGACATCAACGGCGATGGCGCGCGGCAGGTGGCCGCGACCGCAACGGCGGCGGGGCCGAAGGGCCTGGCGATCCAGGCCGACATGGGGAGCGTTGCCGACATCGACCGCATGGTGACGGAGACCGTCGCCGCGTTCGGCAGGATCGACATCCTCGTCAACAACGCCGGCGTGACGCGCCGCGCCTACATTATGGATTTGACGGAGGAGGACTGGGACCGCATCCACCGCGTCAATTCCAAGGGCGTGTTCTTCTGCCTGCAGCGGGTGGCCCGCGAGATGATCCCGCGCCGCAGCGGGCGCATCATCAACATCGCCTCGGTCGCTGGCAAAGGTTTCCCCGGCACGTCGAACGCCATCTACGCGGCGAGCAAGGGCGCCGTGATCAGCCTGACCAAGACGGCGGCGCAACAGCTGGGACGGCACAATCTCAACGTCAACGCCGTATGCCCGGGCATCGTGCGCACTGCCCTGTTCGGTGAAATCGTGCGCGTGATGTCGGAGAAGGAGGGCAAGAGCGCCGAGGAGATCGAGGCGCGCATGGTCGAGACCGTGCCCCTCAAGCGCGCCAACGAGCCCGAGGACATCGCCGACATGGTGGTGTTCCTGGCCTCGCCCGGCGCCCGCAACATCACCGGCCAGTCCTTCAACGTCGATGGCGGTTTGATCCCCGACTAACCAAACCGCTCGCCGGGACAGCACTGACGCCGCCGTGGCCGTCGATATTCAACCAGCGGAATTGGCACCGGACGGAGACATTTGCAGCGGGCTCAGGGCGACGCGATCTCGGTTGCCGAGAGGCCCAGCGCGCCTAGTACCTCGCGGGTGTGCTCGCCGAGCGCCGGCGCATGCGGCCCGGCGGCGGTCGCCGACGCCGACATGCGGAACGGCGGGTTGAGCACCTTGAACGAGCCGCCGGCGTCGCGCACCTCGCTGAAGGCGCCGCGGTGCGCCAGCTGCGGGTCGGCCATGGCCTCGCGCACCGTGCGATAGGCGGCCGCCGGAACCGAGTTGCGGTCGAGCACGCGCAGGCACTCGGCGCTGGGGACGGTCTTGGACCAGACCTCGAACTCGTCCATCAGCTCGCCCCAGTTGGCGCGGCGGTCGAGATACTTGGCAAAGCGGCGATCCGTGATCCAGTCCTTGCGGCCTGCCGCCGTGGCCATCCCCTGGAAGGTGCGTTCGCTGGCCACGGCCATGCAGATGTAGCCGTCGGCAGTCGCTACGGGCCCGAAGATCGGCCGCGCCGGCTGTGGCGGCACCTCGAACTGGGCGGCCTGCGTCTCGCCGAGCGTGATGCTCAGCATGCTCTCGAGCATGGAGACGTCGAGGTGCTGGCCCTTGCCGGTGGCATGGCGCTGGTGCAGCGCCGAGGCGATGGCGCCGAAGGCGTAGGTGCCGGCCACGACGTCGGCGACGTAGACGCCGCAGTAGTCCGGACGCTGCCGGCCGGCCTGGTAGGCGAGGTTGGCGAGATCGAAGCCCGAGGTGGCATGGACCACGGGCGCGTAGGCGGGAAGATCGGCTGACGGACCGGTCTGGCCGTAGCCGGAGATCGAGCAGTAGATGAGGCGCGGATTGGCGACGCCGAGCCTTGCGTAGTCGAGCCCGAGGCGCCGCATGACGCCCGGGCGATAGTTCTCGACCAGGATGTCGACGCCGCCGGCAAGTCGGCGTGCCGCCTCCACGGCGCGGGCATCCTTCAGGTCGAGCACGACGCTCTTCTTGCCCGCATTGAGCAGACCGAAGTAGGAGCTGGCGCCATCGCGCAGCGGCGGGCGTGTGCGCATCATGTCGCCGTCGGGGGACTCGATCTTGATGACCTCGGCGCCGAGATCGGCCAGCAGCCGGGTGCAATGCGGCCCCGCAATGGTGGTGGTGAAATCGAGGACGCGCAGGCCGGTAAACGCGCTTCTCATTGCCTCCCCCAAGGTGCTGGCATGGCGATGCGAGGTTCGGCCGTTTGCAGGGCCGGCGCAAGTGGAAGCTAGCCGCGGCGGGCGCGTCCGATCCGGTCCTGCAGGGTGAGCCAGGCGAAGACGGCGGGCAGGAACCAGGGCTTGCCGTTGAAAAGCGGGATGGCGGGCGGCGGGCGGAAATCGAGCGCGGAGGTGCCCCGCTCGTCGGCGAGGATCTGCCAGGCGGCCTTTTGGCCGGCCCAGCGCGCCCACACCACGCCCGAGCCGCAGTAGCCGGACGCGTAGCGCATGCCGTCGCGCGAGAAGATGCGCGGGATCATGTCGCGGTTCATGGCGACGTTGCCGTACCAGCTGTGCGTGATGTCGACGCCCTCGAGCACGGGGAAGATGTCGGCGAGCGCGCGCTTGAGGCTGTCGGTGGGCCAGGCCGGCTCGCCGGCAATGGTGCCGTCGCGGCCGCCGAACAGGATGCGCGTACGGTCGGGGGAGGGGCGGTAGTAGTAGTGCAGCTTTCGCGTCTCGGAGCACATGACGCCCTTGGGCATCAGCTCGGACATCAGGTTGTTGGAGAGCGGGGCGGTGGCGATTATGCGGCTGCGGACGGGCACGAGCCGGCGCCGCAGCCAGCGGTCGGAGCTGTCGGCGTAGCCGTTGGTGCCGACGAGGACGTGGTCGGTCTGCACGCGCCCGCGTTGGGTCTCGACCTCGAAGCCGCCATTCTTTGGCGTGAAGCCGAGCACCGCCGTCTGCCCGTGCACGATGGCGCCGGATTTCTCGGCCGCTTCGAGCATGCCGCGGTGAAACTTCGCCGGATGCAGGCCGCCGATGTCGGCGCGCACCATGCCGCCGCAGTAGAAGTCGGTGCCAAGGACGCCGCGCTGCTCCGACCGAGGCACCGCATGGGCCTCGATGCCGAGCTTCGTGCGCAGGGTGTCGGCATCGCGCGCCAGGCCGTCGTACTCGGAGGCGTTGGCGGCGCCGGTGAAGCGGCCGGTCAGTTGGAAATCGCAGTCGATGCCTTCAGCCCGGATGAAGTCGGCCAAGTCCTCGCGCGCGGCCTTGGCCTCGAGCTGCAGCGCGTCGGCGCGGTCCGCGCCGAACTTGGCGACCATCTGGCTGTAACTCGGCCGCAGGTTGCCGCTGGCGATGCCGCCGTTGCGGGTCGAAGCGCCCTCGCCTGGCCTCAGCTTGTCGAAGATCTGCACGTGCCGGCCTGCGCGCGCCAAGGTGAGACCGGCGCTGAGCCCCGTGTAGCCGGCGCCGACGATGACGACGTCGCACCTTGGAAGCACGTCTCTCGAGGGCAGCGCGACCGGCGGCGCGGCCTCCCACCAGAAGGGTGTCGAAGCAACCATCAGCCTTAGCCTCGCGATCACCAAGATTGCAGCATACTGGGATGTCGAGCGTCAGTCTCGATGTCGCGCACGATGTACAACATGAAGAACTCGATCCTCCTCTCCGATCTCGCGCCGGCCGCGGTGGTGATCGTCGTCGCCATGACGGCTGCGCTGCCGGCCTACCTGACACTGAGCAGAGCGAAGCCGGGCCGGGCGCGCAGCGCGATTGCCTATCTCCTGGGGTTCTTCGCCGGCCTGCTGGCGACGATTGTGCTCGGCGGAATGCTGGAGCCGCTGGCCGGGCAGGAGACGCCGGTCGTCGTGATCGGCATGCTCGCCTCCTTCGTCGGGCCGTTCGTGGGCATGGTGCACGCCAAGCTCGCCCAGCCGCCGCGGCGCCGGCGGCCGCGCGCGGCGAGCATGCAGCTGGGCTTCACGCGCTGACGCTGCGCGGCTATCGTTGCTTCAGCCGGCGGAGGGAAGGGCTGGCGCGGCATGGCATCCCGTTGGCGAAAGTCGATGGCTCGGCACCCGACGCTGCTCGCCATCTATGTGATCATCGCCCTGCACGCGTTCCTGTTCCAGGCCTTCATCCGCCTGCATCACTGCGCCGGCGGGGCCTGCGTGGTGAGCCTGGCGAAAGGCGCAGTGTGGTCGGTGATCTGGCCGGTGTACTGGCTCGGCTACTACGTGCTGTTCTGAGGCGCTCACCGAGAAGTTGCCGGGTCTGCCGTTCGCTCAGCCGAACCAGACGCGGGCGATGCGGTCCGCCGCCTGGCGCATGCGCGCCACGTGGCGCTCGCAGGCCTTGAGCGTGAGGCGCGGCAGCGGGCCCTGCACGCCCACGGCGGCGATGACTATGCCCTTGGCATCGATGACAGGCACCGCGGTGCCGACGATGCCCTCCATGCGCTCCTGGTCGTTGAGCGCGTAGCCCTGCGCCCGCACCTTGGCGAGCTCGGCTTCGATCTCGCCGATGCGGGTCAGGGTGTGCGGTGTGATTGCCTTGAGCTTGCGGCTGCGCAGCAGACGCCCGCACAGGCTCGGGTCCAGGTTCGCGAGCAGCACCTTGCCGCCGGAGACCGAGTGCGCGTCCATGCGGCTGCCGATCTCCACGTGCAGCCGCAGCGGCCAGTCGCACTCGATGCGCTGCAGGTAGACGTAGTCGAGGTTGTCGAGCACGCCGATGTTGCAGGTCTCGCCGATGTCCTCGACCAGCTCCTTGAGGATGGACCTGACCGGAGCAGACTGATTGAGCGAGCGCAGCGTCGCGAACGCCAACCTGGAGAGGCGGGGACCTGCCGAGTAGCGCTCGCGGGAGGGGTCGCGCAGCACCATGCCCGCGCGCTCGAGTTGCACGAGCAGGCGATGCACGGTCTGCCTCGGCAGTCCGAGCCAGGCCGAAAGATCGGGGAGACCAACCGCCTGCGGATGCCCGAGAATGGCCTCCAGCACCGCCAGCGATCTCTCAATGGCGGGTGCGCGATGTTTCTCTGGCATCCGGGGCAAATATGTTGCGTTGCTGGGCGGAAAGGAGGACTGCGCCGGTGCAGCGGACGCCTTCGCGCCGCGCGCCGTCGTTGCACCTCGATGTTGAGTTGACACCAGCGCGGGGCATGCCCGCAGCGTGCCTCGAGCGTCTGCGTGGATGCGGTTGACAATCGCCGGATGGCACGGATTTATGGGACAGCCGGTCCCGATTTTCCAAGGCGCTCAAAGGAATATCTCTTCATGCAAAACACCCAACTGGCCGCGCGCAAACCGCGCACGGAGAAGACGCCGGTAGACGATCACATTGCCGACATGCTCGTCAAGGCGCGCGCAGCAATGGCCAGCTATGCTGCAGAGATAGAGGCGCACGGGCAGGCGCGCATCGACGAGGCAGTGACCGCGCTCGCCTGGTCCATCTACAAGCCCGAGAACGCGCGCCGGCTCGCCGAGATCGCCGTCGAGGTCACAGGCATCGGCGAGCTGGAGAGCAAGGTCATCAAGAACCAGCGCAAGACTTTCGGCACGCTGCGCGACCTACTCAGGGCCAAGTCCACCGGCATCATCGAGGAGGTCCCCGAGAAGGGCATCGTCAAGTATGCCAAGCCCGTGGGCGTGGTCGGGGCCATCACGCCCTCGACCAACCCGTCCGCGACGCCCGTCAACAAGGCCATGATGGCGCTGAAGGGCGGCAATGCCATCATCATCGCCCCGCCGCCGACGGCGTGGGCGGCCAGCAAGCCCACCATCGACGGCATGCGCGCAGAGCTGACCAAGATCGGGCTGCCGGCGGACCTTGTGCAGATTCTGCCGAATCCGGTGACGCGCGAGTCCACCACCCGGCTGATGGAGGTGGCCGACCTGGTGGTCGTCACCGGCAGCCAGGTCAACGTGCGCCAGGCCTACAAGTCCGGCAAGCCGGCGCTCGGCGTCGGCCTCGGCAATGCCCCGGTGATCATTGATGCCACAGCCGATCTTGTAGACGCCGCCCGCAAAATCATGGCGTCCAAGACCTTCGACCATGCCACCTCCTGCTCGTCGGAGAACGCGGTGGTGATCGTGGACCAGGTCTACGACAAGGCCATAGCCGCGCTCGAGCGCGAAGGCGGCTACATGGCAACCGGTCCGGAGCGCCAGCGCATCGTCGAGAGGTTGTGGCAGGACGGCAAGCTCAACCGGGCCGTCATCGCGCAGGGACCGCAGGCGCTGATCGACGCCTTCGAGCTGGGCCCGAAGTCGAAGGGCTGCAAGTTCGTGATGGCGACCGAGACCGGCGCCGGCAAGGACTACCCGCTCTCGGGCGAGAAGCTGTCGCTGGTGCTGACCGTCTATCGCGCCAAGGACTTTGCGGACGCCAAGCGCATCGTGCGCGATATCCTGGATTATCAGGGCAAGGGCCACTCCTGCGGCATCCACACCAAGGACGCCGACCACGCCGCCGAGCTTGCCCGCGACATCGACGTGGTGCGGGTGCTGGTCAATCAGGCGCACACCTTCGGCAATGGCGGCGGCTTCGACAACGGACTGCCCTTCACGCTGTCGATGGGCTGCGGCACGTGGCAGGGCAACGCGCTGTCGGAGAACCTGAACTGGCGGTGCTTCGTCAACATCACGCACCTCGTCACCACGATCCCTGAGGACAAGCCGAGCGAGGAGGCGCTGTTCGGCGCCTACTGGGCGAAATACGGGAAGTGACGATCCCTGGAGCCGGCGTGTCACAGCGCATCGATAAGTCTTGGGTCGTGATGGCAAGCCTCGAGACCGAGGACGGCGCACGCTGCGTCGATCTCTTCCGGCGGCCGGACGGCACGTTCGGCTACGAAGAGTTCCGGCGCGATCCCGAGGATCTGGGCATCTGGACACCGGTTCGCTTCGCTTCCGTGCTGAGCTATGCGAACCTCGAGGAGGCGCGAGCAGCCGCCGAGGCCGTGGTCGTGTGGCTCGCCGATCGACCCCAGAAGGGCGGAGGGCACTTGTGAACTTCGAGGAGCATGCAGCCAAGCCGCTGTTGCGGGCGGCCGGCATCGCCACGCCGGACGGCGCGCTGGCGCGGACGCCGGACGAGGCGGAGACAGCGGCGCGCAGGATCGGGCCGTGCGTGGTCAAGGCGCAGGTGCCGACGGGCAAGCGCGGCAAGGCCGGCGGCATCAAGCTCGCGGCAGACGCCGCGGGGGCCAAGGCCGCTGCCGGCAGCATCCTCGGCATGACGATCGGCGAGCACCGGGTCGCCGCGGTGCTGGTCGAGGCGCAGGTTCCGATCGCGCGCGAGATGTATGCGGCGGTGCTGAACGATCCCGCGAGCAAGGGGCCGCTGCTGCTGTTCTCGGCCGAGGGCGGCATGGACATCGAGGAGATCGCCGACAGGCATCCGGATGCGCTGGTGCGTTTGCCCGTCGACATTCGCAAGGGCCTCGACAGTGTGGCGCTGCGGGGCGCGCTGCCCAAGGTCGCGGGTCTTGCTGCAGACGCGCTCGCCGACCTAGTGCAGCGTCTCTACAAGGTCTATGCCGACACCGATGCGGAGCTGGTGGAGATCAATCCCCTCGTCCTGACGAAGGACGGGCGCTTGGTCGCGCTCGATTGCAAGCTCTCCGTCGACGACAGCGGCGTGCCGCGGCGCGAGGCGCTGGCCAAGTCGGGCACGCCCGAGAAGCTGACCGAGCTCGAGCTGCGCGGCAAGGCGCTGGGGCTGAAGTTCATCGAGCTCGACGGCAGCGTCGGCGTGCTCGCCAATGGCGCCGGCCTCACCATGACCACCATGGATGCCGTGCGCCACTACGGCGGGGAGCCCGCCAACTTCATGGAGATCGGCGGCGAGAGCTACACCAAGGCCAAGCCGGCGCTGGAGCTCGTGCTGTCCAACCCGCGGGTGAAATGCCTGCTGGTGAACTTCTGCGGCGCCTTTGCCCGCACGGACGTGATGACCGAGGGCGTGATCAATGCGTGGAAGGAGCTCTCCCCTCGCATACCCATCTTCTTCACCATCCACGGCACCAACGAGGACGAGGCGATCGCGATGGTGAAGGCGGGGCTCGGGATCACGCCGTTCGACCTGATGGACGATGCGGTGAAGGCCGCCGTGGAGGCCGCGCGATGAGAATCTGCAGCGGCGGCCCCGTGGTCCCCTCCCCCCTTGCGGGGGAGGGACAGGGAGGGGGGGAATCCCACGCCTTCCGCGTCGAGAGTCCCCCCACCCCTAACCCCTCCCCACAAGGGGGAGGGGAGTTCGCCAGCGGAGCGGCATCATGATCCTGCGGGGCAGCGACACGGTGCTGGTGCTCGGCATCACGGGCAAGCAGGGCACGTTCTGGTCGGAGCGCATGCGCGACTACGGCACGAGGATCATCGGCGGCGTGAACCCCAGGCGCGGCGGCGAGAAGCACCTCGACCTGCCGGTGTGGGCCTCGGCGCGGGATGCCGCGCGCGACACCAAGATCGAGGCCGCGGTGATGTTCATCCCGCCGTTCGGGGTGAAGGATGCCGCGCTCGACGCCATCGATGCCGGCATCGGCAAGATCGTGTGCCTCACCGAGCACGTGCCGGTGCACGACACCATGTACGTGCTGGCCGCTGCCCGCGAGCGCGGCGCGCAGGTGATCGGGCCCAATACCGCCGGCGTAGTCACGGTCGGGGAGTGCTTCGCGGGCTTCATGCCGGCTTTCAACCCTCGCGTGTTCCAGCCTGGCAGCGTCGGCGTCATCTCGCGCTCGGGCTCGCTCGGCACGCTGCTCTGCCTCAACCTCGTCCAGGCGGGTCTCGGCGTCTCCGCGTTCATCGGCATCGGCGGCGATCCCATCATCGGCACCACCACGAAGGATGCCCTCGTAGCCCTCGACGGCCACGAACCGACGAAGGCCATCGCCCTGGTCGGCGAGATCGGCGGCGCCATGGAGGAGGAGGCGGCCGAGTACGCCAAGTCCATGAAGAAGCCCATTGCCGCGTTCATCGCGGGAGCCGCATCGCCGCCCGGCAAGCGCATGGGGCACGCGGGCGCCATCGTCATGGGCGACAAGGGCAGCTACGCCGGCAAGAAGGCGGCGCTGGAGGCGGCTGGTGTCACGGTCAGTGCCACGCCGTACGGCGTTGCCGCATGGCTCAAGTCCGCGCGCATCGCGACGTAACATTGTAGCCACGGAATAATCACGATCCCGCGAGGACGGATGATGGCGCCTGTCCGCGGCGTCCAATTATCCGCGCGCTTGCGCACAACAATAAACGGAGGATTCGCACGATGAGACGCCACGTCATGTGGGTGGCAGCCGCCACGGCCCTCGGCCTCACCGCCGGACACGGGCTTGCCCAAGCGCCGCCGGCCGCCCAGCCCGCACCCCAGGCAACCCCGCCTGCGCAGCCGATGTTCGCGACCCGCAAGGTCGAGGGCACCGACAACGTCTACATCTTCCGCTACCAGGGCCATCAGTCGATGTTCGTCGTCACCAAGGCCGGCGTGATCGCCACCGACCCGATCGGGCTGAGGCGGCCGCAGGCTGTCACTACCTACATCGACGAGATCAAGAAGGTCACCAGCCAGCCGATCAAGTATGTGATCTACAGCCACAGCCACTACGACCACATCGCCGGCGGCAAGCCGTTCAAGGACCTGGGCGCGCGCTTCATCGCCCACAAGAATGCCCAGGCGCAGCTGAAGCGGTTTCCGTCACCCGATGTGGTGATGCCGGACGAGGTGGTCGACAACAAGCGCACCATCACGCTCGGCGGCACGACGCTGGAGCTCATCTACGTGGGCCGCAACCACTCCGACAACAGCCTCGTCATGCGGCTACCCAAGGAGAAGCTGATCTTCACGGTCGACTTCGTTCCGATCCAGACGCTGCTGTTCCGGAACCTGCCCGACACGGCCTCGCCGCCGGAGTGGGAGGAGTCACTCAAGCGCGTGGCCGCACTCGACTGGGAGCGCATGATCCCCGGCCATCCCTACGCAGGCGGACGGCTCGGCACCAAGCAGGATGTGCAGGACCTCATCGGCTACATGCAGGACCTCGGCGCGGAGGTGAAGAAAGCGGCAGCGGAAGGCAAGTGCACCGACACGGCCATGAAGGAGATCAAGCTGCCGAAGTACGAGAAATGGGGCAACTACGCGGCCTTCCTGCCCGGAAACGTGGAGCGCTACTGCTATCTGAACAACGGCAATTGAGCCGTCCGTCTGCGGGCCAGGCGCCGCAATCGGCACCCTGGCTCGCGACGCAGCGTCGAGAGATGCCGGCGGGCCCATCGCCGGCATCTTTTTTGTGGTGCGAGCGGCCTCCGGGTCTAAGATGAGTGGGTAGCGCCACGCTCAAGCTTGCGAAAGCGAACGACAAGGCGCGGAGGGTCGCGCCTCGCAACATAGCGGGCGGCGACCGGGGCCCCAGGGACGGCCGCATTCCCGAGCGATCGTCGGACCTGCGAAACGAGGAGGGGACAATTCGGAGATGGGGCGCTCAGCCCATTGCTTCGGCGTCGTGCTGACGATCGTGATCTGCTCGCTGGCGAGCCGAGCGGCGGCACAGGAGTATTGCGTCGCCTGCAGCGAGCCCAACGCGCTCTACCGGTGCATCATCGACGGGGCCCAGCCCGGCGGATCCCAGTCGCTGCCCATGCTGTGCGTGACGGCCATTGCCAAGCAGGGCGGGCACGCCACCTGCGGCGTGAAGCGCGGCACCGTGTTCGACTGCAACGGCGCCATAAAGCATGTCCCCTGGACCACCTCAGAGACACCGCGCGCGCCCGATGCAGCCCAGCCCCTGCCTTGGGCCAGTCAGCCTGCACCCCGACCCGAGCCTGCCGCCACGCCGCCGCCGGCGGTGCCGTCGCTGGCGCCACCGGCGCAGCCTGTGCCCGCGCCCGACCAGCCGCCGCAGACTGTGCTCGAGATGGCCAAGCGCGCCAACGAGGACACCGCCAAGCAGATGAAGAAGGCCGGCGAGACCGTCGAGAAGGCGGGCGAGACGATGAAGCAGGCAACCAAGAAGACCTGGGACTGCGTCGTCTCGTTCTTCACCAAGTGCTGACGGCGACCGCCGTCAGTGCCGCGCCAGCCACTCGCGCGCCTGGCGCTGAGCCTCGGCGATCTGCGGCCTGGTGAGCTCGCCTGCGACCTCCATGCGGTAGCGCTTGGCGTCCTCGTTGCCGCGCATGGCCGCGAGATTGAACCACTTGTGGGCGCTGACCAGGTCGAGATCGACGTCGCGTCCCGCGCAGTACATCAGACCGAGCTCGAACAGCGCGTCCGGCGTGCCGCCGGCGGTGGCGATCTCGAGAACCTCGTGCGTGCTCATTTCCAAGCGAGCCATGATACCTACCCCTGCTCTCCTGCTTTTTCCGTCGTGTGCGGCGGCCGATGCTCAGTGTTCTACATCCGCCGGAATTGGGAGCTATCACGCCGCCGCGAAGTTGCGAAAAACCATCTCAAGTCGTGGATTAAATCTCGTAAATTTCGATGCAATTGCCGGCGGCTCCGCTCGGCGGCAGCGTTAAAGCTCCGCCACCGGCGCATCCGATGCGACACGATTTTCCCGATCCGGCACGCGGCCTAAGGGCGACGCAAAGCCTCGTGCACCAGCGGCTAACCGAAACTGCAAATGGCCGCGGCGCTCGTGGCGGGGTGGTGGGCGTCAACCCTGCCTTGGCGCCGCGCGCCAAACTCCTGGGGATTTCAGGCAGCGAGGAAATTCAGGCTTGCCATGCGGCTTTCAGGCGATAAGCTCTCAGGCGTCGTAGACGGGACGACCGAGGGGGTCTCATGCTGTTGCGAGGAGCAATCCTCGTGTTCGCGGGTGCGTTGCTGGCCGGCTGCGCCAACAATCAGCCCTTCTCCACGGGCTTTGCGCCGCCCGCGCAGGCGGCCCAGGCCGAGCCGGTCCTCGACCGCGACCCTGCCAGGAAGACGATGGCCTCCAAGGTGCTGTCCGCGATCGCGCTCGAGCGCGTCACGGGCCGCAAGCCCGACCCCGCGCGCCTCAACGAGCTGAATTGATCCGTCATCCCGGCCTGGGCGCGATGGCGTCGGCGCGAGACGGGGACGGCCTTTGCGCTCGACGCCCCCACGAGGCCGATCGCGCCGCACATCCACGCTCAGCCAATCGAGCCGTGGTCCCACGCGCGCCAAGACGCCGGCAAGGGTCGAACCTTGAACTGCGCACCGAGGCCGCATAGGTTGTGCCGCTGAAATCGCCAGCTGAGCAAATTTTCAGCAATAGCAGGACGTCACCCCGTCGATGCAGCCCACCGAGCGGCGCCCATACCCATACCGCCGGGGCCTGATCATCGTCGCGACGCTGGCCACTGCCTATACCGCCAGTCATTTCTTCCGCGCCTCCAACGTCACGATCGGCCTGGACCTGATGCGCGATCTGTCGATCGGGCCGGAGGCGCTCGGCGGGCTCACGGGCGCCTTCTTCTTCGGCTTCGCCGCCATGCAGATCCCGTGCGGCTTCTTCTTCGATCACTTCGGCCCGCGCCGAACCGTGGTGGGAATGCTCATCCTCGCCACCGTCGGCGGCATCGT
The DNA here is from genome assembly GCA_041288195.1 of Hyphomicrobiaceae bacterium. GTDB lineage: Bacteria > Pseudomonadota > Alphaproteobacteria > Rhizobiales > Hyphomicrobiaceae > AWTP1-13. Next base: position 24,355 of record JBGGME010000145.1, read on the forward strand.
CTTCACCCTGGCGACGTCCTGGCCGATCCTGCTCACTGGCCGCGTGCTGATGGGCGCAGGCTTCGGCGTCATGCTCATCGGCAGCATGGTGGTGATCTCCCGATGGTTCCCGCCGGACCGCTTCTCGACGCTCACGGCAATCGTCCTGTCCATCGGGCTGCTCGGCAACCTCGTTGCCACCACCCCGCTGGCATGGGCCTCGCAGACCGTCGGCTGGCGCATGGCGTTCGGCGCCGCCGTCGCCTTCACCGCGCTCGCCACCATCGCCATCTGGCTGGTGGTGCGCGACGCGCCGCCCGGCCACCCGTTCCTGGCCCGCACGCCCGAATCGCCGGTGCAGATGCTGCGAGGCCTGATCGAGGTGCTCGGCGACCCGCGCCTGAGGCCGATCCTGGCGCTCAGTTTCTGCAACTACGCCTGCACCTTCACCGTGCAGGGCCTGTGGGGCGGTCCATTCCTGCGCGAGGTGCACGGCCTGACCCCGATCGAGGCCGGCAATGTCCTGTTGGCCGCCGTCATCACCTACCAGCTTGGCATGCTCGTCTTCGGCCCGCTGGACCGACTGCTGGACACGCGCAAGTGGATCGCCATGGGCGGCACCTCGGTCATCATCACCATGCTCGCCACCCTGGCGCTCGCGTCGCACCCGCCGATCTGGGTGCCCATCGGCGCAATCCTCGCCATTGGCTTCTTCAGCGCCTCCGGCACGATGGTAATGACGCATGCCCGCGGCCTCTTTCCGGACCGGCTGATCGGCCGCGGCATGGCGACGATCAACACGTGCGTCATGCTCGGCGTCGCCTGCATGCAGACGTTCTCCGGCGTCGTCGTCGGCTCGTTCGAGCCGCTGGCCAGCGGCGCACGTACGGAGACCGCATATCGCACCCTGTTCGGTGTGCTCACCGGAGTGCTCATCGTCGCCGTGGCGATCTACAGCCGCTCGCAGGACGTCAGGCCCAGCGACCAGATGCGCAGCGCCGGACAGCCGCGCGAGGCTTGAGTCGGTTCCGCGAGCGTCATTCCAGCGAAGGCCGGAACCCAGGACGCCGTCCGATGGTGGAGGATGAGCGAGAGGTGCATGGGTGCCGGCCTTTCCCCGCGAGCGCCCTGTCGGGCACTCGCGGCGCCGGCATGACGGCGGTTGTCGGCCGTATCCGCGAAAGGCTCGCCAACTCAGAACTCGAACTCGGGGCCGGGGACGTAGCGGAAGCGGTCGAGCGCGTCGGAGCGGAGCGTGAAGCCGAGGCCGGGGCGGTCCGGAGCGTGCACGGTGCCGTCGGGGCGGATGTCGAAGGGCTCGTTGAAGAGCTCCCACATCATGGGCATGTAGCCCTGCGTGACCTCGAGGATGTGGCAGTTCGGGGCGGCCATGGCGACGTGGATGCTGGCCGCAAACAGCACGCCGCTGCCCCAGGCGTGCGGGGCGAGGCGGACGCCGTGCGCCGAGGTGAGCGCGGCGATGCGGCGGATCTCCGTCATGCCGCCGGCGCGGGCGACGTCGGGCTGGGCGATGTCGAGCGCGCGGCGCTCCAGCAGGTCCTGGAAGTCGAAGCGCGTGAACTCGCGCTCGCCCGAAGCGATGGGGATGGTCGTGGCGCGGCGCACCTCGGCCTGGCCGGCATGATCGTCGGGCGTCACCGGCTCCTCGAACCAGGCGATATCGTAGGGCTCGAGCTCCCTGGCAAGCTTGATGGCGACGGCGACCTCGAGGGAGCCGTGCGCGTCGACCATCAGCTCGACGCCCGGGCCGATGCCGCGGCGGGCCGCCTTCACGCGGCGCACGCACTTGGGGATCGAGAAGCCGTCGAAGCCGACGACGCGCATCTTGGCTGCGGTGAAGCCCTTGGCCGCGTAGCCGGCGAGCTCGGCTTCGGCCTCCTCACCGGGGGCCCAGCCGCCGCTGGCATAGCCGCGCACCGAGCTGCGCACGGCGCCCAGCGCCTGGTAGAGCGGGATGCCGAGCGCCTGCGCTTTCACGTCCCACACGGCGATGTCGACGCCCGAGATCGCCTCCATGATGACGCCGCGGCGGCGGCTCTCGTCGGCCTGGGTGACGCCGCGCTCCAGCGCCGGCGTGCTGCGCGAGCCGTTGTACATCTTCTCGTAGATGCGCTCGGAGAACATCGGGTCCTCGCCGACGACCTCGGGAGCGAGCTCGTGCTGGACGATGGCGGCGACGATCGGCGGGGAGCCAAGCGCGGCGCCGATGCCGGTGAGCCCGCTGTCGGTCTCGACGCGGATGAGGGTGGCGTCGCTCTTGACCTTGGTGCCGAGGTCGGTGCGATGGCGCTTCTCGCTGGGCACCGGCGCCGACATGGGGATTGCGGAGACCTTGACGATCTTCATGGGGCTCGCTCCTCCCTGAGCGGTGAGGCCCCATCACGCGACAGCGGGCAGCGGCAGTCAACAGGAGACTGGTAAGCGTTGCGACAAGTCTGGCCGAGCAGTCCGCACTCGAGACGGACGGCGCGAGCGTCTGCCCCTCACCCTAACCCTCTCCCCGCTTGCGGGGAGAGGGGAACGTCAGCGCTTGGTGTTGCCGCCGCGGACGTTGTCCTTGCTGATGTAGCTGAGCTCCTGGATCAGGACGTCGTCGACCAGGGGCATGCCGAGGCGCTTGTTGACGCCTTCGGCGATCTGCTTGGAGAGGCCGGGCAGGTCCGACTTCTGGAAGGTGCGGAAATCGACGTTCTGGGCGCCGTAGATCGCCTTGAAGGCCTCGTCGAGCAGGAAGACGTCGGGCTTCACCGACATGCGGTTCATCGCCTTGGAGTCGACCGTGAAGATGAACTGGGCCATGACGTAGCCGTGGATGCCGCCTTCGCCGACGACAGGGACGCTGATCATCCTGGTCCGCACCGACTCGAGGCTGCCGAAGTGCTTCTGCTGCTCGGCCTGCTGCTGCGACGGCTTGCTGTGCCAGGAGATGGCGGCATAGGTCGAGGCCAGCGTGACGAGGCACACCCATAGCCCGACGAATATCAGCTTGATCATCTATTCCCACCCGCCGCTGCGGAAACCCGGCGAGTAGGTGCCGTCCGATTCCGTGTCGCGGATCGCGTCGGCGAGCACGTTTGCCACCTCGCGCACGGCGTCGAGATGGGTCTTGAGCACGGCACGGTTGGCATCGAGCTTGGCGCGCAGGCCGGCAAGACGGGCGAGCGCCGCCTTGTCCCGGGCGAGGCCGTCGTGGGAGCGGAGCGCGCGGTTGAGGTCGAGGAGGCCCTGGCTCTTGCGATTGTTGAAGTCGGCAAGGTCGATGCCGGCGCGGCTCCTGAGCGCCGCCGTCTCCTGGTCGACGACCTCCTCGAGGCGCTCGATGGCGCGCTCCAGCGGGAGATAGATGGGCACCGGCTCGGCGGGCCGCGACGCGGGCGCGCCGGGAGGCTGGTACGGCGGAGCGTGCCCACGCAGCATCAGGATTTCGCTCCCTCGGGCGGTGTCGGACCGGCGGCAGGCGGCGCGGCAGCGGCAGGCGCGGCGGCGGGCTGCTGCAGGTAGGAGAGGGTGGCCGCGAGCGCGGGCGAGGGCGGCACGGCGCCGCCGAGACGGTTGGCGGCGAGGCCGTTGCGCAAGCGGTCGGCGAGCCCGAGCTGTCCGCTGCCGGCGAGCTGCTGGCCGAGCTTCTCGGCCATCATGGACTTCCAGACCTCGCCCGCCGTGCCCTTGCCGAACACGTGGGTGGCGTTCTTGGGCAGCATCGACTTGACGAAGCTCTGCAGGACGAAGGCCTCGAGCTGGCCGAAGGCATCGGAGCTGCGCTCGCCCCGTTGCGGGGCGCCGGCCGTCGGCAGCGCGCCGGGATTGGCGGGGCGTGCGGTCGGAGCTGCGCCGGGCTCGCGGGCAAGCGTCGCCTGCCACTCGGAGGCGTCGAGCCTGGCCTCGGAGAGCGCGCTCATGCGCTGCAGCTTCTCGACCGCGGCGCGGTACTTGTCAGGCTCCGCGGCCAGCGCCACGCCAAGGACGATATCGGTGGGAGGAGAGATGGCCACGAGCGCGCCGTCATGCCGGGGCTTGTCCCCGGTATCCACCCAACCTCGGGCGCCGGAGCAAGCGGAATGATGGACCCCGGGGCCGAGCCCCGGGGTGACTGATGTCACTATGGCCCGGCAATCTTGCGGGAGGCTTGTGCGGCGGGCGCGATGAAGCGCTCGATGGCGTCGAGCAAGGTGCGCTTGTCGGCGGCCTGCGCGACCTCGCGGTCGACGGCTTGCGCCAGGCGCTCGGCGCAGAGCTTGCGTGCGGCGTGCTCCAGCAGGCGCTGCTCCTGGGCCGTCTTCTCCTCGCCGACGCGGGCGGCTTGCTCGGCGATCGATGCCAGGCGCCGGGCCATGGCGTCGATGAAGAGGCCCTGCAACGCGTCGTCCTCGTTGAGCGCGCGGATCAGCTCCTGCTCGGAGGCGGCAAGGGCGAGAAGCGTGCGATCGAGGTCGGCCAGACGCCATTCCTCGATGCGGTGCAGCTGTTGCTGTACGTCGAGGATGCGGTGGATCTTGACCGGATCGCGCATCGCTCACCCCCTCGCCAGCCAGCCCATGAAGCCCATCATGAAGAGGCGCAGCGATTCCCCGATCGTGAAGTAGAGCAGGATGAACCCGCCGGCGAGAACCGCGGGCACCGACACGAAGTAGACGGGAACCTGCGGCGTGAGCTTGTTGGCGATGCCCACCATGAAGTTGATGATGAGCGCGTAGACGATGAAGGGCGCGCTGATCTGCAGCGCCAGGAGAAAGGCGCTGGTTGCGGCGTCGGCGAGCTTTGCCAGGCTGAATGCCGCCGCCAGCGGCTCGGTGACGGGGAGCGCCGAGTAGGAGCCGAGGAGCGCGCGCAGCACCTCCCAGTGCTGGTCGGCGAGGAAGAACAACAGCGTCGCAGTCAACGTGATGAGCGCGGCGAAGGCCGGCACCGGCTCGGTATCCTCGATGGGGGCGCCCGTGTTGCTGAGGCCGATAAACATGGCGGCCGCCGTCGCCATGAACTGTAGGGCGAGGAAGAACAGCCGGCCCATCAGGCCGATGAGCGCGCCGACGACCGTCTCCGAGACGATGAGGGCGAGCATGGCGTCGGGCGTGACCTGCGGCAGGGCAGCGCGCAGCACCGGCACCAGCAGCGGCGACAGTGCCAGCGTCACCGCCACGGCGATGAACAGGCGCACGTGCACCGGCACCCGCGCGCTCGAGAAGCCCGGCATCAGCATGAGGCAGCCGCCGATGCGGCAGAAGGCCAGGAACACGAGCTGCACCGTGTCGGCGCCGATGTCCATCAGGAGCCAATATCCATCAGGAGCCAATATCCATCAGGAGATGGTGCCCAGCGACTTGATCTGCACGCCGCGGGCGATCTCGACGTGGGAGAGGACGGGAAGCGTGGCGAACAGCCGCTCGGTGACCATGCGCACGTAGGGCCGCGCATCGGGCGCGGCCACCAGGACGAACTGGTGGCCCTGGTCCATGTGGCCGCGGATCACCTTGGAGGCTTCCTGGCCGAACTGCTCGATCAGGCGCGGGTCGATGTCGAACTCGATGACGTCGCCCTTGGCGTCGCGCTTGAGACTCTGGTGGAAGGCGAGGTCCCAGCGGTTGCCGAGACGCAGCACCTTCAAGACGCCGCCGTCGGCGAGGTCGCCGCAGATCTGCTGGGCGAGCCGCACGCGCACGTGCTCGGCAAGCTGCTCGGCGCGGCGCACATGCGGCGCGATCTCGGCGATCGCCTCGAGGATCAGGTGCAGGTTGCGGACCGAGATGCGCTCGGCGAGCAGCAGCTTGAGCACGGCCTGGATGCCGGAATAGGAGATCTGGGAGGGTGAGATTTCCTCGATCAGGCGGCGGTACTCTGGCTCGAGGCGGTCGAGCAGCGCGCGCATGTCCTTGTAGGAGAGGAGCTGGGAGAGGTTGTTGCGGATCACCTCGCGCAGGTGGGTGAGCAGCACCGACATGGTGTCGACCGGCTTGAAGCCCTCGCGCTTGAGGTTGGTCGCGAACGTCTCCGGCACCCACATGGCCTTCATGCCGAAGGCCGGTTCGCGCGCCTCCTCGCCGGGCACGTCGGGCTTGGGGCCGTCGCCGGTGATGACGAGCACGTCGCCGATGCGCAGCGTCTCGGAGGCTGCGATCGTGCCGTGGATCTTGATCTGGTAGGTCTGGGGCGGGATGCCGAGATCGTCGGTGAGCTTGATTTCGGGGACCACGAAGCCGTACTGGCTCGCGAACTTGCGGCGCATCTTGGCGACGCGCTGGGCGAGCTCGCCATGCGACTTGAGCAGCGAGGTCGAGACCTGCTTGCCGAGGCAGAGCTCGATCTCGGCGGTCTTGAGCGAGCCCTTGACGGAGAGCCGGGACTCCTCCTCGGCCGCCAGGGCGGTCGCGTGCACCTTGGCCTGCTCGGCAGCGAGCACTTCCGAGCGGCGCTTGGGAATGGTGTAGGCGGTGAAGAGCAGCAGCGAGCCGAACAGGGCAAACGGACTGAAGGGCAGGCCGGGCGCGATCGCCAGCACGAACATGGCAACGCCGGCCAGCATCAAGGCGCGCGGGTAGTTGCCGAGCTGCCCGAACACCGCCTTGTCGGTGGAGCCGCGCAGGCCGCCCTTCGACACCAGAAGGCCGGCCGCCAGCGAGACGATGAGCGCGGGGATCTGAGTGACGAGGCCGTCGCCGACGGAGAGCTTGGTGAACACGTCGGCGGCAGCGGCCGGCGACATGTCGTGGCGCGTCACGCCGATGACGATGCCGCCGAAGATGTTGACGGCCGTGATGATGAGGCCGGCGATGGCGTCGCCGCGCACGAACTTGGAGGCGCCGTCCATGGCGCCGAAGAAGGCGCTCTCCTCCTCGAGCTCGCGGCGGCGGCGGGTTGCCTCCTTCTCGTCGATCAGGCCGGAGTTGAGGTCGGCGTCGATCGCCATCTGCTTGCCGGGGATGGCATCGAGGGTGAAGCGGGCGCCGACCTCGGCGATGCGCGTGGCACCCTTGGTGATGACCACGAAATTGACGGTGATCAGGATCACGAACACGATGGTGCCGATCACGAAGTCGCCGCTCATGACGAAGTTGGCAAAGCCGGCGATGACGTGGCCGGCCGCCGTGTAGCCCTCCGCGCCGTTGGAGAGGATGAGGCGGGTGGTGGCGATGTTGAGCGCGAGGCGCAGAAGGGTGGCGATCAGCAGGACGGTGGGGAAGGCCGAGAAGTCGAGCGGCTTCTGGATCCACAGCGCCACCATCAGGATCAGCACGGAGAGCGCGATCGAGAAGGCGAGGCCGATGTCGATCAGGAAAGCCGGCAGCGGCAGGAACAGCACCGTGAGGATGAATACGATGCCGACGGCAAAGCCCACGTCCTGGGCGCCGCTGCACTCGACCGGCTTGATGCTGGCTGCAACCGCGCCCGCCATCGCTTCCCCTCACGATCCCGCGGGGGGCAGTTTGGCGCACGAAGCTTGCGCGAGGGTGCCGGAGCGGGGGCATGCCGGGGCTTGTCCCCGGTATCCAGCTATCCACGAGCGTCGGAGCAAACCGAGAGATGGATCCCGGCGACGCCGGCGCTGGGATGACAAGCGTGGTTGCCGTATGAGTCGCGCCGCCTAGCGCGGCCCGCCGTAGCGGAAGTGGCCGGTGATCTTCTCGGCGAACAGCCAGTTCTCGGCTTGGACGCCCCAGCCGCGATTGTGCACGACGAGCGGCACGCCGGTCGGGGACTTCTCGGCGGCGACGATGGCGATGTGGGTCTTGGAGAGCCAGCCGTCCGGCATGTAGTAGGTGACGATGTCGCCGGGCTGGTAGTCGGCGGGGTTGGCGGTGATGGGCAGGCTGGTGCCGCGGCTGGCGAAGAAGCGGCGCAGCACCTCGACGCGGCGGTGGTCGATGTTGGTGTCGCCGGAGCCTGCGCCCGACTTGTGCACCTGCACCTGCAGGTCGATGCCGAGCGCCCGGTAGGCGCGCACCACCACGTCCGTGCACACGCCGAAGTAGCGGGGCACATCGCCCATCGGGTAGGCGATCTTCATATAGGCCGGGTTGTAGAAGACGAAGTGCGAGGTCTGGCGGCGGGCGACAGCCGCGAGCCTGGCGCCGAAGGCGCTGGCGGGGCTTGCAGATTTCGTCTCGGCGGGCTGCGACTTGGGCAGGGTGCCGGCGCCAAGACCCATGCGGTCGCGCGCCATCGCTTCCACGGAGACGGCAAGGAGCAGAGAGCTGGTCAGGAGAAGTAGCCGAGCCGGCCTTAGAGGCATCGCGTCAATCCTTGCCAGGGTCCCCGTGCGACCTTGCGGCAGCCGCAATGTCGTCTGCGCCGGTGTTGGAATTTTGGCGGCGGCGCACCAGCGCCGTGGAGCGAAGGGCCGGCTGCGTTTGCCCCGCCCGATCCCCCGTACTAAACGATGCCGGCCTACGATCCCGTCGGATTGAGCCTGGGAGGGAATTGCGACGTGGTTGGACTGCTCAACATGGGCGAGGCGCTGAGCGTCAATGCCCACCTTTACCCGGACCGGATCGGCGCCCGCGACCTCGCGCGATCGATGACCTTCCGGCAGTGGAACGAGCGGGCCTGCCGGCTCGCCAACGGGCTGCTGGGGCTCGGACTCGAGCGCGGCGATGCGGTCGCCATCCTCGCCTACAACGCGGTCGAGTGGCTCGAGATCTATGCGGCGACGGCCAAGGCCGGGCTGGTGATGGTGCCGATCAACTTCCGCCTCGTCGGCAGCGAGATCGCCTACATCGTCGGCAACAGCGAGGCGAAGGCCTGCATCGTGCAGGCCGACCTCGTCGACCGCATCGACGGCATTGGCGGCGATCTCGGGATCGCGGCGGGGCGCTACATCCACTTCGGCGGCACCGTCGCGCCGAAGCGATACAGGGCCTACGAGGGCCTGATCGCCTCGGCCTCGTCGGCCGAGCCGGCGGTCGATGTGAAGCCCGAGGAGCTGTGGGCGCTGATGTACACCTCGGGCACCACGGGCAGGCCCAAGGGCGCCATGCGCAGCCACGGCAGCCATGCGGCGCTCAACCTCGCGACGCTCGCCGACATGGGTTTCACGCGCGCCGACACGGCGATGCTGGTCATGCCGATGTGCCACGCCAACTCGCTGTTCTTCGCCTCCGCCTTCGCCTATGCGGGCGCGACCTGTTGCGTCTACGACCGCAGGAGCTTCGACCCCGAGCATCTGCTGCGCTCGCTCGCCGGCACGCGGGCCACATTCACCTCGCTGGTGCCGACGCACTACATCATGATGCTGGGGCTGCCCGAGGCGGTGAAGGCGTCCTGCAATGTCGACAGCGTGAGCCGGCTTCTGATCTCCTCGGCGCCCGCCCGCCGCGACACCAAGCTCGAGATCATGGACTATTTCCGCAACTCGCAGCTCTACGAGATGTATGGCTCGACGGAGGCGGGATGGGTCACCCTGCTGCGGCCCGACGAGCAGCTGACGAACCTGGGCTCCGTAGGCCGCGAGGTGACGGGGTCGGGGCGGATCAAGCTGCTGGACGAGGCCGGCAACGAGGTGGCGGACGGGGAGGTCGGCGAGCTCCACTCGCGCACGCCCTGGTGCTTCGACGGCTACTGGAAGATGCCCGACAAGACGGCCGAGGCCTTCCGCGGGCCCTACCTGTCGGTCGGCGACATGGCCCGGCGCGACGCGCAGGGCTACTACTGGCTGGTCGACCGCAAGAAGAACATGATCATCTCCGGCGGCGAGAACATCTACCCTTCAGAGGTCGAGAACCTGCTCGGCGCGCATCCGAAGGTGAAGGACGTGGCGGTGATCGGCAGACCCGACGCCAAGTGGGGCGAGGCGGTGCACGCGGTGATCGTGCTGCGCGAGGGGGCGGCGGCAAGTGAGCGCGAGATCCTGGAGTGGTGCGCGGACAAGATCGCCGGCTACAAGCGGCCGCGGTCGGTCGCCTTCATCGCCGATGAGGACATGCCGCGCACTGCGACGGGCAAGATCCTGCACCGCGTGCTGAAGGAGCGGCTGTGATGCAGGCACAATGGCGCACAGCGTGGATCACGGGAGCGAGCAGCGGCATCGGCCGGGAGCTGGCGATCGCGCTGGCCGAGCGCGGCGTCACGGTGGCGGCATCCGCGCGCTCCGGCGACACGCTCGCCGAGATGGCCCGCGCCCATAAGGGGATCGCGCCGCTGCCGCTCGACGTGACCGATGCCGCGGCGGTGGCTGGCGCCGCGCGCAGCATTGCCGGAACGCTTGGCGACATCGACCTCGCCGTGCTCAACGCCGGCATCTGGGAGACGATGTCGGCGCACTCCTATTCCGCCGGGAGGGCTGCGCACTCGATGGCGGTGAACTACACAGGCATAGCCAACTGCCTCGAGGTGCTGCTGCCGCCCATGCTCGCGCGCGGGTCGGGCCACATCGCGCTGATGTCGTCGCTGGCGGGCTACCGCGGCCTCGGACGCACGGCGGCGTACGGGCCGTCGAAGGCGGCGGTGATCAACCTGGCCGAGAGCCTGCGCGTCGGCCTCCTCGGCAGCGGCGTCACCATCAGCGTCATCAACCCGGGCTTCGTGGCGACGCCGATGAGTGCCAACAACAAGTTCCCGATGCCGTTCATCGTGCCGGTGGAGGAGGCGGTGCAGCACATCATCCGCGGCCTCGAGAGGGGCAAGTACGAGATCGCGTTCCCCTGGCAGCTGGCGGCGTTCATGAAGCTGTTGCGGCTCATGCCGAACGGGCTGTTCTTCTGGTACGCGCGCACCTTCATGAGGCCGCGGGCGCGTGCCATTTCGGCACGGCGGGGTGGCCTGGAACTTGGACGGCTTTGGCTCGGGACAAGGAGCTGGAGCCATGGGCCTCGATCGGCGGCGGTTTTTGGGGGTTGCGGGACTGGGCGCGGCCGCTGCCGCGGCGCTGCCGGCTGTGGCGCGTGCGGGCGCGAGCCCGCTGTCCTCGCTTGGGATCGATGCGGGACACCTCGGCGTGCGGGCAGGCAGTCCGGACGACCAGTCGGCGGCGCTGCAGCGGGCCATCGACCAGGCGGCGGCGCAGCGGGTGCCGCTGGCGCTGGGGCCGGGCGTCTATCGCGCCGGCGACCTGAAGCTGCCGGCGGGCGCGCAGATCACGGGTGTGCGCGGCGCCACGCGGCTGGTGCTGACGCGGGGCCCCTCGCTCGTGTCGGCGGCCGGGGCCGATTGGGTGTCGCTCGGCAATGTGACGCTCGACGGCGGGGGTAGGCCGCTGCCGGCGGGTCGGGGGCTCGTGCAAATCAGTCATGGACGCGGATTGCGCATCACCGACTGCGAGATCGTGGCGGCCGGCGGCCACGGGGTGATGCTGGAGAGCGTCGAGGGCGAGGTCTCGGGGACGAGCGTCAGCGGGGTCGACGCGGCTGGGATATTCTCGCTCGATGCGCGGGGCTTGAGGATCGCGGGCAACACGATCCGCGGCGCCGGCAACAACGGCATCCTGGTGTGGCGGTCGAAGGCCGGCGACGACGGCACGCTCGTCACCGACAACCGCATCGAGGAGACGGGGGCGCGCGCCGGCGGCTCCGGCCAGAACGGCAACGCCATCAACGTATTCCGCGCCGGCAACGTCATCGTGCGCGGCAACCGCATCGCCGGCGCGGCGTTCTCGGCCGTGCGCGGCAATGCCGCCTCCAACCTGCAGATCGTCGGCAACACCTGCACGGGGCTTGGCGAGGTCGCCCTCTACGCCGAGTTCGGCTTCGAGGGTGCCATCATCGCCAACAACACGATCGACGGCGCCGCGCTCGGCGTCGCAGTCACCAACTTCAACGAGGGCGGCCGGCTGGCGGTGGTGCAGGGCAACCTGGTGCGCAATCTACTGCCCCGGCGGGCGGCCGGCGCCGACCCCGGCGACATCGCCGGCGTCGGCATCGGGGTGGAGGCCGACACGGCCGTGACCGGCAACGTGATCGAGAACGCGCCGACGGCCGGCATCTATCTGGGATGGGGCAGGTACCAGCGCGACGTCTCGGCCACCGGCAACATCGTGCGCAACGCTGGCATCGGGATCGCGGTGTCGGTGGCGGCGGGCGCGGGATCGGCCGTGATCGCCGACAACCTGATCGCGGGCGCCAGGCGCGGCGCCATCGTCGGCGTGGACCGCCACGCGGCCGTGACCGGCGATCTCGTCGGCGACGGCGCGCGGCATGCGCACCTGACGATCAGCGGCAACCGCGCGCGCTGATCGCCATCGCCTGCGGGCCGGCGCTCACAGCCCGCGCGCGAGATTGCCGACCATCAGCACCATGTAGGCGATCATGGCGAGCCAGTATTCCTGGTGGGGCAGGTAGCGCGGCACGTTGATGCCGACGGCACCGAACTTGGAGAGCAGCGCCAGTGCCGCAAGCAGCAGCGAGATCAGGAACACGAAGATCGACGGCGGGTTGAGACGCATTGCTGCCTCCGGCG
>JBGGME010000146.1:0-12737 GCA_041288195.1 Hyphomicrobiaceae bacterium
GAAGGATGCGGGCCACAGCACCAACGTCGGCGACGAGGGCGGCTTTGCGCCCAACCTCAAGTCGGCCGAGGAGGCGCTGTCCTTCGTCATGAGGTCGATCGAGGTCGCGGGCTACAAGCCGGGCGAGGACGTGGCGCTGGCGCTCGATTGCGCGGCGACCGAGTTCTTCAAGAACGGCAAGTACCAGATGGAGGGCGAGGGCAAGGCGCTCGATTCCGCTGGCATGGCGAAATACCTCGAAGGCCTCGTGTCGCGGTTTCCCATCGTGTCGATCGAGGACGGCATGGCCGAGGACGACTGGGAGGGGTGGAAGGCGCTGACGCAGGCGATCGGCAGGAAATGCCAGCTCGTCGGCGACGACCTGTTCGTCACCAACACCAAGCGCCTCGCCCAGGGCATCGAGGGCGGGATTGCCAACTCGATCCTGGTCAAGGTCAACCAGATCGGCTCGCTCACCGAGACCTTCGAGGCCGTCGCCATGGCGCATCGCGCCGCCTACACGGCGGTGATCTCGCATCGCTCGGGCGAGACGGAGGATGCAACGATCGCCGACATCGCGGTCGCCACCAACGCCGGGCAGATCAAGACGGGCTCGCTGTCGCGCTCGGACCGCACCGCCAAGTACAACCAGCTGATCCGCATCGAGGAGGAGCTGGGCGACGAGGCGGCGTATGCGGGGAAGCAGGCATTGAAGCGCTAGCGATCGATCGACGCCGCCCCTCACCCTAACCCTCTCCCCACTGAAGAGTGGGGAGAGGGAACCCGCAGGCGGAGTGAGGGGGAGTGGCACGCCGCTTTACGGCGGCTTAACTGATCGGGCGTAGAACAGCCGATGTCCCGGTTGGACGCATAAAAAGGTCTCGCGTCGCACCATGTACGATCGGCGCAAAGGCCGGCCGCGGCAGATCCTGGTGTCGCTTTTCTGTCTTCTAGCGCTGGGCTATTTCGCCTATCACGCCATCGTCGGTAAGCGTGGCCTCGAGGCGCGCGAGAGATTGGTCGAACGGTCCAGGCAACTGGAGCCGCAGATCAAGCGCCTCGAGGCCGACCGCGCCCGCCTGGAGCGGGACGTACGCCTCCTCAACGCCGGCGATGCCGATCTGATCGAAGAGCTGTCGATCGAGCTGCTGGGCTTCGTACGCCCGGGCGATCGCGTGGTCGTGGCGCCCGCGCCGCCGCCAGCCGCGAGATAGCTCGCACCTCCTCTTCCTCGATGACTGGCCAAGATAGCTGGCCAAGATAGCTGGCATGTGCAACGCGGCACGGGCCGCGGCTGGCCTTAACGGGACGTTTCCTGTACGGTTTCTCGAGAGCAATCCCCTCATCGCCAGGAAGGTCGAGCGCCCCGACATGGTTCGTCCAAACGGCCAGGAGCAGGTTCCCCCCTTCAGCCGCGAGCAGGAGCTTTTTGCCTACCGCGAAATGCTGCTGATCCGCCGCTTCGAGGAGCGCGCGGCGCAGCTGTACGGGATGGGGCTGATCGGCGGCTTCTGCCACCTCTATATCGGCCAGGAGGCGGTGGTGGTCGGCATCAAGATGGCCTCGGTGGAGGGCGATCAGATGATCACCACCTACCGCGACCACGGCCACATGCTGGCCTGCGGCATGGACCCCAAGGGCGTGATGGCGGAGCTGACGGGGCGGCGCGGCGGCTACTCCAAGGGCAAGGGCGGCTCCATGCACATGTTCTCCAAGGAGAAGCACTTCTATGGGGGACACGGCATCGTCGGCGCCAACGTGCCGCTGGGGGCGGGCATCGCGTTTGCCAACCGCTACCGGGGCAACGGGGCTGTGTGCCTTACCTTCTTCGGCGACGGCGCGGCCAACCAGGGCCAGGTCTACGAGACCTTCAACATGGCCAAGCTGTGGAAGCTCCCCGTGGTGTTCGTCATCGAGAACAACAAGTACGCGATGGGCACGTCGGTGGAGCGCTCGGCCGCCACCACCGATTTCTCGCAGCGCGGCCGCTCGTTCGACATCCCGGGCGAGCAGGTCGACGGCATGGACGTGCGCGCGGTGAAGGCCACGTCCGAGCGCGTGCTCAAGTGGGTGCGCGAGGGCAACGGGCCCTACATCCTGGAGGCCCTGACCTACCGCTACCGCGGCCATTCCATGTCCGATCCCGCCAAGTACCGCACGCGCGAGGAGGTGCAGAAGATGCGCGAGGAGCACGACCCCATCGAGCAGGTGCGCCGGCGCCTGCTGGAGGAGCGGCTCGCGAGCGAGGACGACCTCAAGGCGGTGGATGCCGAGATCCGCAGCGTCGTGGTGGGTGCCGCGGAGTTCGCGCAGGCCGACGCGGAGCCCGACGAGAGCGAGCTGTCGACCGACGTGCTGCTGTCGGCGTGAGGCCCGAGCGATGGCGCCTGCGACCTACCACTCCAACCTCGACACGGAGCTCGGCGCCGTCACCGAGCTGTGGTCGCCGCGCGTGGTGGCGATGGCGAACGGGCAGTACCTCAAGGTCGCCAAGGTCAAGGGCGAGTTCGTGTGGCACGCGCATGCCGATGAGGACGAGCTGTTCCTGGTGCGCAAGGGCACGCTGGTCATCCGCTACCGCGACCGGCCCGATGTGACGCTGCGCGAAGGCGATTTCCATGTCGTGCCGCGTGGTGTGGAGCACATGACGGCGGCGCCGGAGGAATGCTGGGTCGTGCTGTTCGAGCCCGCCGCCACCCGGCACACCGGCGAGACCCAGAGCGAGATCACCAAGAGCATCGAGGCGCAGACCGCGCATTTGCAGAACGCTTGAGAAAAAGAGAGCCCCGAGGAAATGCCGACCGAGATCCTGATGCCGGCGCTGTCGCCCACCATGGAGGAGGGCAAGCTCGCCAAATGGCTGGTCAAGGAAGGCCAGACCATCAAGCCCGGCGACATCATCGCCGAGATCGAGACCGACAAGGCCACCATGGAGGTGGAGGCCGCCGACGAGGGCAAGGTGTCCAAGCTGCTGGTGGCGGAGGGCACCGAGGGCGTGAAGGTCAATACGCCGATTGCGGTGCTCGATGGCGGGGGTGCTGCTGCGGCTTCTCCCTCTCCCCGCGCTTCTGCAAGCCCTCCCCAGGCGCCAACGGCGCGGGGAGAGGGTCGGGGTGAGGGGCGGCCCAAAGCTCCGGCATCGCCTGCATCCGCCCCTCACCCTAACCCTCTCCCCGTGGAAGTGCGGGGAGAGGGAATGGAAGGCCTCGAGACCACGGTGAAGACCATGCGCGAGGCGCTGCGCGACGCCATGGTCGAGGAGATGCGCCGCGACCAGGACGTGTTCCTGATGGGCGAGGAAGTCGCGCAGTACCAGGGCGCCTACAAGATCAGCCAGGGCCTGCTCGAGGAGTTCGGCGACAAGCGCGTGATCGACACGCCCATCACCGAGCAGGGCTTTGCCGGCATCGGCGTCGGCGCGGCGTTCGCCGGCCTCAGGCCGATCGTGGAGTTCATGACCTTCAACTTCGCCATGCAGGCGATCGACCAGATCGTCAACTCGGCGGCCAAGACGCTCTACATGTCGGGCGGGCAGCTCGGCTGCCCCATCGTGTTCCGCGGCCCCAACGGCGCGGCGGCGCGCGTGGCCGCCCAGCACAGCCAGTGCTACTCGGCCTGGTATGCGCACGTGCCCGGCATGAAGGTGGTGGCGCCGTCGAACCCGGCCGACGCCAAGGGCCTGCTCAAATCGGCGATCCGTGATCCCAACCCCGTGCTCGTTCTCGAGAACGAGATGCTCTACGGCTCGCACGGGCCGGTGCCCAAGGGCGAATGGCTGGTGCCGATCGGCAAGGCGCGCATCGCCCGCGTCGGCGTGCATGTGACGATCGTCTCGTTCGCGCGCGGCATGGTGTACGCGATGGAGGCGGCCGAGCAGCTGGCGGGGGACGGCATCGAGGCGGAGGTCATCGATCTGCGGACGCTGCGCCCGCTCGACCTGCCCACCGTCATCGAGTCGGTGAAGAAGACTAACCGGCTCGTCACGGTGGAGGAGGCGTGGCCC
This sequence comes from Hyphomicrobiaceae bacterium, assembly GCA_041288195.1. Classification (GTDB taxonomy): domain Bacteria; phylum Pseudomonadota; class Alphaproteobacteria; order Rhizobiales; family Hyphomicrobiaceae; genus AWTP1-13. Next base: position 3,983 of record JBGGME010000146.1, read on the forward strand.
GTGTGCTCGGTGGGCTCCGAGATTTGCGCGCAGGTGGCGATGCAGGCCTTCGATTACCTCGATGCGCCGCCGGCCAAGGTGTCGGGCGCCGACGTGCCGATGCCCTATGCGGCCAACCTCGAGAAGCTGGCGCTGCCGAGCGTGGCGCAGGTGGTCGAGGCGGCGAAGAGCGTTTGCTACGTCGAGTGACGAAGAGGCCCGCGCGTGTCTGAGGCCGAGCTCCTGCAGGGACTGTTCAGCGCGATTGGGTCGGTGATCACGATCTTCTCGCTGTTCTTCACGATGGTGTCGGGCTATCTGGCCGCGCTCTACCTGTTCCTGGGGCGGGCGCCGTTCGCGCTGAGATTCGTGGCCTTCGCGCTGCTGTCGATCGGGCTCGCGTTCCTCGGCGGCTCGGTGGCAGTGATCCAGTCGATCCAGAACGGCCTGTTCGCCGCCTGGGCGAAGCTGCCCGCGCCCGTCGTCAATTTGCGCGAGCTGCGCAATCCGCTGCCGGTGGCGCTGAGCGAGATGCTCCCCGTTTCGCAGCAGGAGATCGGCGTCGGCATGGGCTGGGCCACCGCGGCGCTGGTATATGTAGCCTTAGCCTACTTCACGTTCCTCTATCGCTGGCCGCCGCTGGGCGAGCAGCACGAGTCCTGAGAAGCAGATGGCCGAGCCCGCACAGCGCGCCGCAACCTACGAGGACCTCCTTGCCGTACCGGAGAACCTGGTGGCGGAGATCCTGTTCGGCCACCTCGTGACGCATCCGCGCCCGGCGCCGCGGCATTCGGTTGCCGCGAGCGCCTTGGGTCATGCACTGGGGCCGCCGTTCCAGTCCGGAAGCGGCGGGCCTGGCGGCTGGATATTGATGGATGAGCCTGAGCTGCACCTGGGGCGTCATGTTGCCGTGCCCGACTTGGCAGGTTGGCGGCGTGACAGGTTGCCGACCCTGCCGGAGACGGCCTGGATCAGCACTGCGCCGGATTGGGTTTGCGAGATCCTGTCGCCCTCGACCGAGCGCTACGATCGCGGCGACAAGCGGATCATCTACGGCGATGCAGGGGTTGGGCACTTGTGGCACGTCGATCCCGTGCTGCGCATGCTCGAGGTGTTCGAGCTGAGGGGCGGCAAGTGGCTGCTGCTCGATGTGTATCGCGACAATGCGGACGTTGCCGCGCCGCCGTTCGCGGATGTGAGCTTCCCGCTCGGGCTGCTGTGGCCGTTCGATCCACCAGCAGAAGGGCAGGCGTGACATGGGTGCGACGACGACCCTTGCCGGCCAATGCCACTGCGGGGCGATCCGCGGCACGCTGCATGTGACAAAGCCGGCGGCGGAGCTGCAGGTGAGGGCGTGCCAGTGCGGCTTCTGCACGCGGCACGGGGCCATGACGGTGTCGGACCCGGCGGGGCGCGCGGTATTCGAGATCGAGCGGGCGGCGCTCACGACCTACCGGTTCGGCACGCGCACGGGCACGAGCCTTCTCTGCGCGCGCTGCGGCATGTATGCGGGCGTGATGCTGGAGGATGGCGGGAAGGTGTGGTCGGTGCTCAACGTGCGCGGGCTCGCCATCCCCGAGCTCGCGGGGCGCGTCGCCGAGCCCGTCGTCTACGATGGCGAGACGCCGGATGCCCGCGTCGCCCGCCGCAAGCAGAAATGGACGCCGACGGAGATTGTTTGGAGGTAGGAGGTAGGTTGGGTTAGCGCGGCAGCGCGTAACCCAACACCTCTCGAGCGCAGCACTTGTTGGGTTACGGGCTTCGCCCTAACCCAACCTACGCCGAAGGAAAGCGATGCCGACCGAGATCCTGATGCCCGCGCTCTCCCCGACGATGGAGGAGGGCAAGCTCGCCAAGTGGCTGGTGAAGGAGGGGCAGACCATCAAGCCCGGCGACATCATCGCCGAGATCGAGACCGACAAGGCCACCATGGAGGTGGAGGCGGTCGACGAGGGCAAGGTGTCCAAGCTGCTGGTGGCAGAGGGCACCGAAGGCGTGAAGGTGAACGCGCCGATCGCAGTGCTGCTGGCCGAGGGCGAGAAGGACGGCGCGCCGACGGTTGCCAAGGCGCCGTCGGCTCCCAAAGAGTCCAGCGCACCTCCCTCCCCCCTTGTGGGGGAGGGTCGGGGAGGGGGGGATCGCAGACCAGCTGCTGGCGTGGCTCCCCCCACCCCTAGCCCCTCCCCACAAGGGGGAGGGGAAGCACATGCGGCCAGGGGTGCGCGCGAACCAGCGCCCGCGCCGAACGGGCATGCGCGGGTCGCGGCGTCGCCGCTGGCGCGGAGGCTGGCGAGGGCGGCGGGGCTGGAGCTGGCCGCGCTGGCGGGCAGCGGGCCGCACGGGCGCATCGTCAAGCGCGATATCGAGGCGGCCATTCGCGACGGCGTGGGCCAGGCGCAGGCCAAGGCCGGCACGGCGATGACGAAGGCGCCGAGCACCGCACCCACGGCGCTCGGCATCCAGCCGATGCCCGACGACAAGATCCTGGCGCTTTACGAGAAGGGCTCCTACGAGGTCGTGCCGCACGACGGCATGCGCAAGATCATCGCCCAGCGCCTGACCCTCTCCAAGCAGACCATTCCGCACTTCTACCTGACGGTCGACTGCTGCATCGACGACCTCCTGCGTGCGCGCGAGCGCATGAACAAGGCTGCGCCCAAGGAGGGCCCGCGCGCCTACAAGCTGTCGGTCAACGACTTCTGCATCAAGGCGATGGGGCTGGCGCTGGCGCATGTGCCGGCGGCCAACGTCACGTGGACGGAGGCGGGAACGCTGCGGCACAAGTATTCCGACATCGGCGTTGCCGTGGCCGTGGAGGGCGGGCTGTTCACGCCCATCATCCGGCATGCCGAACTCAAGTCGCTGTCGGAGATCTCCAACGAGATGCGCGACCTCGCCGAGCGCGCGCGCAAGCGCAGGCTGGCGCCGCACGAGTACCAGGGCGGCACCACCTCGATCTCCAACCTGGGCATGTACGGGATCAAGAGCTTCGAGGCGGTGATCAATCCGCCGCACGCCAGCATCCTGGCGGTCGGGGTGGCCGAGAAGCGTCCGATCGTGATCGGCGACAAGCTCGAGGCGGCCACGGTGATGTCGTGCACGCTGTCGGGCGATCACCGCGTCGTCGACGGAGCGGTGGGGGCCGAGTTGCTCAACGCCTTCAAGATGTTGATTGAGGACCCCGTGCGCATGCTGGTCTGAGGCGCCACAAGCTGATCGCTGTACTGTTGGCGGAGGACTGTGGCACGACGGCCACCCATTGTGCTCCTCCACAGATATGGGCCTATTTGACGAGATATCGGCCGACGACATCTGAGCCCAAAGCTTGCAGATGCCTAGAATCGAGAATAAGAGTCAAAAAAATGAATGTAAGCGCAACGCGTTGCGTGCAATAGAGAAACACTTTTCGGGGGTGCTACTCATGTCTTTCGCTACGCGTGCCTCGTCACAGGCACTGGTTCTTGCCAGCCTCTTGCTGGCGGGATGTGCTGCCGACGGAAGCAGCAGTTTCTTCACGACGGGCGCTCTCGGCACCCCGCAGCAGACCGCAGCGGCGCCGGAGAGCAAGGTCGATCCGGTGTGCGTGACGCTGGTGTCGCGCATCGAGGCCCTGCGCAAGGAGGGCATCGACGCAAAGATCGAGAAGGCGGCGACCAAGAAGTACTCGCTGACCAAGGCCGACCTGAAGAAGGCCGACCAGCTCACCAAGGCCAATACCGAATTCCAGCAGCGCTGCTCGACCGTCACGCCGGCGCAGGCTGCCGCCATGCTCCCGCCCGCGGATCCAGCGCCGGCTCCTGCGGCGCCCGCAGCCAAGGCGAAGGCGGCGACCAAAGGCTAGCACGCGGCCCCGACGGCCACCGCGTCGTGACCTAAGCAAGCCCCTGAAGGGAACATGCGTGCTCGTTGCGTGCGTAGCAGGCGCTATTCTGGGCCGGACGCGCAATCGGTGCGCGCTGCCGGCCTCTTCTTTTTGCAGAGCGCTGTTGCAACGAACGCGCGACGGAATCGAAGTCAGATCCTGCAGCGATTTTTGGTCGGATGCTTGCGTTGCTGCAAACTTGTCACATCGGCGTTAGCGCCGGTTGAAATCATTGGAGCATTGTGTTTCGTAGAGCGGCTGCGCGGGGACAGAGCGAGGAGGAATTGGTGTCTCGCAGGGTGTCGGCTGCATTGAGGGCTCTGGTGCTTGTTGCTGCGGCGGTGACGCTGGCCGCCTGCGAGAGCGGCGGCGGCTATGGCGGCGACCCCGGGGCGACGCCGCTGGCGTCGGGCCAGTCCTGCGGCACGATCCGCCAGGAGCTCGACGCGCTGGATCGGCGCGGTACGCAGGGCAAGGTCGAGGCGGCAAGCCAGGGCAAGAAGCTGTCGCCCAAGGACAAAGGCGACGTCGACCGCTACAACTCGCTGCTGAACCAGTATCTAGGCGCGCGCTGCCACGTCTGAGCGGGGCTCGACCGGCGTTTGACCGGCAGCAATGCGCGTCGTCAGCACCTTTGCACAATCGCTGCGGATTGGCTCTTATGGCGCAGGCTCCGGCTGCGCGGCCGGGGATCGCAGCGACTCATTCGGGCTAGAGCGCCGGGATCGGCGCCAGAGCGGGGCCGGGCATGGCTGAGCAGAGCTTCGACGTCATCATCATCGGTTCCGGGCCTGGCGGCTACGTCACGGCCATCCGGGCGGCCCAGCTGGGCTTCAAGACGGCGATCGTGGAGCGCGACTACCTGGGCGGCATCTGCCTCAACTGGGGCTGCATCCCCACCAAGGCGCTGCTGCGCTCGGCCGAGGTGTTCCATCAGCTCCAGCACGCCAAGGACTACGGGCTGACCGCCGAGAAGGTCGGCTACGACGTCAAGGCGGTGGTTGAGCGCTCGCGCAAGGTGGCGGGACGGCTCAACGCCGGCGTCACCTTCCTGATGAAGAAGAACAAGATCTCGGTGATCTGGGGCGAGGCCGTCATCGACGCTCCCGGCAGGATCACGGTCAAGGCGTCCAGGAGCGAGGCGCCCAAGGGCGTGCTGCCGCCGGGCAGCTATCAGGCCAAGCACGTCATCATCGCCACGGGCGCGCGCCCGCGGGTGCTGCCGGGCATCGAGCCCGACAAGAAGCTCGTCTGGACCTACTTCGAGGCGATGGCGCCGGCGGCGATTCCAAAGTCACTGCTGGTGATCGGATCGGGGGCGATCGGCATCGAGTTCGCCTCGTTCTTCCGCGCGCTGGGCTCCGAGGTGACGGTGGTGGAGGTGCTGGCGCAGATCCTGCCCGTCGAGGACGAGGAGATCGCGGCCTTCGCGCGCAAGCGCTTCGAGCGCGAGGCGGGCATCAAGATCATGACAGGTGCCAAGGTCGCCAAGCTCGACAAGAAGGCCGACGGCGTCACGGCGACGATCGACGACGGCAAGGGCGGCACGACCACGCTCAACGTCGAGCGCGTCATCTCCGCGGTCGGCGTGGTCGGCAACATCGAGAACCTCGGGCTCGAGAAGCTCGGCGTGAAGACCGAGCGCGGGACGGTTCTCACGGACGGCCTGGGGCGAACCAACGTGCCCGGCATCTACGCCATCGGCGACGTCGCGGGGCCGCCGATGCTGGCGCACAAGGCCGAGCACGAGGGCGTGGTGTGCATCGAGGCCATCAAGGGGCTCAACCCGCATCCCCTAGACAAGCTCAGGATACCCGGGTGCACCTACTGCAATCCGCAGATCGCCAGCGTCGGCCTGACCGAGGCGGCGGCGAAGGCAAAGGGCTACGAGCTCAAGGTCGGGCGGTTTCCGTTCGCGGGCAACGGCAAGGCGATCGCGCTCGGCGAGGACCAGGGGCTGGTCAAGACCATCTTCGATGCCAAGACCGGCCAGCTCATCGGTGCGCACATGGTGGGCGCCGAGGTCACGGAGCTGATCCAGGGGTTCGTCATTGCCATGCAGCTCGAGACCACCGAGGAAGACCTGATGCACACGGTGTTCCCGCACCCCACGCTCAGCGAGATGATGCACGAGAGCGTGCTCGACGCCTTCGGGCGGGCGATCCATGTGTAGGGCGTGCGCTCCAGGTGTGCTCGTGGCTGAAGCTCACGCTAGGCAATATCGTCGATCATGGTGCGCAGAGCCGCCGCGAGCTTCTTGAGCGTCTCGATCGTGCCCTCGCGAGCCCCGGTCTCGATCTGGGAGAGATAGGCGGGCGTGACGCCGGCCCCCTCGGCCAGGGCCTTGACGGTCAGTCCTCGATACTCGCGCCAAACCCTGATCTTGTTCTCGCCGTCGATCATGCGGTTGACGTACTCCGCGGGGATCAACTCCTCCTCACCGCGCGCGAGCCCGGCGTCGAACTCGCGGACGGCCGCAAGATCGTCGTTCTCCTCCTTGGCCTCGATGAGGGCGCGATAGTCCGCCTCGGGCAGAACCGCGAGCCGCTTGCCGCCGTCGGTCTCGATGAATTGCACGCTCATTTCGTCACCTCAGTCGTAGGCCGCGCCCCGCGGGGCAATGCGGATGATCGCAAGGACCACACCGTCCTCACGGAAGATCACGCGCCAATCGCCGACGCGCAGCCTCATCTCGTTCCCACCTCGAAGGCGCCTGACGTTGTTCGCCAAGCCTGCCGGATCGGCTGCGTATTGCTCAATCTTGGCCCGAATGCGCATTGCCGTGTTGGCCGGCATGTGCATCAAGGCCCTTACGGCAGCCTTGGAGTATCTGATCTCCATGCGCGCAGACATAACATATTGCTATTTTCTGAGCGATCTATAGATAGCAGATCGCTATTCCGAAGCAAGAGGCAATCCGTGGCTGGGAACATCGTAGAGCTTTGCCGACGCGCCGAGTCGCGGGGGGCAGTGCGGCGGTGAGCAGGACGGCCCTCATCGCCTTCTGCGGGCTGCTGCTGTCGGTCAGCGCGTTTTCCTGCGACATCACGCTGCCGGCGTTCTTCTCGATGCAGCGCGAGCTTGGCACCTCGATCGAGCTGGTGCAGGCGGTGGTGCCGATCTTCCTGATGGCGCAGGCGATCGGGCAGATGGCGTTCGGGCCGGTGTCGGACCGGTTCGGGCGCAGGCCCGTGATCGTCGGCGGGCTCGGCCTATACCTGGCGGGCACGGTCATCGCGCTCCTCGCGCAGAGCATCGGCGCGGTGCACGTGGGCCGGGCCGCGCAGGGTTTCGGCAGCGCCTGCGGCATCGCGGTCGGGCGGGCGGTGCTGCGCGACATCAGTCATGGGCCGGCGCTGGCGCAGGCCATGGCGCTGGCGATGGCGATCTTCGCGCTGGGGCCGATCTCGGCGCCGCTCGTGGGGTATGGGCTGGTGGCGTTGGGCGGCTGGCGCGCGATCTTCTTGGGGATGGCGCTGTTTGCAAGCTGCCTGCTGGCGTTCGCGCTGCTGCGCTTCAAGGAGACCAACGAGAAGCCCGACCCGGACGCGCTGCGGCCCGCCCGGCTGCTGCACTCGCTCGGCCGCATCGCGAGCAACCGGCAGTCGCGCTACTTCCTGCTGGTGGCGGCGGCGACGCAGTTCGGCATCATCTCGTTCGTCTCCAACGCGCCCCGCTTCTTCAAGTCGGCGTTTGGCATCGAGGGGCTGCAGTTCGCGCTGCTGTTCGCGGCGACGGGGCTCGGCATCATATTGGGGCAGATCGCCAACAACCGGGTGATCGCGGAGCTGGGCGTGCTGGCGACGACGCGCGTGGCGGCCCTCGTGCTGCTGGTGGTGACGGGGCTGATGGTGGCGCTGTCGCTCATGGGCGCGCTGCCGGGGTGGCTGTTCGTGTGCCTGATGTTCTCCTTCAATACCAGCTTCCTTGTCGTGATGGCCAATGCGGCGAGCCTGGTGATCGACCCGCACCGGGAGATCGCGGGCTTTGCCTCCTCGGCTTACGGGTTCTTCACCCAGATCACGGCTTCGGCCGTGGCGATCCTCACCGTGCCGCTCTACGACGGCGCGCTGCTGCCCTGGGCGCTGAGCATGCTGGGCGTGACGGCGGTGGTGTTTGCGGCGCTGATGGCCTACCGGCCGGCGCCCGTGGGATTGCCGGCGGGCTGAGCGGCCTGCGCCGATGCAACTCGGGCCTCGTGCGCGCCTGCACACTGCCCACCTCGACGTGATCTGACGAGTCGGTCAGAATCAAGCGACGGCCGAGGCCGGGACTGGAGCGGGATCGCTTCGGATCGAGGAGGACCCTCATGAACTTGGACGCTCAAAAGCTCATCATCTGGGCAATCATCGGCATCGTTGCGGGTTGGCTTGCCAGTGTCATCGTCGGCGGCGGGGGCGGCCTGGTCCGCTACCTGATCACCGGTCTCATCGGCGCGTTCGTCGGCGGCTTCGTGCTGAGCGCGGCGGGCTGGAAGCCCAACCTCGGCAATGCGTATCTCGACGAGGTCGTGATCGCCGCCATCGGCGCCATCATCGTCGTCATCATCGCGCGGCTGGTGGTTTAGACGCGCGCGCCTTCCCTCTCCCCGTCTTCACGGGGAGAGGGTCATGGCCAAGCCAGACAGCACCAATATCCCCGCGGCGGCTTCCGCCCGGGGTATTGGGTTGGAAGCGAAGCGTAGGGCGGGAAGCCAGCGGTGGAGTTGATCGAGACGCGCATGGGTGCCGGCCTGTACCCGCGAGCGCCCTGACGGGCACTCGCGGCGCTGGCATGACGGCAATTGCTGGACGCGAGCGCAACCACGCTCGTCATCCCGGCGAAGGCCGGGACCCAGTACACTACGCCCGGCCGAAGACGCGTTTGAAGATCGTGTCGACGTGGGCGAGGTGGTAGTCGAGGTCGAACAGGGCC
>JBGGME010000147.1:0-6470 GCA_041288195.1 Hyphomicrobiaceae bacterium
GCCATGGCCATGGCGCTCGTCGATCGCGCGCTGCGCACGGAGGAGCTGGGTCAGGAGGCGACGACGCCGGCGCAGGACCAGGAGTTCGTGCTGGCCCACGCCGACAACGTCCAGGCGACGGGCTTCGTCGAGCACCTGAAGCTGCCGCACTACGTCGACTTCCAGGCCGAGCTCGCCCTCTTGCGCCAGCTGCGCACGGAGTGGCAGGCGGCGCACGCGGATCGCCCGGTCGAGGATACTTGCGCCAAGCCCCAAGCCGGCAGGGAGGCAGCGGAATGACTGCGACGCTGCCGGCCTACAACTTCGCCTACCTCGACGAGCAGACCAAGCGCATGATCCGGCGCGCGATCCTGAAGGCGATCGCCATTCCGGGCTACCAGGTGCCGTTCGCCAGCCGCGAGATGCCGATGCCCTACGGGTGGGGCACGGGCGGGGTGCAGGTGACCGCCTCGATCCTCGGACCCGACGATGTCCTCAAGGTCATCGACCAGGGCGCCGACGACACTACAAACGCTGTTTCCATCCGCCGCTTCTTCGCGAGGACCGCGGGCGTCGCCACGACCACGCGCACCAGCGAAGCGACCATCATCCAGACCCGCCACCGCATCCCCGAGACGCCGCTGAAAGAGGGTCAGGTCCTCGTCTACCAGGTGCCGATCCCCGAGGCGCTGCGCTTCCTCGAGCCGCGCGAGACCGAGACGCGCCAGATGCACGCGCTCGAGGAGTACGGGCTGATGCACGTCAAGCTCTACGAGGACATCGCGCGCCACGGCCACATCGCCACGACCTACGCCTATCCCGTCAAGGTCGAGGGGCGCTACCTGATGGACCCCTCGCCGACGCCGAAGTTCGACAACCCGAAGATGGACATGTCGCCGGCGCTGCAGCTTTTCGGCGCGGGTCGCGAGCAGCGCATCTATGCGCTCCCTCCATTTACGGGGGTGGTAAGCCTCGATTTCGAGGACCATCCTTTCGAGCGCACGCGCTTCGAACGTCCCTGCGCCCTGTGCGGCGCCGCCGACGTCTACCTCGACGAGATCGTCACCGACGACGCCGGGGGCCGGATGTTCGTCTGCTCCGATACCGACCATTGCGAGGCGCGGCGGGAGACGGCTGCCGGGCCGCCAGCGCAGGAGGCCCGTCGGTGATCGCAGCCGAGACACCGCTGCTCGCCGCCGAGGGCCTCACCAAGCTCTATGGGCCGCGCGTCGGCTGCATCGACGTGGCGCTCGAGGTGCACGAGGGCGAGGTGCTGGCCGTGGTCGGCGAGTCGGGCTCGGGCAAGTCGACCCTGCTCGCGCTTCTCTCGAGCCAGCTCGCATCGACGAGGGGAAGCGTGCGCTACCGAATGCGCGACGGGGTCGTGCGCGACCTGCTCGCCCTCGGCGAGGCCGAGCGCCGGCTGCTGCTGCGCACCGACTGGGGCTTCGTGCACCAGGACGCGCGCATGGGCCTGCGCATGGGCGTGACGGCGGGCGGCAACGTCGGCGAGCGGCTGATGGCGGTCGGCTGGCGCAACTACGACCGCATCCGCAGCGAGGCGCGCGATTGGCTGGCCCGTGTCGAGATCGAGGCTGACCGCATCGACGATACGCCCGCGACGTTCTCGGGCGGCATGCGCCAGCGCCTGCAGATCGCCAGGAACATGGTGACGTCGCCGCGACTCGTGTTCATGGACGAGCCGACCGGCGGCCTCGACGTGTCGGTGCAGGCGCGGCTGCTCGACCTGTTGCGCAGCCTCGTGGCCGACTATGGGCTGGCGGCCGTCATCGTCACGCACGACCTGGCGGTGGCGCGGCTGCTGTCGCACCGCATGATGGTGATGCGGCGCGGCCGGGTGATCGAGACCGGCATCACCGACCAGGTGCTCGACGATCCGCGCGAGCCCTACACGCAGCTCCTCGTATCCTCCGACCTGCGCGGGTGAACCCTCATGCACGGCACCGGCGAGGCGATGGTAAGGCTCGAAGGGGTGGCCAAGACATTCGTCATGCACCTGCGCGGCGGCGCGACCCTGCCGGTGCTCGGCGGTGTCACATTCGAGGCGCGGGCCGGCGAGTGCACCGTGCTCGACGGGCCCTCGGGGTCTGGCAAGTCCTCCGTCCTCAAGATGATCTTCGGCAATTACCGGGTCGACGGCGGCTGCATCGAGGTGCGCGACGGCCACGAGTGGGTGGATGTGGCGACCGCCCCGCCGCGCCGCATCCTGCGCCTGCGGCAGTCGACTATCGGCTACGTCAGCCAGTTCCTGCGCACCATCCCGCGCGTCGGTGCGCTCGACATCGTCGCCGCGGCCGCACGCGAGACGGGTCTGGGTGCCGAGGAAGCGAAGGCGCGCGGCGCCGAGCTGCTCGACCGGCTGAACATTCCGGAACGGCTCTGGCAGCTCCCGCCGTCGACGTTCTCGGGCGGCGAGCAGCAGCGCATCAATATCGCCCGCGGCTTTGCCGCGGCGCGCCCGATCCTGCTGCTCGATGAGCCGACCGCGTCGCTCGACAGGGAGAACAGGGCCGCCGTGATCGGCTTCATCCGGGAGCGCAAGCGGGCCGGAGCGGCGCTCATCGGCATCTTCCACGACGAGGATGTCAAGCAGCAGGTCGGCGACCGCATCGTCGATGTCGCACGCTTTCGAGCCTGAGGTGCGGCTGTGACCCACACGCTCGTATTCGAGAACGCCAGGGTCGTCCTCCCCGAAGCCGTCTCGGAGGGCTGGGTGGCGGTTGCCGGCGAGCGGATCGTCGAGGTAGGCGAGGGACGGGCGCCCGAGCGCGGCATCGACCTCGGCGGCGACCTGCTGGCGCCGGGATTGATCGAGCTGCACACCGATCACCTGGAGAGCCACCTGAAGCCCCGCCCGAAGGTGTCATGGCCGACCACGGCGGCGGTCGTGGCCTACGACGCGCAGATCGCGGCGTCGGGCATCACGACCGTGTTCGACTCGCTGCGCGTGGGCGACGACGCCGACCGGGGCTCGCAGGACGATGAGCTCGAAGGCATCCTGAAGGCGATCGACACGGCGCGGTCCCAGGACCTGCTGCGCGCCGACCATCGCCTGCACCTGCGCTGCGAGATCTGCGCCGACGATGTGGTCGAGCAGACGCAGCGCCTGCTCGACCGGCATGCCGTGGGCCTGATGTCGCTGATGGACCACACACCCGGCGCCCGCCAGTTCGTCGACCTCGGGGCCTGGAGAACGTACTACGGCGGCAAGTCCGGGCTGCCCGAGGCCGCGCTCGACTGCTTCATGGAGAGGAAGCGGGCACAGTTCGCGGCCAACTACGCGAGCAACCGTGCGGCGCTCGTGACACTCGCCAGGTTGCGGTCGGTCGTCATGGCGAGCCACGACGACGCCACACCCCAGCACGTGGAGGAATCGATCGCCGACGGCGCCTCGGTGGCCGAGTTCCCGACCACGCTGGAGGCCGCGGCTGCCTCGCATGCGGCCGGCATCGCCGTGCTGATGGGCGCGCCCAACGTGGTGCGGGGCGGCTCGCACTCCGGCAATATTGCCGCGGAGTCGCTGGCGCGGGAGGGCGTGCTCGACATTCTCTCCTCCGACTATGTGCCCGCGAGCCTGCTGATGGGCGGCTTCGAGCTGGCGCGGCGGATCGAAGGCTATGACCTGAGCGCCGCCCTCAACACCGTCACGCTGCATCCCGCGCGCGCGACGGGGCTGAGCGACCGGGGCCGCATCGCCGCAGGTTTGCGCGCCGATCTCGTGCGCATCCGCATGTCGAACGACCTTCCTGTGGTCCGCGAGGTCTACCGTGTCGGCCAACGCGTGCTCTGACCGCGGTTCGTCCGCCCGGAGCCCTGGCGCGATCGGCCCGGGTCTCGTCGTCCTCGTCGTGGGGCCGAGCGGGGCGGGCAAGGACGCCATCCTCCGCGCGACACGCGAACGGCTCGCAGCGGATCAGCGCTTCGTGTTCCCTCGGCGCATCGTGACGCGCGAGGCCAATGCGGCCGAGGACCACGTGGCCGTCACGCCGCAGCAATTCGACGCGCTCGTGCGCCGCGGCGGCTTGGCCGTGCACTGGCAGGCACACGGTCTGCAATACGGCATCTCAGCCGAGATCGATCGATCGCTGCGTGAAGGCAGCAGCGTCATCTTCAACGCATCGAGAGGCGTGGTGTCGGTCGTGCGCGCGCGCTTTGCGAGCACCGCCACCGTCCTCATCGATGCGCCGCCGTCCCTCAGGGCCGACCGGTTGGCCGCGAGGGACCGGGAGGGCGCACATGAGATCGCGGCCCGTCTCGCGCGGGTCGTCTGCGGAGCGGACGCCCTGGAGCCGGACCTCCTCATAAGCAACGACGGCGCGTTGGAGCATGCCGCGGAAAGGCTGACGCGATGGCTACAGGCCCGCGCGGGAGCGCTCGCCAAGACACCGACCAAATGAGCGCCCACTTCGACGCCGAGCTCGCCTTCCTGCTCGTTGTCGTGTGTCTGCTGACTGCGATCTTTGCTTTTCGCGATTGATCAGTTTGCATCCGCATCATGAGGTGTCGATCCTGACCACCGGCGGTGTGTCGCGTACCTGGGTTCGCAGACTGGTGCGAAGGTCTCGATGCGACTCGTCCTTCTTGCCGTGCCCGGCCGGCGCACGCGAGGGAGCGATCCAACCTACTTGCTCTCATCGCCCGGATTGGCCCGAACGGGCTGAATTACACCGTCATTTTCCCATCCGCACCCCCCGTTCCCCGCGGAACAGCCTCGCGCCCTCGTGAATGCGACAGTGCATGTCGACGGGAACACACGCCAAGCTTTGCAGGAGACGGGCTGCCATGCTTCAGGCTCTCAACATCCACACGCAGGAAGTTCCTCTTCCCACGCTTCACCGCAATCCCCTGGCCGCGCGCTCGCGCACGCGAACCTGGCGGCAAGCCACACGCGGCAAGACCGAGGCCGAGCTCCTCGCCCTCTACATCGCCGGCTGGTCCGAGGCCGACCCGCGCAAGATCGCCGACGCCGCCGCCGTCGACTACGCTTTCGAGGATCCTCTCATCGGCCGGTTCTGTCGCCACAGTCTCGCCGAGTACTTCGAGATAGTCCGCGGACGTTTCGCCATATCGGGCGCCACCGCACGCAAGGACCTTTGCTTCAAGCTGAGCGGCCCGATGGAGGGCTTCGCCGGCAAGCGCACTGGCCACTGCTGGCGCGAGTTCTGGCGGGAAGCGCCGGCCCTGGGTCTCACGGGTGTCGCCAGGATCGCCGTGACGCCCAAAGGCATCGTCGCCGATGCGGTCGCCTACGACCTCAACATGGCCACCGAGGTCCTGCGCGGCAGCGCGGGCTGATCTCGACCCAGCTGACCACGCCGGCACTCGAGTTCGGCGGCCAAGCCCGTCGATGTGGCGGGTTGGCCACAGACGCGATAAAGTCGCTTCGCAACAGCCTGCCTCGCGCGCGGTTGGGAATTTCTGAGCGCGCGCGTTGGTTGTTACTATGACGACGCCCGGGTGCGACCATGCCAAGCCTCACCGACCCTCGCAGCCCCGGCCGTCGCGCGCCGCCTCTACTCTTCCTGCCTGGGCCGAAGCCGCCGCGTATCGCCGCCGAATAGGGATTTCTACCCCTCGCGCGATCCGGCGGGGGAGCAGTCCAGGGGTGTGCCATGAACGAGCCGCGCAACACACCGCAGTCCCGACTCTCGATGGACCCGTTCGCGCCCGGGGACATCGCCCGGCGGCTCGAGGCCGCGAACGTGTCGCGCGCGAGCCTGCCTGCCAGGAGGCTGCTGCTGCTCGGCCTCGTCGGCGGGGTCTACATCAGCTTCGGCGGGGCGCTCGCAACCCTCGTCCTCACCGACAACATCCTGGGCTACGGTCTGGGCCGGTTCGTTGCCGGCCTCGCCTTCAGCCTCGGCCTCATCATGCTGGTGGTGGCGGGCGGCGAGCTCTTCACCGGCAACAACATGATGGTGCTCGCGCTGGCGGGCCGCAAAATCACCTTCGGCGCCATGCTGCGCAACTGGGCCGTCGTCTATCCGGCCAATGCCGCGGGCGCCGTCCTCCTCGCGATTGCGATCCACTACGCCGGCGTGCTCGACGGCAACGGCGTCAAGGCAACCGCCGTCAAGATCGCGGAGGGCAAGGCGCTGCTCGATCCCCCGACGGCCTTCCTGCGCGGGGTCTTGTGCAACATGCTGGTGTGCCTGGCGGTGTGGCTGAGTGCGGCTGCCCGCAGCGTCGAAGGCAAGGTCGTCGCCATCGCCTTCCCGATCAGCGCCTTCGTGGCGCTCGGCTTCGAGCACTGCGTCGCCAATTTCTACCTGCTTACCATCGGCCTGCTGAGCGGCGCCCAGATCACCGCCGCCGGCTACGCGTCCAACATTGCCTTTGTCACGGCCGGCAACACGCTCGGCGGCATCCTCATCGCGCTCATCTTGTACCTGATCTACCTCGGCAAGGATCAGGTGCTGCGATCCCGCGTCTTCAGCCGGCCCCTCGCCTCCCCGGTGTCGGGCCAAGAC
>JBGGME010000148.1:0-12985 GCA_041288195.1 Hyphomicrobiaceae bacterium
GGCGCCGCAAGTGCCGTCAGCGTGGTGCGCCTCTTTACGGCAATGGCGCGCGCCCGCCAAATCCGGCGGCCACGCTACGGCGCCGTCACGCAGGGCGCCATCGGCGGGCTCGGTGTGGCGGCCCTGTTCGAGAGCCTCTAGTGTCCTGATCGCGAAATTTCGTCACAGCAAAGCGATGGTGCGGACTTCTCGATCATCACACTAGCCGATCCTCCACACCCGCGGTTGCGCAGTGGACTTCTCCCGCCCCAGGGGAAGGCGCTCGGACAGCCTGACGAATCAAGGCTTTCTAAGTACGCTTTGGATCGGCTATAGAGGGCCCGAATCGTTTCCTCACAAGGCTGAGCACGAGCCAGGTACGCCTGCCTATGGCGAACGCGCAAGACGGCGCACTTATCAATCGTGTGTTGGGGAGCCTGCTCGCCCGCTACGTCCGCTTCGTGCATCGCACGGCGTGGCAGACGGCGGCCATGACAGAGCAGGTCGACGCCCAGCTCCAGCACTTGCCGTGCATCGTTGGCATGTGGCACGGCCAATTCATGTTGATGCCGCTCATCAAGCCCCCAGGCCCGCGCTATCCAATCGACATCATGCTGGCGCGCCACCGCGACGCGGGCGTTCTGGGCGAGGCGCTGAAGCGTTTCGACATGCAGCTCATTCGGGGGGCGGGCGCCGCCGGCCGCGGCAAGGATCGCGGCGGCAGCCATGCTTACATGGCAGCGGTGCAGGCCCTGCGCGAAGGCCGCGGGGTGGCCATGACTGCCGACGTGCCGGGTGGGCAAGCGCGGCGCGCTGGGCTCGGCATCGTCATGGTTGCGCGCCAGTCGCAGCGGCCGATCCTGCCCGCCGCGATCGCCACCACACGCTTCATCACGCTCAACACCTGGAGCCGGATGACGATCAACCTGCCCTTCTCGGGGCTGGGCTTCGCCGTCGGCCCGATGGTGAGCGTGCCTCGCGATGCGAGCAACGAGGACCTCGAGCGCTACCGCCGCGACGTCGAGGCGTCCCTCAACTGGGCGACCGAGCAGGCCTACGCCCGCGCCGGCGCGGACCATCGCCGCGTCACGCCCGGCTACCGGCCTCCGCGCAGCAACGAGCCGGGCCTGCGGCTCAAGGCCTATCGCGCCTTCACCAGCCTGGCCCGCCCGGTGGCGCCCCTTCTGCTCGGGATGCGCGAGCGGCGCGGCAAGGAGGAGCCGCAACGGCGCAACGAGCGGCTCGGTCGCCCGAGCGTTCCGCGCCCCGCGGGGCGGCTCGCCTGGTTCCACGCTGCCAGCGTCGGCGAGACCACCGCCATCCTCCCGCTCATCTCGCAGCTCGCGGAGCTGCGCCCCGGCCTGTCGTTCCTGCTCACGACCGGCACGGTGACCTCGGCCCACCTCGCCGAGCAGCGCATGGGCCCGCGCACCATCCATCAGTACGCGCCGCTCGACGCGCCCGAGTACGTCTCGGGCTTCCTCGATCACTGGCGCCCCGACCTGGCCGTCCTCACCGAATCCGAGATCTGGCCCAACCTGATCCTGGAGAGCTCGCGCCGCCGCGTTCCGCTGGTGCTCATCAATGCCCGCATGACGAAGCGCTCGTTCCGGCGCTGGCGGCGCAATCTGGGCGTTGCCCACCCGCTGTTCAGCCGCTTCCAGCTGGTGCTGGCGCAGAACGAGGGCCTCGCCCGCCGGTTCACCGCGCTCGGCGCGCCGAGCACGATCGCCGCCGGCAACCTCAAGATCGATGCCCCCCCGCCGCCGGTCGATGCAGTCGAGCTCGAGCGTCTGCGGCCGGCGCTCGGCGGCCGCTCGCTGCTGATCGCCGCCAGCACGCACGACGGCGAGGACCCCATCATCGCCGACGCCCACCGCGCGCTCGCCCAGAGCGTCCCCAATCTCTGCACCATCATCGCCCCACGCCACCCGGAGCGCGGCGGCGCCATCGCCGAGATGCTCGAGGGTCGCGGCTTCAAGGTAGCCCGGCGCTCGCTCGGCGCCCTGCCGGAGCCCGAAAGCGACGCCTACATCGCCGACACCATCGGCGAGCTCGGCATGCTCTACAAGCTGGGGCCGGTGGCGTTCATCGGCGGCTCGCTGGTCGACCGCGGTGGGCAGAACCCGATCGAGGCCGTGCGCCAGGGTGCGGCCGTGCTGGTCGGCCCGCACTGGCAGAACTTCGGCGACACCTACAGCGCCCTCATCAACAACCGCGGCGCCATCGTCGTGCGCTCGGCCGAGGAGATCGCCAGCGCTGCCGGCAGGCTGCTGGGCGACGAGGCCGAGCTCGGCGGCATGCGCAGCCGCGCCAGCGCCGCGCTCTCCACCATCTCGGGCGCCCTGCCGCGCACCATCGAGGCGCTGCTCGAGTACCTGCCGAGCGAGGAGAGCCTCCAGGCCGGCTTGCCCAAGGACCTCGAAAAAGGCCTGGCGCGTGCCTCTTGACGAGCCGGCTTGGTGGTATCGCGATCCCCCGAGCGGCATTGCCAAGGTCCTGCGCCCGATCGCGGCGCTGTACGCTCATGCCGCCGTCGCGCGCTACCATCGCGCCAGCCCCTACCGCTCGCGCCTGCCCGTGGTCTGCGTCGGCAACTTCACCGCCGGCGGCGCCGGCAAGACGCCGCTGGTCATCGAGCTGTCGCGCCGCCTGAAGGCTGCCGGCCATGAGCCCGTCACGCTGACGCGCGGCTATGGCGGGCGGCTCGCCGGTCCCTACTGGGTGACCGCCAACAGCGACGCTGCACGCGACGTCGGCGACGAGGCGCTGCTGCTGGCCCGCGCCGCGCCCACCCTCGTTGCCCGCGACCGCCAGGCCGGCGCCCGCGCCATCGAGAGCGGGCCCAATCCCTGCACCGTCATCGTCATGGACGACGGCCTGCAGAACCCCTCGCTCGCCAAGGACCTGACGATCGCCGTCATCGATGGGGCGCGCGGCATCGGCAATGGCCTCGCGATTCCCGCCGGGCCGCTGCGAGCGCCGCTCGACTTTCAGCTCGAGATCACCGATGCCATCCTCGTCAACGGCGGCGAGGCCGACGCCCCCGTCGCCGAGTGGCTGCGGCACCGCTTCGTCGGCTCCGTGCTGCGCGCGAGCGTGACGCCGGCGGAGGACAGCGGCTGGCTCAAAGACCAGCGCGTGGTCGCCTGGGCCGGCATCGCCGCGCCGCAACGCTTCTTCGCGATGCTGCGCTCGCTCGGTGCCGAGGTGGTGGAAACCATTCCCTTCCGCGACCACCAGTGGCTAGAGGAGAGCGACGCCCGCCGCCTGCTCGAGCTCGCCGAGCAGCATCGTGCCACGCTGGTCACGACCGCCAAGGACATGGCGCGGCTCTCCGGCGCTTCCGGCCTGCCGGCTCGGCTCGCCGCGGCCTCCCGCGTGCTCGAGATCGCCCTCTCGCTCCCCGAGCCCGACGCCGACCGCCTGATGTCCCTGATCGACACCGCGCTGACAACGCGGCGGTAGTGTCATACCGGGTCTTGTCCCCGGTATCCAGCCATCCGCGAACATTGGTGCAAGTTGAGGGATGGATCCCGGCGACAAGCGCCGGGATGACCGCGGTTACTTCTTCGCGCGCGCCTTGACGGTGCGGTGGCGCTCGAAGGAAAGCTCGGCGCTGGAGTAGGCCTCCTGCAGCTCGACGCTCCAGTAGCGCAGGTCGGGCAGCATGATCGGCTCGCCGGTCACCGCGCAGCGCACGAAATCGCCGGGCGACAGCACCTGGAACTCGCCGTCCAGGTATCTGAGCCGTGCTTCGCCCTTGAGGCCGAGCAGCTTCTCGAACCTGTTCATGCCCTGATCGTTCTTCCTCGAACCCTCGCTGCAACGCGCCAGCATACAGATCGCGCCGCGCCGGCGCCAGTAGAGGTGTCCGCCACCACGCAGTCCGACACCCTAGAACAATGAGCCCTGCCCGCCACCTCTAGTCTCCGTCCTCTTGCGGGGCAGAGCGCTCGCACGAGCGGGTGCATCGGCCTCGACGCTCTTGGAGGCAGACTTGCCCAGCGCCTGGGCATCGAGGTGGCCGTCGCCAAGCTCGATGTCGAGGCGCTGGCCCGGGATGATCTGCTCGACCGAGCGCAGCGTGCGCCCCTCGCCGTCGCGCACCAGCGCATAGCCGCGCTTGAGCACGCCCTGGTAGCTGAGCGAGGCGAGCAGCTTGCCGCAGCCGTCGAGATGACGGCTATGGGCGACGAGACGCGCCGCGATCGACTGCCGCGCGCGTCCTTGCAGCGCCTCGAGGCGCTCGGCGCAGCGAGACACGCGCACGCGGATCGGCTGCGGGCTCAAGCGTCCGGCGACGCGTTCGAGCCGCGCGCGACGCGGCGCGATGCGGCGATCGAGCGCGGTCTGCGCGCGATGTCCCATAGCCTCCAGCCGATCGCGCGTGCGGGAGAGACGCGCCTCCAGCAGCCGCGGCTGCAAGCGCGCCGACGAGCGCACCAGGCGATCGCCGTGACGGCGCGTGTTCTCCCGCAGCGCGCGGCCGAGCCGCCGGTCCACCGCATCGAATCTCTGACGCGGCAGGGCCAGCAGGTCGCTCCGGCGCGGCAGCCCGCGCGCGGCGGCCCGCAGGTGGGCGCGCATGCTCTCCAGCGCGCGGCGCGCGGCCGTGCCGAGGCGCAGGCCGAGCTTGGCCGTCTGCTCGACCAGCTCGCCGTGCTTGGGCACCGCCCATTCCGCAGCCTTGGTGGGAGTGGGCGCGCGCGCATCGGCGGCAAGGTCGATAAGCGTCCAGTCGGTCTCGTGGCCGACGGCGGAGATGAGCGGGATGGCGCTCCCGGCGGCGGCCCGCACGACGATCTCCTCGTTGAAGCCCCACAGGTCCTCGAGGCTGCCGCCGCCGCGCGCCACGATCAGCACGTCCGGCCGCGGCAGCGGCCCGCCCGCCGGCAGCGCATTGAAGCCGCGGATGGCGGCCGCCACCTCCGCCGCGCAAGTGTCACCCTGCACCCGGACTGGCCACAGCACGACGCGGACCGGGAAGCGCTCGTCGAAGCCGTGCAGCATGTCACGGATGACGGCCCCCGTCGGCGAGGTGACGAGGCCCACGACCCGCGGCAGGAACGGCAGCCGCTTCTTGCGCGCGTCCTCGAACAGGCCCTCGGCGGCGAGCTTCCTCTTGCGCTCCTCCAGCAGCGCCATCAGCGCCCCGACGCCCGCCGGCTCCAGCGCGTCGATGACGATCTGGTAGGTCGACTTGCCCGGATAGGACGTGATGCGCCCCGTCGCGATAACCTCGAGCCCCTCGGCCGGCTTGAAGCGCAAGCCCTGCACCGTGGTGCGCCAGATCACGGCGTCGATCTTGGCCTTGTCGTCCTTGAGGCCGAAATAGCAGTGGCC
Source organism: Hyphomicrobiaceae bacterium (assembly GCA_041288195.1). Classification (GTDB taxonomy): domain Bacteria; phylum Pseudomonadota; class Alphaproteobacteria; order Rhizobiales; family Hyphomicrobiaceae; genus AWTP1-13. The sequence continues at coordinate 5,326 of JBGGME010000148.1, forward strand.
GGAGGCATGCGGGCCGCGAAAGCCCGAGATCTCGCCCCGCAGGCGCACGTAGCCGTAGGCGCCCTCCAGCGTGCGCTTGATGGCGCCGGACAGCTCCGACACCGAGTATTCCGGGAGATTGGCGCCTACCTTCGCGTCCGGCGGGACGGTCTGGCGGGCGGCGCGCACGGGTTCTGCCAACAGCTTGCCTCGGGCTTTGAACGGCACTACCTCAATGATACATGAGGTGGGCCGCGCGGGGCCAACCCATGCCGCACTTTCCAGAGCTTTTGCGGGGATATCGTTGATGAATGTCCTCCTCATCGGGTCCGGCGGGCGCGAGCACTCGCTTGCCTGGGCGATCTCTGCGAGCCCGCTGCTCGGCGCCCTCTACTGCGCGCCCGGCAATGCCGGCATCGGCGAGGTGGCCGAGTGCGTCGACCTCGACGTGACCGACCATGCCGCCGTCGTGCGCTTCAGCCGCGAGCGCGACATCGCGCTGGTCGTGATCGGCCCGGAGGCGCCGCTGGTGGCGGGCCTCGCCGACGATCTCGCCGCCGCCAGGATCAAGGTGTTCGGCCCCTCCAAGGCCGCCGCCCAGCTCGAGGGCTCGAAGGGCTTCACCAAGGACCTCTGCCGCGAGCACGGCATTCCGACGGGCGCCTACGGCCGCTTCTCGGACGCAAGGTCGGCGAAGGCGTATCTCGCAAGCCAGAAGACCCCGATCGTCGTCAAGGCCGACGGCCTCGCCGCCGGCAAGGGCGTGGTGATCGCCGAGACGTTGGCGCAGGCGGAAGCCGCCGTCGACGCCTGCTTCGCCGGCACCTTCGGGGCCGCCGGCGCCGAGATCGTCATCGAGGAGTTCCTCGAGGGCGAGGAGGCGAGCGTCTTTGCCCTCGTCGACGGCAGGAGCGTGCTCCCCCTCGCCAGCGCCCAGGACCACAAGCGCGTCGGCGACGGCGATACCGGCCCCAACACGGGCGGCATGGGCGCCTACTCGCCGGCCCCCGTCATGACGCCCGAGATGACGGCGCGGGTGATGGACGAGATCATCCGCCCGACCGTGCAGGCGATGGCCGCGCGCGGCACACCCTACAAAGGCGTGCTGTACCTCGGCGTCATGATCACGAAGGACGGCCCCAGGCTCTACGAGTACAACGTGCGCTTCGGCGATCCCGAGTGCCAGGTGCTGATGCTGCGCCTCAAGTCCGACCTGCTCGCCGCATTGCTCGCCACCGCGGACGGCGTGCTCGAGACGTTCGACCTGCGCTGGCACGATGATCCGGCACTCACCATCGTCATGGCGAGCAAGGGCTATCCGGGCAGCTATGCCAGCGGCACGGAAATCCGCGGCCTCGATGCCGCGCGCGGCATCGAGGGCGTCGAGATCTTCCATGCCGGCACCCGCCAGGAGGGCGACAGGGTGCTCGCCGCCGGCGGCCGCGTCCTCAACGTCACGGCGCGCGGGCGTACCGTCGCCGAGGCCAAGGCACGCGCCGAGGAGGCGATCGCCAAAATCGACTGGCCCGACGGCTTCCACCGTACGGACATCGGCTGGCGGGCGATCGCGCGCGAGAAGGCCCGCGCATGAGCGTCGGCGTCGACCTGTTTCCGGGCTTTGCCGAGCACCGTATCAAGACCGCCGGCGCGGAAATCTACCTGCGCACGGGCGGCAGCGGGCCTCCACTCCTTCTGCTGCACGGCTATCCGATGACGCACGTCACCTGGCACAGAATTGCCGGCGAACTCGCCCGCCATTGCACGCTGGTGGTTCCCGACCTGCGCGGCTATGGCGCGAGCTCCGTCCCCGACAGCGACCCCGAGCACCTCGCCTACTCCAAGCGCGTGATGGCGCAGGATTGCCTCGAGGTCATGCGCGCGCTCGGACACGAGCGCTTCATGGTGGCGGGCCACGACCGCGGCGGCCGCGTCGGCTACCGGCTGGCGCTCGACCATCCCGAGGCGGTCGGCGCCTTCATCCCCGTCGACATCATCCCCACGGCCGAGGCCTGGCGCGCGACCAACGCCGAGCGGTCGATTCGCGCCTACCACTGGGCGTTCCTGGCGCAGCCCTATCCGCTGCCCGAGCGCCTCATCTCCAAGGACCCCACATTCTACCTCGACCACACGCTCGCGAGCTGGGCCAAATCGGGCACGCTGTCGCATTTCGCGCCCGAGGCGCTCGCATGCTACCGCGCCCTGCTGGAGGACCCCGCGCGCGTGCACGCCGTGTGCGAGGACTACCGCGCCGGCGCCACCATCGACTGGCGGCTCGACGAGGCCGACATGGCCGCCGGCCGCAGGATCGCCTGCCCCACCTTCTTCATCTGGAGCAGCGACTACCTGGGCCGCGGCGGCGCCACGCCGATCGAGGTCTGGCGCAGGTGGTGCAGCGGGCCGCTGTCGGGCGCCGCCGTCGACTCCGGCCACTTCCAGGCCGAGGAGAACCCCAGGGATACCCTGGCGGCGCTGGTGCCGTTTCTCTCTTCTCACGGGAACGCGCGATGACTGCCGCCGACGTGGTCCCCTCCCCCATCGTGCCGGAGGCGCGTCTTCGACACGACGTGGGGGAGGGACAGGGAGGGGGGGACTTTCGAACCTTTTACGGCGGGACTCCCCCCACCCCTAACCCCTCCCCACGAGGGGGAGGGGAACCGCGTTGGTGGCTGCCATGAAACCAACCGGCAAGGCCCTGGCGGTGCGCAAGCCGACATTGCCGGTCGCGCGGCCCACGATCGCGCTGGCGCTGGGCGGCGGCGGCGCGCGCGGGCTCGCGCACATCCTCATGCTCGAGGTGTTCGACGAGCTCGGCATCAAGCCCACCGTCATTGCCGGCACGTCGATCGGCGCGGTGTTCGGCGCGGCCTACGCCTCGGGCCTCTCGGCACGGCTGATCCGGGCGCACACCGAGGAGACGCTGAGCCAGCGCTTCGACATCATCCGCCAGCTGCTCTCGGCGAGGTCCGATCCCGTCCTCAAGATCTTCAACTTCGTGCCGATCCGCTCCGCGCTGCTCAAGCCCGAGACGCTGCTCGACTACCTGCTGCCGAGCAAGGTCGCGCGCGACTTCGCACACCTTGCGATCCCGCTCAAGGTGTTGGCCACCGACTACTACGCGCAGGAGCAGCGCATCATCGGCGAGGGCGCCCTGCGCTCGGCTGTCGCCGCCAGCATCGCCCTGCCTGCCCTGTTCACGCCGGTCAGCATCGACGGCCGCCTGCTGATGGACGGCGGCCTCACCAATCCGCTCCCCTTCGACGTGCTCGACGGCGCGGCCGACCTGACGGTGGCGATCGACGTCAGCGGCGCACCCACCCCGCCCAGCAAGCGCGACCACCCCTCCGTGTTCGCCGCGCTGATGGCGTCGACGCAGATCCTGCAGCGCACGATCGTGCGCGAGAAGCTCAAGAGCCGGCAACCCGACATCTACATCGACGTGGAGGTCGACGACTTCTACCTGCTCGATTTCCATCGCTTCAAGGATGTGCTCGCCGCGGCGGCGCCGGCCAAGGCGCAGCTCAAGCGCCAGCTCGCCCGCGTGCTCGCGAGCCACACCGCAGAGGTGGTGACGGCCGCCGCGGCCGAGGCGCCCCATCCTCCCGCGCGCAAGCGCAAGCTGCCCGGCCTCAAGCGGATGTCGCGGGCCGATACGAAATGACCGACGGGGGCCTCGGAACCGACGCCCGCAAGCCGGGCCCGCGCATCGGCCTGGCGCTCGGCGGCGGCTCGGCGCGGGGATTTGCTCACGTGCTGATGCTGGAGGCCTTCGACGAGTTGGGCCTCGTGCCCGCCATCATCGCCGGCACGTCCATGGGCGCCATCTGCGGCGCAGCCTACGCCGCGGGCCACACGGGCGCCGAGCTGCGCGAGGAGCTCTTGGCCGTGTTCGGCCGCCGCCGGCACCTGCTCAAGCGCCTCGCCGCCAAGCTGCGCGACGGCTCGCCCTGGCTGTGGAGCCCGCGCGACAACGTCACCCTGTTCGAGATGCTGCTGCCCGACGCCATGCGGCGCAGCTTCGACACCCTGAAGATCCCCTTCCTCGCCATCGCAACGGACTACTACGGCATCGAGCAGGTCGTCCTCGATAGAGGCCCCCTGATCCCGGCGCTGGCGGCAAGCTCCGCCCTGCCGCACCTCGCCCGGCCGGTGGTGATCGAGGGTCGCGTGCTGATCGACGGCGGCTACGTCAATCCCGTGCCCTACGACGTGATCATGGGCCGGGCCGACATCACCGTGGCTATCGATGTCACGGGAGATACGAAGATAAGGCCCGGCACGGCCATCCCGGGCACGCTGGCGGCCATGACCGGGGCGACCCAGATCCTCTTCCACTCCATCACGCGCGAGAAGCTCAAGTCGGTGGCGCCCGACATCTTCATCAGGCCGGAGGTCGGCGCCTTCGGTGCCCTCGACTATTTCCGCATCGAAGAAATTTTCCGCGCCGCTGAGCCCGCCAAGCAACTATTGAAAAATAAGATTTCACAAATGGTTATGGATCGCAGTTGATTTTTCCACAGAAGATTTGCTGCAACGCTCGGAATTTCCCTCACGTTTGCCACATTGCATGTGCTACACGAGCGCCCGTTAACCTTCTGTTTACCGTGACTTCGGGGGCGGGGTGGCGCGGGCAATCGGTGAAGGCTTCCGCATAGACGTCGACCTGGATCATGCGCGGCGCGAAGCCGACCGCGTACGCGACATGCTGCAGGCCTTGAGGCGGCGCCACGACCTGTCCCGCTTCGAATACACGCGCGTCATTCGCGTCGTCCCCGGCGGCGACACCTTCAGCCACCCGATCCTCACGCTCGGCAACCGCTTCGCCGACAACGAGGACCTGCTGCTCTCCACCTACCTGCACGAGCAGATGCACTGGTATCTGTGGTATCTGGGGACGCCGGAGAAGGACCCCGTGGCGCCGTTCTTCGACGAGCTGGTACGGCGCTATCCGGAAGCCCCTACCGAACTGCCCGACGGCGCCCGCAACTACGAATCGACCTACCTGCACCTCGTCATCAACTGGCTCGAGGTGGCGGCGACGTCCGAGTTCATCGGCCGCCATCGCGCCATGGCGGTGGCCGACGTGCAGCGCACCTACCGCTGGATCTACCGCACCGTATTGCGGGACTGGGATGCCCTGCAGGAGCTCTTCGAGCGCCACGGCCTGGTGCCGATCCGCGCCGCCCGGGAGCTGGAGGCCGAGAACGCCAAGACCGCCAAGCGCGCCCTCAACGGCGGCTCGAAAAAAAGCTCCGCAAAAGGTCGCCGGAGCGCGTCTCCTCGATCCCGCCGTAAACCTGCGGCGCGTGGTGGCAGGTCGGCTGGGTGAAGATGCGCGCCCCGTGCTCGACGCCCCCGCCCTTGGGGTCTGGCGCGCCGAAGTAGAGCCGGCGGATGCGCGCAAACGCGATCGCCGCCGCGCACATCGGGCAGGGCTCGAGCGTCACATAGAGGTCGGTGCCGTCGAGCCGCTCCGATCCGAGCACCCGGCACGCCTCCCGGATCGCCAGCAGCTCGGCATGCGCCGTCGGGTCGGCCAGCTCCCGCGTGCGGTTGCCGGCGCGCGCCAGCACGCGGCCGTCGCTCGCCACCACGACGGCGCCGACGGGCACCTCGCCCCGCGCCGCCGCCGCCTCGGCTTGCGCGAGCGCCGCCTGCATGTGGCTCCGAGGCGCAGGAGACGTCATGGCAGCACGAGCTCCTCGGAGGAGAACCACAGATCGGGGTAGACCGCCGTTGCCGTTGCATCGGGCGCGCGCTGCGCCGTCAGATGCAGCGAGCGGGACTGCCACGCCGCATGGCTGCTGACCGGCGTCGAGTCGGGAACGGTCTGCGATGCACCAACGCAGGGTATGAACCACGCCGGCATCAACGGCTTCACCTCGAGGCCCGACGCCCGCGCAGTCACGAGAGTCGCGATCCCGACCGCCTTCGACGGCCGCCAGGGAAAGATCATGCGCCCCCCGGGCCGCAGCGCATGCAGCCAACCGACCGGAGGCGCTGCGACGCCGGCGTTCACGTAGATCAGGTCCGAGGGCGGGACGGGGAGCGAGACGGCGTCGCCGGCGGTGACGGTGGCATTCTCGAAGGGGGAAAGATTCTCTCGGGCCGCAACGGCAAGCGTCTCCTCGATCTCGAAGGCGTGCACGCGGCCACCGGGCAGCACCAGCATCGAGAGGATCGCCGTGTAGTACCCCATGCCGGCACCGATGTGGGTGACCATCTCGCCCGGCTGGGGGGAAACGGCACCGATCCAGGCGGCGTGGAGAAAGGGCTCCCCATTGTTGATGCCCTTCTCCGTGTCGAGTGCGACCAGCGCGTTCTGATAGAGGTAGATCGGATCGGCACTGGGCGTGTCGATGTAGCTGTCCCCGACCATGATCTTCCATGGCCCCGGCGGCAGGAACGCCTCGCGAGGTACGAGCTCGAAGATTCGCTCCAGCCTCGGATCGCGCGAGCGGCTGGCGCCCGCCATCAGCTTCGCATAGAAGCCGCGGATCTCGTCGAGGCTGGCACGCCGCCCGCTCATAGGTGTTCCCCTTGCTCGCGAACGCGACGCTCCACGGCGTCCGCCCCGCCTCTTCCGGCTCACTTCTAGTCGCGGTTGGCAGCCTGCCGCAAAGCGCTTAGAGATGCATCCCATGCAGAAAGCCTCGCCAGGTCAACGCCCGCGCCGCGGCCGGCATCAGGAGCAGCCGGCCGAGCGCACCGGGCCGATGCGGATTGCCAAGGCGCTGGCGCGTGCCGGGCTGTGCTCGCGGCGCGAGGCCGAGCGCTGGATCGAGCTCGGCCGGGTCAGCGTCAATGGCCTGGTGCTCGAGACTCCCGCCCGCGACGTTTCCCCAAGCGACCGCATCCTGGTCGACGGCAAGGAGCTGCCGGGCCTCGAGCCGCCCCGGCTGTGGCGCTATCACAAGCCCAGGGGCCTCGTCACCACCCACAGCGACCCGCGGGGCCGCAAGACCGTGTTCGAGAGCCTGCCCCCCAATATGCCGCGCGTGATCTCGATCGGCCGCCTCGACTTCAACACCGAGGGGTTGCTGCTGCTCACCAACGATGGCGCGCTGGCGCGGCACCTCGAGCTGCCGGCGACGGGCTGGCTCCGCCGCTACCGCGTGCGCGCGCACGGCACCATCACGCAGGAGACGCTCGACGGCCTCAAGCGCGGCATCGAGATCGCCGGCACGCGCTATGGCCCGATCGAGGCCGCCCTCGACAAGGTGCAGGGCGCCAACGTCTGGCTCACGATCGGCCTGCGCGAGGGCAAGAACCGCGAGGTTCGCACGGTGCTCGACAAGCTGGGCCTCACCGTCAACCGGCTGATCCGCATCTCCTTCGGGCCGTTCCAGCTCCTGGACCTCGAGCCCGGCGCGGTCGAGCCGGTGCGGCGGCGCAACCTCATCGATCAGCTGGGGCCAAAAGTCTCAGCCGAGCTCGCTCTCACCGACGATGAGGACGCTCCGGGCCGCGCCAACTGGGCCAAGCCCAGGGCAGCCGCGAAGGCCCCGTCGAAATCCCATGGCAGGGCCCCGACGAAGGCCCCCACGAAGGCCAAGGCCGGATCATGAGGATCGTCGGCGGGCGGTTCCGCGGCCGGGCGCTGGCCGCGCCCGGCGATGCGCGCACGCGCCCCACATCGGACCGGGTGCGCGAGGCAGTCTTCAACATCCTCGCGCACGGCATC
>JBGGME010000149.1:0-37411 GCA_041288195.1 Hyphomicrobiaceae bacterium
AGTTCGAGAACACCTTCATGATGTACCTGCCGCGCCTTTGCGAGCACTGCCTCAACCCGGCGTGCGTGGCGGCCTGCCCCTCCGGTGCCATCTACAAGCGCGAGGAGGATGGGATCGTCCTCATCGATCAGGACAAGTGCCGCGGCTGGCGCATGTGCGTGTCGGGCTGCCCCTACAAGAAGATCTACTACAACTGGTCAAGCGGCAAATCCGAGAAGTGCATCTTCTGCTACCCGCGCATCGAGGCGGGGCAACCCACGGTGTGCTCCGAGACCTGCGTGGGGCGCATCCGCTATCTCGGCGTCGTGCTCTATGACGCGGACGGCATCGAGAAGGCGGCGAGCGTCAAGAACGAGCAGGACCTCTACGAGGCGCAGCTTTCCATCTTCCTGGACCCGAACGACCCAGAGGTGATCGCCCAGGCGCGTGCCGACGGCGTGCCGGACGCCTGGCTGGAAGGGGCCAAGAAGTCGCCGGTGTGGAAGATGGCGATGGAGTGGAAGGTCGCGTTCCCGCTGCATCCCGAATATCGCACGCTGCCGATGGTGTGGTACGTGCCGCCGCTCTCGCCGATCCAATCGGCGGCCGAGGCCGGCAAGATGGGCAGCGACGGCGCCATGCCCGACGTGCGCAGCTTGCGCATTCCGCTCAGGTACCTCGCCAACCTCCTCACTGCCGGTGACGAGGAGCCTGTGGCCCGCGGGCTGGAACGGATGCTCGCCATGCGCGCGTACATGCGGGCCAAGACCATCGACGGCGTCATCGACGAGGGGATCGCCGGAAAGGTCGGCCTCTCCGGCCAGCAGATCGAGGACATGTACCAGATCATGGCGATCGCCAACTACGAGGATCGATTCGTCATTCCGACCGCGCACCGAGAACTGGGCGAGGACGCTTACGACATCAGAGGCTCCTGCGGCTTCTCGTTCGGTAACGGCTGCTCGGACGGCCGTACCGAGACCGGCCTGTTCGGTGCGCCGCGCAAGAAGGCTCGCACCCCCACGGAGTTCATCTCATGAGACGGACGCTCAAAGTCCTCTCCGCGCTGCTTTCCTACCCGAGCGCGGAGCTGCAGGCGGCAGCGCCGGAAATGCGCGCGGCGATCAACGCGGAGAGGGCCCTGCCGCAGAGGAACCGCGACCGCCTCGGGCGGCTCCTGGATGAGATCGCCACCGGCGATCTCTACGATCTGCAGGAGCGCTACGTGCTGCTCTTCGACCGCACGCGCTCGCTGTCGCTGCATCTTTTCGAGCATGTGCACGGTGAGAGCCGCGACCGCGGCCAGGCCATGGTGGACCTCAAGGCGCTCTACGAGCGGCATGGCCTTTCCATGCGCACCACCGACCTGCCGGACCACCTGCCGCTGTTCCTGGAGTTCCTCTCCGAGATCCCCGAGGCCGAGGCCCGCGAGCTGATCGAGGAGACATCGCACGTGCTGGAGGCCGTCCGGCTGCGCCTCAAGAAGCGCAAGGTGCCCTATTCGTACGTATTCTCCTGCGTGCAAGTGCTGGCGCACGCCAAGCCTCAGACCGAGGTCCTCGCGGCGCTGATGCGGGAAGCGGACGAGGACCCCAACGATCTCGCGGCGCTCGATGCGGCCTGGGAGGAGGAAGAGGTCATCTTCGGCCCCGGCGCTGCGGCGGCCGCGCAATGCGGTAAGGATGGCATCGCGGCCAAGGTGCGCGCCGCGCGTCGCCCCGCGCCCGGGATGCCGGTGGTGGAGCCCAAGCGCCCCGTCGTCACCTATCGCCAGACCAACCGCGCCTGAGGAGGCTCCCGTGCGCGACACCATCAATCACATCGTGTTCGGCTGGTATCCCTACCTGTGCCTGACCGTGTTCCTGCTCGGCAGTCTGTTGCGCTTCGATCGCGAGCAGTACACGTGGAAGACGGGATCGAGCCAGCTCCTGCGGCGGCGCCAGCTGATGTGGGGGTCGAACCTTTTCCACGTCGGCATCCTCGTGATCTTCTTCGGTCATTTCGTGGGGCTGCTGACGCCGATCTGGGTGTTCGATGTCGTCGGCATCAGCCACGGCTTCAAGCAGGTGATGGCCATCGTCGTCGGCGGCATTGCCGGCGTGTTCTGCCTGATCGGTATCGCGTTGCTGACGCATCGCCGCTTGTTCGATCGCCGCATCCGCGCCACCTCGTCCTTCGGCGATATTGCGATCCTGCTCCTGCTGTTCGCCCAGCTCCTGCTCGGGCTGGCAACGATCCCGGTGTCCATGGGCCATCTCGACGGCCACGAGATGGTGAAGTTCATGGATTGGGCGCAAGGCATCCTGGTGCTGAGGGCTGACGCCTGGACGTTGGTGGCGGACGCGCACCCGATCTTCAAGGCGCACCTCTTTCTCGGCATGACCATCTTCCTGGTGTTCCCCTTCACGCGGCTGGTGCACGTGTGGAGCGCACCGATCTGGTATCTGGGGCGGCGTGGCTACCAGGTCGTGCGCTCGAGCGGCCGGCAGCACGCCGGCGCCGCGCCTCGCCGCACCATCCAGCCGGCGGAGTGACGAGAATGGGCTGCTCGCTCAAGAACGTCCTGGCGCACGGCGACCGCGCGGTCGTCTCCGTCAACGGCATCGTCATTCCGCACGATGCCATCTCGCGGGAGGCGCAGAACCATCCGGCGCGGACGCCGATCGCGGCCTGGACCGAAGCGACGCGCGCACTCGCGGTGCGGGAGCTTCTGCTGCAGGAGGCAAGGTCCCGCGGCATCGCGGCCAATCCCCTCACCGACGAGGACGGCAGGCGCGAGACCGACGAGGAAGCCCTGATCCGCAGCTTGATCGAGACCTGCGTGCGGACCCCGTCGCCGGACGAGGATGCCTGCCGTCGCTACTACGCGCAGAACGCCGCACGCTTTTGCTCGCCGGACATCTTCGAGTGCTCGCATATCCTGATCGCAGGCCGGCGCGATCAGGCCGCGGCCTTCGAGGCGGCACGCGAGCGTGCCGAAGCCATCCGCGCCCGGTTGTGCGACGCCCCAAACGTGTTCGCGGAGCTGGCCGGCGCGCATTCCGACTGCCCGTCGCGAGCGACAGGGGGCAATCTCGGGCAACTGACGTCGGGCATGACGACGCCCGAGTTCGAACGCGCGCTTCTCGGCTTGGAAGTGGGCGAGATCAGTCGGGTCGTCGAGACGCGATACGGCTTCCACATCATCCATCTGGCGCGGCGAATTGCCGGCGACCTGCTGCCGTTCTCGGCTGTGCGGACGAAGATCGAGAGCTATCTTGCCGCGCGCTCGCGCCGGGTGGCGGTCGCGCAGTTCATCGCGCTGCTTGCGGCGCGGGCAGAGCTTGCAGGTGTGGAGCTGCCCGCGCCGGGCGACCTCAGGGTGCATTGAGGCGGAGAGCGGCGATGGCCACCACAGCCGAACGCATCCGCACGTATCGCGGCCCCGCCATTCTGAGCTACGGCTTCAGGCCGTTCTTCCTGCTCGGCGCCATATGGGCGGCGCTGGTCGTCGTCATCTGGCTGCCGCTGCTTGCGGGGTCGCTCAGCCTGCCGACGGCATTCTCCCCAATCGAGTGGCACGTGCACGAGCTGGTGTATGGCTACGTGCCCGCCGTCATGGCCGGCTTCCTGCTGACGGCGGTGCCCAACTGGACCGGGCGCCTGCCGGTGACCGGCATCCCGCTCCTGCTGCTCGTGACGCTCTGGGCCGCCGGTCGCCTGGCGATCCTTTTCTCAGGCCGCATCGGCATGGCGACCGCGGCGGTGGTCGACCTGCTCTTTCTCGCCACGCTTGTGATCGTCATCGCGCGCGAGATCGTGGCTGGGCAAAATCTGCACAACCTCAAGGTGTTGGTTCTCGTCGGCCTGCTGCTCGGGGGCAATGCCCTCTTTCACGCCGAAGCCATTCTCATGCACGGTGACGGCGGCTACGGCGCGCGCATCGGTATCGGTGCCGCCGTGCTGCTGATCACTTTGATAGGCGGCCGCATCGTGCCGAGCTTCACGCGCAATTGGCTCGTGCGCGAGCGGCCGGGGCGCTTGCCGACGCCCTTCGACCGTTTCGATGCTCTCGCAATCGCGGCCGGCGCCCTGGCGATCGCCTGTTGGGTCGGCTTTCCGCTAGCGATGCCGACCGCGGTGCTGGCCGCAGCGGCAGGCCTGCTGCACGCGATGCGCCTCGGGCGATGGGCGGGATACCGCACGGTCGGCGAGCCATTGGTTCTCGTGCTGCACGTGGCTTATGCGTTCGTGCCCGTCGGCTTTCTGCTGCTGGCCTTGGCAATTGTCGCGCCGGGACTGGTCGTCGCGACGGGTGCGCTGCACGCATGGACAGTTGGTGCCATAGGCACGATGACGCTCGCAGTCATGACGCGGGCGACCCTCGGCCACACGGGACAGGCGCTGGTCGCTTCGCCATCGACCCAGCTCATCTACGCAGCGATCGTGGTCGCTGCGCTGGCCCGGCTGTGCAGCGCCCTCAGCATCTGGCCCGAAGGAGCCCTGATGGTTTCCATGGTCGCCTGGGTGATGGCGTTCGGTGGCTTCGCGGTGACCTTCGGCCCGTTGCTGCTCAGGCCGCGCGCGGCCGCGTGAGCCCGCAATGCCGGACGGCGCCTTCGAGATCTACCTTGCGTGGTCGGACAAGTGCGTGCGGGTGGAGCCCGACACGACTGCGCTCGCCGCATTGCTGGCGGCCGGCGTTGCCGTCGAGACCGGCTGCCAGACAGGGGGCTGCGGATCGTGCGTGCTGGCCTTCGTCGAAGGCGACCTGATCCACAAGGATACATGTCTGTCCGCGGCGGAACGCGCGCGCTATTTCTGCCCGTGCGTCTCGCGAGCTGAAACTCGGATCGTCCTGGCGTTGTGATCGGCATATCGGGGCGCCGAGGAGCTGGACGTCAATCTGCCGCCATCAAGCTCTGCCAGCACGCCGGCATCGAGCACGATTGCGCGAGTCCACGCCAAGCAGCGGTTTGCGTTCAATTGCTGTCACAGTCGGCGGCTACTGAATGGCGCAGACCATCGCTTCCTGGTCTTGGAACCGAAAGGCTTTGAACCGAAAGGCTTTCGCAATGCGCCGTGCACTTCATCGCCGCAAGTTTCGGACGTCCCGGCAGTCCCCGTCACGGGGCCCCGTTGGGTCGAGCGCGCCGGAGCTTCGGCGCGACCGCCCCGAGCAGCCCGCGAGCGCAAGGCGCATCCAACGGTCGATCTTGCACAGCCTGCCGCGCGACGACAGGCTGCGGCTCGAATACATCCGCAGGCGCTGGCAGGGCGGCCAAGCCTAGGCGAGATGGGTTGCGGGCGCGGTGCGGCTCATCGGCCGCGGCGGGCCGCCGGTGGGGATCAGACGTGGGTGGAGAGGTGCTCGAGCGCGACCGCGGCGGCAATCGCCAGCGACACTCCGACAACCGACAGGCTGCCGACCACGGAGACGAGCCAGACAACCTCGCGCACTTCGCTGGACAGTTTCTGCAACATTGGATCCCAGTCCCTCAGCTCGTGACGCGGCAATGACTTACCGCGGAATGTTCAACGCCCATCTGGGGTGGGAGGTACAAGCTTTCAGGGGACTTCGCGAAACTGTGATCAAACGTGAGCTGCGCCGCGACCTTCCTGCCGCACGATTGGGCGGCTAACAGCGCTGCCCATCGACGAGGCAGCACATGTTATCTTCTCCAGGTGGTGCCTCGGACGGGAGGCAAACTGGATTGATGGTTCGAGCCTCGTGACCAGACAGCACAAAGTCGCAGCAATCGTGCTCGCCGCCGGGCGCTCGACCCGCATGGGCGCGGCGAACAAGCTGCTGGCCGAGCTTGGCGGGACGGCCGTCGTGCGGCGGGTGGCGGAGGCTGCGCTGGCGAGCCAGGCACGCCCGGTGCTGGTGGTGACGGGGCATCAGGCGGAGGCTGTGCGGTCTGCGCTTGCCGGCCTCGATGTGACATTCGTGGCGAACCCGGACTTCGCCCAGGGGCTCAGCACCTCGCTCAAGGCCGGCCTGCGGGCGCTGTCGGGCGAGGCCGACGGGGCGCTGATCCTGCTGGGGGACATGCCGCGCATTGCGGCGGGCGACCTGGATCGACTGATCGCGCTGTTTGCCGCCGAGGGCGGCGAGGCCATCATCGCCCCCCTGCACGAGGGCAAGCGCGGCAACCCCGTGGTATGGCCACGCGCCTATTTCGCGGAGATGCTGGAACTCGAGGGCGACACCGGTGCGGGCCGGCTGCTCGCCGCCCACGCCGCTAACGTGCGGGGTATCGATCTCGGCACCGACGCCATCCACGCCGACGTCGACACGCCGGAGGCGCTGGCGGAGCTGCGCTCCCTCTCCCCGCTTGCGGGGAGAGGGTCGGGGTGAGGGGCAGCCCGATACGCCGGAGCAAGCTTCTGCCCCTCACCCTAACCCTCTCCCCATGAAGAATGGGGAGAGGGGATGAGTGTGAGCTACTTCTTGTTCAGCCGTGCGATCAGGCTGGACGTGTCCCAGCGGCCGCCGCCCATCTTCTGCACGTCCGCGTAGAATGTATCGATGAGGCTGGCGACCTGCATGTTGGCGCCGTTGCGCTTGGCCTCGTCCATGATGATGCCGAGGTCCTTGCGCATCCAGTCGACGGCGAAGCCGTAGTCGAACTTGCCCTCGTTCATGGTCTTCCAGCGGTTGTCCATCTGCCAGGACTGGGCCGCGCCCTTGGAGATGGTCTCCATCACCTTGGGGATGTCGAGGCCGGCCTTCTGGGCGAAGGCGAGACCCTCCGACACGCCTTGCACGGTGATGGCGACGATCGCCTGGTTGACCATCTTGGTCAGCTGGCCGGCGCCCGAGGGGCCGATCAGCGTGGCCATGCGGGCGAAGTTGTCGATCACGGGCTTGGCCTTGTCGTAGGGCGCCTGGTCGCCGCCGATCATGACGGTGAGCGCGCCGTTGACGGCTCCGGCCTGGCCGCCGGACACGGGTGCATCGAGGAAGTCGAAGCCCTTGGCCTTGGCGGCCGCATAGAGCTCGCGGGCGATGTTGGCGGACGCGGTGGTGTTGTCGACGAACACCGCGCCCTTCCTGACGGACTGGAAGGCGCCCTTGGACCCGATCGTGACATCGCGCACGTCGTTGTCGTTGCCGACACAGCAGAACACGAAGTCCTGGTCCTTGGCGGCGTCCGCCGGCGTCGGCGCGGTCTTGCCGGTGCCGTACTCCTTGACCCAGGCCTCGGCCTTGGCGCCGTTGCGGTTGTAGACCGTGAGGTCGTGGCCGCCCTTCTTGGCGAGATGCCCCGCCATCGGATAGCCCATTACGCCGAGCCCGATCCACGCAACCTTCGCCATGTCGTCTCCTCCTCAAGGGAATTTTTCGTGGAGGGACTAATAGCGAAACGGAGCGCGGTTGTCAGGTGTCCGTGGCCGAGCTGAGTGGTCGGGGCGATCGCCCCTGCAGGCGGGAGCTATCCCACGCGGAAGGTAACGGGGGCCCTCTCGCTCTTCTGCGCCGTCGAGGGCACGCCGATGATGGCGGCGCCAATGAGTGCCGCAGCCGCAACGATCGCGAGTAGAGCTGTCTTGAAAGTCACTGCGAGTCTCCCTGCAAAAGCTCCGTGCAACTCGCGTGCCGGCAGCCCGATCCTTCTACCGGGATACCTCGCCTCTATTGAGCCCTCCCTGAATGCCGCGTTTATCGCGCGTTCAGGCACAGCTGGGGTATCAGGGCGTTAGCTGCAAGGGGGGGCGGCCTGTGTGCACCATGCCTTGCGGCGAAACCGGAGCGAAATGCGCGGCCAGAATGGCCACGACAGGCAGGGGCGGCTTCGCCTAGATTGGCGCCGCTTGCCCGAGAACAAGTCATGGCCTCACGCAAAGTCAGCACCCAACTGGCGTCCGCGCCGGACGCTTCCGTCACGCTCGACGACGTCGAGGCGGCGCGCGGCCGCCTGTCGGGCGCCCTGGTCGATACCGACTGCGACTGGAGCCGCACGCTTTCGGGCATCGCCGGTTGCAAGCTGTGGCTCAAGTTCGAGAACCAGCAGTTCACGGCCTCCTTCAAGGAGCGCGGGGCGCTCAACCGGCTGCTGCTGCTCTCGCCCAAGGAGAAGAAGCAGGGCGTCATTGCCATGTCGGCCGGCAATCACGCGCAGGGCGTGGCCTACCACGCAAACCGCCTCGCGATCCCCTCCACCATCGTCATGCCCACCAACACGCCGACGGTGAAGGTCGTCAACACGCGCCGGCACGGCGCCGAGGTGATCCTGACGGGGGAGACGGTGGAGGAGGCTGCGGCCTTCGCCAAGGCGCACGGGCGCAAGAAGGGTCTCACCTTCATCCACCCTTACGACGACCCGCTGGTGATCGCGGGGCAGGGCACGCTGGCGCTCGAGATGCTGGGCACGGCGCCCGAGCTCGACACGCTGGTCGTCCCGATCGGTGGCGGCGGCCTGATCTCGGGAATGGCAATTGCGGCCAAGGCGCTCAAGCCCGGCATCCGCCTGGTCGGGGTGCAGGCCCAGCTCTACCCTTCCATGTACAACGCCATCAAGGGCACCGAGCTCCCCATGCGCGGCGATACCCTGGCCGAGGGCATCGCCGTGAAGGCGCCGGGCAGCATCACGCGCAAGATCGTGCGCGAGCTGGTTGATGATATCCTGCTGGTATCGGAGCAGGAGATCGAGCACGCCGTGAGCCTGCTCATCAACATAGAGAAAACGGTGGTGGAGGGGGCGGGCGCGGCCGGTTTGGCGGCTGTGCTGAAGGAGCCCAATCGCTTCAAGGACCGCGTGGTCGGCCTGGTGCTGTGCGGCGGCAACATCGACACGCGGCTGCTCGCCAGCGTGCTCACGCGCGAGCTTGCCCGCGAGGGCCGGCTCACTCAGCTCAGCATCGATCTCGTCGATCGTCCCGGCACGCTGGGGCGGGTCGCCAACCTGCTGGGCGAGGCGGGGGCCAACATCGTCGAGGTGACGCACCAGCGCACGTTCTCCGACCTCCCCGCCAAGGCCGCGGTGCTCGAGGTGGTGATCGAGACGCGCGACCGGCAGCACCTGGAGGAGACGGTGGAGCGGCTGCGGGCTGCCGGCTTCGAGGTCGACGTGCAGAGCAATCCTGGAGGAACTTACTGATGGAAGGTGCGCGCATGCTGCCGCGCCAGGCGGCATCCACGATCGAGATGCTGCGCCAGCTCGAGCGCAAGGTGCTCTGGCTGTCGAGCTACATGATCCATCACGCCAACCACGAGGTGGACCGCGGCGACGGGCTGAAGGTGGGCGGGCACCAGGCCTCCTCCGCCTCGCTCGTGACGCTGATGACGGCGCTCTATTTCCACATCCTGCGGCCCGAGGATCGCGTGGCGGTCAAGCCGCATGCGAGCCCGGTGTTCCACGCCATCCAGTACCTGCTCGGCAACCAGACGCTCGACAAGCTGCAGAACTTCCGCGCCTTCGGCGGCGCCCAGTCCTATCCCTCGCGCACCAAGGACACCGCCGACGTCGACTTCTCGACCGGCTCGGTCGGCCTCGGCATCGCCGAGACGGGCTTCATGAGCCTGGTACAGGACTACGTGCACGCCAAGGGCTGGAGCCCCAACTGGCCCAAGGGGCGCATGGTCGGCATCATGGGCGATGCCGAGATCGACGAGGGCAACGTGCACGAGGCCCTGCTCGAGTACTGGAAGCACGGCCTCGAGAACTGCTGGTGGATCATCGACTACAACCGCCAGAGCCTCGACTCCGTGGTGTCCGACCGGCTGTTCATGAAGATGGCCGGCCTGTTCGAGAACCTCGGCTGGAAGGTGGTTCTCCTCAAGTACGGCAAGCTCTTGCAGCGCGCCTTCGCCGAGCCCGGCGGCCAACGGCTCAAGCAGTGGATCGACGACTGCCCCAACATGCTCTACTCGGCGCTCGTATTTCAGGGCGGCGAGGCCTGGCGGCGCCAGCTCGAGCACGACCTCGCCATCCACCCCGATACGCTCGACATCGTGCGCCGGCACGACGATACGGCGCTCGCCCGCCTCATGACCAACCTCGGCGGCCACGACCTGCAGGCGATCCTGGAGGCGTTCGAGGACGTGCCGACCGACCAGCCGGTGTGCTTCATCGCCTACACCATCAAGGGCTTTGGCCTCCCCTTCCAGGGCCACAAGGATAACCATTCCGGCCTCATGACCAAGGCCCAGCTCAGCGAGCTGCGTGCGCGGGAAGGCATCAATCAGGGGGAGGAGTGGGACAAGTTCGCGGGCCTCGAGGTGCCGCCGGCCGAGGTCGAGGCCTACCTCGCCAACGTGCCGTTCGTGCAAAAGGGCCGGCGGCGGCTGAACGCTGCGCGTGTGCCCGTCGATCCGTTCCCGGTGATCGAGGCCAAGGGCCAGATGTCCACGCAGCAGGGCTTCGGCCGCGTGCTCGACGAGATCGCGAGGCATGGCGGGCCGCTGGCCGAGCGCATCGTGACGACCTCGCCGGATGTGACGGTCTCGACCAATCTGGGACCCTGGGTCAACCGGCGCGGGTTGTTCTCGATGGTGAGCCAGGAGGACTTGTTCAAGGCGCGCGGGCTGATGTCGCCCCAGCGCTGGGTGATGGGACCCAAGGGCCAGCATTTCGAGCTCGGCATCGCCGAGATGAACCTGTTCCTGATGCTGGCGTCGCTCGGGCTGTCGCACTCGCTGTTCGGCGAGCGGCTGCTGCCGGTGGGCACGCTATATGATCCTTTCGTGTGCCGCGGCCTCGATGCGCTGAACTACGCCTGCTACCAGGATGCGCGCTTCATCGTCGTCGGCACGCCGTCTGGCATCACGCTGGCGCCGGAGGGCGGCGCGCACCAGTCGATCGGCACGCCGCTGATCGGCATGTCGCAGGATGGGCTCGCCACCTTCGAGCCTGCCTATGTCGACGAGCTCGCCGTCATCATGGAGTGGGCGTTCGACTACCTGCAGCGCGACGGCAAGGAGGACGGCGAGGGGCGCTGGCACCGCGACGAGAAGGGCGGGTCGGTCTATCTGCGCCTCTCCACGCGGCCCCTCGACCAGCTCTCGCGTCCCATGACGCGCGAGTTCAGGCAGGCCGTCATCGATGGCGGCTACTGGCTGCGACGGCCCGAGCCCGGCACGGAGCTTGCCATCGTCTACACCGGCGCGGTGGCGCCCGAGGCGATCGAGGCCGCTGGGCTGATGGCCGAGGACCGGCGTGGCATCGGCGTGCTGGCGGTGACGTCGGCGGACCGGCTTTCCGCCGGCTGGCATGCGGCGCAGCGGGCGCGCGAGCAGGGCGACCCCTCGGCGCGCGCGCATGTCGAAGACCTGCTGGCGCCGCTGCCGCGGGATGCCGCCATCGTCACGGTGACGGACGCCTATCCCGAGGCGCTGTCCTGGCTCGGCGGCGTGCGCGGCCATCGCGTGCGGGCGCTGGGCGTGGAGCACTTCGGCCAGTCGGGCTCGCTCTCCGAGCTCTACGGCCACTACGGGCTCGATGTGAACGCCATCCTGTCGGCGGCCGAGGGCATCAGCGGCCGCCCGGTGCGGTATCGGTTCTTGCAGAAGTGAGCTCGGCTGTTTCGCGCTCGAGCATCCGTCATGCCCGCCAAGCGCAGCGCAGAGCGGGCATCCACTTGCAGCCTGCGGCGGTTTGGGTTTGAAGCGGGATTCCCGCTGGTCGCGCTTGCGGGAATGACAGGCGTCAGATCGGCCGGTCGGGGAATGCCAGCTGCTCGCGGGCGCGCCACTCGTTGGTGACGTAGTTGATGATCACCGACTTGCGCACGCCCTCGATCTTGCGCGCCTCGAAGCCGTGGTAGGTGTTGCCCGAGGGCACGAACACCATGGCGGCGTTGGGTGCGAACGGGGACGCGCCGACGTGCTTCTTGTCCTGGTCGTAGATGTCGGTGCCGAGCGTCTTGTGCTGGGGGTCCTTCGATATGTAGAGCAGCATCGTGAACATCTTGACGCCGAGGTCGGTATGCGGCTCCAGCCAGAAGCCGTCCGTGTCCTGGCCGTACTCGACGCGCAGATAGCTGCCGGCGAGCTTGGAGCCGAACACGCCGGCGATCTTGTCGGTCACGCGCTTGTCCTGGAAGGCTTGGCAAAAGCCCTCGCATACCGGGAATTTCGCGCGGTTCTCGATGTCGAAATACTTGCGCGTGGCGTTGTGAAGCTCGCGCTTGCCCGATAGGCCGCCGAGATCGGGCGCGGGGAAGGGCAGGTTGAGGATCGGGTCGACCGCGTCGGCGGGCAGGCAGCGCTGCAGGAACCAGTGGCGATAGGGCCTCTCCTCGCGTTTCGCGGTCTCGAAGCTCTCGAGCAGCGATGCGATGAAAGCATCCTTGGTGATCGCCATTCCGGTCTCCTCCGGCAGAATCGCTGTGCGCATGCCCGCCGCGACCGTAGGGGCCTCGACCCACGGGCGCAATGCGGCTGAAGGTGGGAGCAACAGGCGGGGCAAGGCCCTCCGGTCAGGTCCGCCGCTCCCTTGGGAGCTCTCGGCTAGGAGGCTTAGGGGCCTAAGCTCCAGAGCGACGGTTGCCGGCAAGGGCGCGAGCCCTTCGGGCCTTGCCCCAACCCAAGCGTGCAAGCTCCCGTCACAATGGGGCAAAACTAGGGCTCGGCGTCGTCGGGAGAGGCAGCGGGGGGGTGGATGACGCCAGGACAGCACCTGGGCACCATGCTTTTGATTGCGGCGGCCGCGGCACTTCGTCTAACCTCGCGGCTGCTCGCTCCCTCCGAAGCCAACCCGTCTCTCAGGATCGCTAGATGATTGATCTCTACACGTGGTCGACGCCCAACGGCCGCAAGGTATCCATCATGCTCGAGGAGTGCGGGCTCGACTACGCGGCCCATGCGATCGACATCAGCAAGGACGAGCAGTTCAAGCCCGAGTTCCTGAAGATCAGCCCCAACAATCGCATCCCCGCGATCGTCGACCGCGACAACGGCCAGGCGCTGTTTGAATCCGGCGCCATCCTGCTCTACCTCGCCGACAAGACGGGCAAGTTCATGCCCAAGGACAAAGCCGGCCACTGGAACGCCATGCAGTGGCTGATGTGGCAGATGGGCGGCGTCGGGCCCATGATCGGCCAGGTGCACCACTTCCTGCGCAACGCCAAGGGCAAGGCGCCTTACGCCGAGGAGCGCTACTCCAAGGAGGCGCACCGGCTCTACGGCGTGCTCGACAAGCAGCTGGCGCAGGCGGAGTACATGGCAGGCGACTACTCGATCGCCGATATGGCGACGTGGCCGTGGATCTCGCGCTTCGAGTGGCACCAGGTCGACATCACCAAGTATCCCAACGTCTTGCGCTGGTACAAGGCGATCGCGGCGCGGCCAGCGGTCGTGAAGGGCTATCACGTTCCGATCAAGCAGCCGGGCATTCCGATGCCGGCGTGAGGCCGGAGCGAAGCGGTTCAATTTTCAGGCGAGGGCTTTGAAGATGGCAAAGAAACCGAACTTCTCGGGCGTGATCGCCCCAGTTCTCACCCCCTACGGCGAGGACGGTGCGCCGGATACCGAGCGCTTCGTCGAGCACTGCCTGTGGCTGCTGGAGGAGGGCTGCACCGGTCTCGCCCCGTTCGGCACCACCAGCGAAGGCAACTCACTGGGCGTCGACGAGCGCATGGAGCTGCTGGAGGAGCTGGTCGACGAGGACGTGGATGCGGCCAAGCTGATGCCGGGAACGGGGAGCTGCTCGATCGCCGACGCGGTCGTGCTGACCAAGCACGCGGTGGACCTGGGCTGCGGCGGCGTGCTGATGCTGCCCCCCTTCTATTACAAAGCGCCGAGCGAGGAGGGGCTGTTCCGCTTCTTCGCGCAGGTGATCGAGGAGGTCGATGACGACGACCTCAAGGTCTACCTCTACCACATACCCCCGGTGGCCCAGGTCGGCTTCTCGCTGCCGTTGATCGGGAGGCTGATCAAGGAATTTCCCAAGACCGTCGTTGGCCTCAAGGACTCCTCGGGTGACTGGAGCAACACCGAGGCGATCCTCAAGACCTATCCGGGCTTCGAGGTGTTCCCGGGCTCGGAGGTGTTCCTGCTCGACGGATTGAAGAACGGGGCGGCGGGGTGCATCTCCGCGACCTGCAACGTCAGCGCGGCGGCCATCCGCAACGTCTACGACAACTGGAAGGGACCCGACGCCCAGAAGCTGCAGGACGGCATCACCGCACTGCGCAAGGCGATCCAGGCGTTCCCGATGATTCCGGCGCTCAAGGCCCTCGTTGCGCATTATCGTGAGGACCCGGAATGGGCGAAGCTGCGGCCGCCGTTCACGGCGCTTCCCGCCGCCGAGGCCGACAAGCTGATCCGCACGCTGGCCGACGCGCACGGCTTCAAGCTCGAGTTCGACAAGGCGGCCTGAGGGCGACTCGAGCCGGGCACGCGCGCCAGAGAGAGGAAAGACCCCTTCTCCGTGGGAGGGAGAAGGGGCCTTCAGTCAGGCTTCGAGTGTAATTTCCGTGGCCGTTCAGCCGGGCCCGTCAGCGGGCGTCCGCGGCCGAGCCGGTCGTCAGCCAGCTCTCGCCGGCACTCCGCTGCGGATGTGGCGTCAGCAGCGAGGCGCCGAGCAGGACGCAGGCCACCGCAAAGCATACCAGCGCGCCGAGCTTGGCCGCTCTGGTCCACGTGTCGCCGCTGAGTTGCTCGCCCTTCAGCAGGTCCATGACAGCCTTTGTGGTAGCCGTGTATTCACTCAGGTTTGCAATGGGTAATGCATAACGCTCTCTTAGTCTATTATTTGGTTGCGCCATGTTTAATCCGGCGGGCTTGAATAAAATTCGCCCGTCCCATAATATTCATGGGCGCAATACTTATTTAACATTTGTTGACGGCGCCGATGTCTGCCGCGCAGAGCGACCGGGCCAGATTCCGCCGAGGCGCTCGGCCGCGTCAGCTGCCGGGGCGCGCCGCGGCGCGGATCTGGGACAGCGTCTGGCGCACGGTCAGCGCCTCGGGGTCGAGCTTGAGCTCGATCACGGACGGCTTGCTGCTCGCCAGAGCCTGGCGGAAGGCGGGCGCGAAGTCGGCGGTGGCCTCGATGGTGTAGCCGTCGGCGCCGAAGCTGCGGGCGTAGGCGGCAAAGTCGGGGTTGATGAGGGTCGTGCCGACAATCCGGTCCGGGTATTCGCGCTCCTGGTGCATGCGGATGGTGCCGTACATGCCGTTGTTGGCGATGATGGTGACGATCGGCAGCCCGTACTGGGCGGCGGTCGCCAGCTCCTGTCCCGTCATCATGAAATCGCCGTCGCCCTGGACGTTGACGACGGGGCGCGTGGGGTGGGCGAGCTTGGCCGCAATCGCCGCCGGCATCCCGTAGCCCATGGAACCCGAGGTGGGAGCGAGGCAGGTGCGGTAGCCCTTGTACTGGAAGTAGCGGTGCACGAAGGCAGCGAAGTTGCCGGCACCGTTGGTGACGATGCCGTTCTCCGGCAGCACCTCCGAGACCGTGCGGATGACGTCCGCCATCTTGACTGCGCCGGGGAGCGCGATGGGCTTTAGCGTGGCCTCGTAGGCGGCGCGCAGCTCGGCGCGATGGGGCCCCCAGGCAATCTTGGCCGGTGGTTTCAGGCCGGCGAGCGCCTCCGTGAACGACTTTGCCGTTGCCGCGATCGCGAGATCGGGGCGGTAGACCGAGCCCAGCTCGTCGGGCGAGGGGTGGATGTGCACCAGGAACGACTTGGGGTTGGGGATATCGATCAGCGTGTAGCCCGCGGTCGTCATCTCGCCGAGGCGCGCACCGAGCACGATCAGCAGGTCGGCCTCCTTCACCGCGGCGCCGAGCTTGGCGTCGATGCCGATGCCGGCGCAGCCGACGTAGCAGTGGTGCCGGTTGTCCATGTAGTCCTGGTAGCGGAAGGCGGGGGCGATGGGCAGGTCGAAGCGGTCGGCGAAAGCCTCGAGCGCCTTCTGCGCGGTAACGCTCCACCCTGGGCCGCCGACGATCATCAGGGGGCGCTTGGCCTCATTGAGCTTGGCCTGCAGGGTGGCGATTGCCGCGGGCGAGGGATAGGCCTCGGCGATGCTGGCGGGCTTGGCGTCGGCGATCTCGCAATCGGCGGCCAGCATGTCCTCGGGCAGGCCGAGCACGACGGGGCCGGGCCGCCCGGAGCGGGCCATGTGCACGGCGTGGCTCACGTACTCGGGGATGCGCTCGGTCTGGCGGATGACGCCGGCCCACTTAACGAACGAGGAGAACAGCTGCTTGATCTCGATCTCCTGGAAGGCCTCGCGGTCCTCGTGGCCGAGCGAGGGCATGCCGACGAAGGCCAGCATGGGCGTGGAGTCCTGGCGCGCCACGTGCAGCCCGCTCATGGCGTTGGCGGCGCCGGGCCCGCGCGTCACGAACAGGATGCCGGGCTCGCCCGTGATCTTGCCCCACGCCTCCGCCATCATGGAGGCGCCGCCCTCCTGGCGGCAGATGATGGTCTTGATGCGGTTGCTATCGTGCAGGCCGTCGAGGGCGGCAAGGAAGCTCTCGCCCGGCACGGTGAACGCCGTGGTGGCGCCCTGGGCCTCGAGCTGATCGATCAGAATCTTGCCGCCGTGGCGCATGCTGGATCTCCTGGCGTTCGAGCAATGGGGCCAGACTCCGTCTTGCGGCGAGGATTGCGAGCGCGCCGCCGATCGAGGGTCCGGCCCCACGGCCTACGATAGCGGAAATGGGGCCGGTTGGCGCAAGCGATCCCGCGGGGCTCGGCTGCGCGGACATCGGGCGCGGAGCATGTGACGCGGGGTGGGATGGTCAGGTCACGAGGACGGCGGCCTCGCGGTCGGCGATGTCATCCTCGCGGCCGCGGGTGACGCGCGCCGGGCTGCGGGAGGGGCGCGACGCGCGCCATCTTCAGACGCGTGCGTGGAAGGCAGACGCCGCCACGTTCACATGGCCGGTGGCAGGAACACGCAGATGAGGCGCATGGTGCCGTTCGGGCCAGGTCGCATGCAGGCGTGCATGCGGCTGTCCTTGGATTCGCGTCTGGGGAAGTTGGCGGGGACGACGACGCTGCCATGCTTGGTGGTCACGAGCATGCCGCCCACGGGCGAGGACTGCGCGGGGCTCGGCAGGAAGCTGGCGATGGCGGGGCCTTGCAGAATCTCGACCTTCTCGACGGCCGCACAGTCCATCCCCGAGCAGCATTCCATCGGGTACCAATCGTGCGCCGCCGCTGGCGCTGCCGCTGCGAGCAGGAGGGCGCCGAGGAGCCATTTTCCGGACATGCAAGTCCCCTTCGTTGGTCGTTGCTCTAGTTCTCCTCCCCTCGAGTCCGTTTCCGCCCTAGTGCGCTCTACGCAAGCACTTCAGCAGCGCTGCAAGCGGCGTGCCTCAATCGACCTCAATAGGCCGCCCCGCAGCCATCTGAGGCAGTCTGACGCGATTCGTGACAGTCGTCCCCGCACTGCTGTGCCTTCTCGGTCGCAGAGATCGGAAATTGCAAACGCACGGCATACTGTTTCGTTCCTCTCTGCCTAGTCGTCGATCGGGTGTTGCCCGGGGCTTGGGCAGAACACCAGTGTACGGCACGTTGAGCAGGCGGGGATAAGGTCATCGCCGCGAGGGCGGTCAGACCGCGAGGACGATGTCAAAGGTGCCCCTGAGGGCACCTGGCTCGATGTCGCCGGCCTCGGCCAGTGCCACGATCACGCTTTCGCGCGCCTTGCGGTCGCGGATGCCGTTGAGCACGCCGTCGGCGGCGTTCTGGCGCTCGCCGGCCACATACATCTGGGTGGTGAGGCGGCCGACGCCCGGCGCGTGCACCTTGAAATGGATGTGCGGAGTGCGGCCTGGATAGGAAACGGGTCGGATGGTGCGGAAGGCGTAGCGGCCGCCGGCGTCGACCTCGACGCGGCCGTAGCCCTGGAATGCGGTGTCGCGGCGTCGCTGGCCGGAGTCGCCGGGGTGATTGTAGATGCCGCGCGCGTCGCACTGCCAGATCTCGACCATGGCGCCACGGACGGGCTCCCCGCGGCGGTCGAGGATGCGGCCTGACACGTGGGTGACAGCGCCGACAGCTTGCGCCGCCTGGCCCTTCACGCGCACGAGGTCGCCGTCCATGTCGGCCGGGAACGTGAGGGGATAGAAGGGGCCCTCGGTCTGACCCGGCGTCACGATCAGCGGGGACGCGGCGAGGGCAAGGGGCGCGACGGCCTGGGCGGCCAATGCCGACGTTGCTCCCACGAGAAGCGTGCGGCGGGGGACGAGAACGGCGTGCATGCGGTCCCTTTCAGGGTTGCAGTTGAGATAGTGCATGATTGGGATGGAAACGCGCGCGGACGCCGCCATCCGGCGATCATATTCTCGCGAGCGGATCGTGTGTGGGACTAGACGGAGGCCATGATCTGGCGCTCCAGCACGCGCAGGCCCCAGAAGCCGCCGGCGACGATGGCGGCGAACGTCAGGAACGAACCGAGCGCCAGCGTCGAGAGGCCGGTCACGGCCTGGCCGATGGTGCATCCCAGCGCCATCACGCCGCCAACGCCCATGAGGGCCGCGCCGCCGAGGCTGCGCAGCGTGTCGCCGGAGTCGGAGTAGGTCGCGATGCGGAACCGGCCCATGGCGAGCGCGGCGAGCAGTGCGCCGATCAGCGCGCCGAACACGCTGGCGGTGCCGAAGCCCGGCATGGGCGTGGCGGTGTAGAGCGTGAGCCATTGCAGCGCGTCGCCCGCAGGCCGCACGTAGGTGAGCGAGATCGGGGCCGCGGGCTTGGCGGACATCTCGTCGAAGGCGAGCCCGGTGAGCGCCCAGCCGGCCACGATGATCGCGCCGATCGCAAGCCCCGAAAAGACGTGCACGGGCGAGGCGCGGAACCTCGGATCGGCGAAGCAGTAGATGAGGGCCGCGGCAGCAAGGATCGTCGTGAGCACCAGGGCGGCGGTCGCGGCGCCCAATCCGGTCGCCGACGCGAGCAGGTCGCCAAGGCCTTGGGTCGGCGATTTGAGAGGGATGCTCGTTGCCTGCTCGAGCCAGGCGCGCACCGGCCCGAACAGGCCGCCGATGGCGATGTAGGCAAAGAGGCCGAGCACGACGATCGTCAGCAGCGCGCGCAGGTCGCCGCTGCCGGCGCGGACGAGGTTGCGGCTGGGGCAGCCGCCCGCGAACACCATGCCGAAGCCCAGCATCAGGCCGCCGACGATATGACCGACCCAGTTAAGGCCGCTGCCGGCGTGGTACATGGACTTGCCGAGATCGACGATGCCACCTGCATGCAGGAACTGGGCGCCCACCAATGCGGTTGCCGCCGCCAGCACCCAGGCCCGGAAGCGCCGCTTGTCGCCGAAGTTGTGGATATCGGCGAGCGAGCCCATGGCGCAGAAGTTGGTGGCGAACACGACCGCGCCGAAGAGGAGCCCGACGACGAGGCCGCCGAGGGCCAGGTAGAGCGGAGCGTTGTGCGTGATCGCGTCGCGAAGTGCGTCTATCATGGGCGTCTCTGGAGGCGGCCTATCCGGGCGCGCCCGGCCCGCATAGATGATGCCTTGCGGCGGGGGATGCAACCCTGCGGCGCCAAGCGGTCTTGGGCTCCCCTTGGGAGCGGGTCGCACCCCTTGCGGGCGGCGCGATTTGCGTGAGCAATGCACGCCATGGACACGATTCGCAGCGCTGCCAGATCGAGCTCCCCGGATCGCCCGAAGGGGCCGCAGTTCGTGCACCTCAAGGTGCATTCGGCCTATTCGCTGCTGGAAGGCGCCATCACCATCCCCAAGCTCGCCAAGCTGGCGGGCGCGCGCGGCTTTCCCGCGGTCGGGCTGACCGACACCAACAACCTGTTCGGGGCGCTCGAGTTCTCCGACAAGCTGGCGGAAGCCGGCATCCAGCCGATCATCGGCTGCACTCTGCAGGTCGATTTCGGCGACCGGCCGCAGGCCAACGGCCTGCAGCGCGCCGGCGCCAATCAGCCGCGCTCGCAGCCGGCCGGCACGCTGGCGTTGCTCGCCAGCAACGATCGCGGCTGGCAGAACCTCATGAAGCTCGCCTCCTGCGCCTTCTTCGACCCCGCCGAGGACGAGGCTCCGCATATCGAGGTCGAGCGCCTGGAGGCGCATGGCGACGGCCTGATCGTGCTCACGGGCGGACCGGACGGGCCCATCGGCAAAGCGCTGCGCGAAGGGCAGAAGGAGGTGGCGTTCGAGCGTCTCAAGGCGCTTGAGAAGATTTTCGGCGACCGGCTCTACGTCGAGATCCAGCGTCACGGCCTCAAGCACGAGATCGAGACCGAGCCGATGCTGCTCGAGCTTGCTTACGCCCGCGCGCTGCCGATCGTGGCCACCAACGAGGTCTACTTCGCAGCGCCCGACGACTACGAGGCGCACGACGCGCTGCTGTGCATCGCCGGCGGCAACTACGTCACGGAGGACAACCGGCGGCGCCTGTCGCGCGAGCATTTCTTCAAGACCGCGGAGCAGATGGCGGAGCTGTTCGCCGACCTGCCGGAGGCCTTGGCGAACACCATCGAGATCGCCAAGCGCTGCGCCTTCCGGCCGCGGGGGCGCAAGCCGATCCTGCCGCGCTTCGTCGCCGCCGCGCCGGGCACCAGCGAGGAGGAACTGCTGCGGCTCGAGACCGCCGAGTTGACCGCGCAGGCCGAGGCCGGCCTCGCGGCGCGGCTGGCCGCCTGCGCGCCCGCGCCGGGCTTCACGGCGGAGGACTACAAGAGGCGCCTCGCGTTCGAGATCGGCGTGATCTCGAAGATGAGGTTTCCCGGCTACTTCCTGATCGTTGCCGACTTCATCAAGTGGGCCAAGTCCAGTGGCATTCCCGTGGGGCCGGGCCGCGGCTCGGGCGCCGGCTCGGTCGTGGCCTGGTCGCTCACCATCACCGACCTCGATCCCCTGCGCTTCGGCCTGCTGTTCGAGCGGTTCCTCAACCCCGAGCGCGTGTCGATGCCCGACTTCGACATCGACTTCTGCCAGGACCGCCGCGACGAGGTGATCCGCTACGTGCAGAAGAAGTACGGCGCCGACCGCGTGGCGCAGATCATCACGCACGGGAAATTGCAGGCGCGCGCCGTGCTGCGCGACGTCGGCCGCGTGCTGCAGATGCCCTACGGGCAGGTCGACAAGCTCTGCAAGCTGGTGCCCAACAACCCAGCCAACCCCGTGACGCTGGCCCAGGCCATCGAGGGCGAGCCCAAGCTGCAGGAGGCGCGCGACAGCGAGCCCGTCGTGGCGCGGCTCCTCGAGATCGCGCAGAAGCTCGAGGGGCTCTATCGGCACGCCTCCACGCACGCGGCGGGCATGGTGATCGCCGACCGTCCGCTCGACGAGCTGGTGCCGCTCTACCGCGACCCCAAGTCGAGCTTCCCCATCACGCAATACAACTGGAAGCTGGTCGAGGCGGCGGGCCTCGTGAAGTTCGACTTCCTTGGGCTCAAAACGCTGACGGTTCTGGAGAAGGCCGTCGCGCTCATCAAGCGCGGGCGCGGCATCGACATCGATCTCCTGAATGTGCCGCTCGACGACCGCAAGACCTACGAGCTGCTCGCCAAGGCCGATACGGTCGGCGTGTTCCAGCTCGAAGGTGCGGGCATGCGCGACAGCCTCAAGCGCCTCAAGCCCGACCGCTTCGAGGACATCATCGCGATGGTGGCGCTCTACCGCCCGGGCCCCATGGACAACATTCCCACCTACATCAACCGCAAGCACGGCGAGGAGCCTGTCGACTGCCTGCATCCCATGCTCGAGCCGATCCTGAAGGAGACCTACGGCGTCATCATCTACCAGGAGCAGGTGATGCAGATCGCCCAGGTGATGGCTGGCTTCTCGCTGGGCGAGGCCGATCTCTTGCGCCGCGCCATGGGCAAGAAAGACAAGCGCGAGATGGCGAAACAGAAGGATCGTTTCGTCCAGGGCGCAACAAAGAACAAGGTCAGCAAGCCGGACGCCGAGTACATCTTCGAGCTGGTCGACAAGTTCGCGGGCTACGGCTTCAACAAGAGCCACGCGGCGGCCTATGCGGTCGTCAGCTATCAAACGGCCTACCTCAAGGCGAACTTCCGCGAGGAGTTCTTCGCCGCCTCGATGACGCTCGATGCCGGCAACACCGACAAGCTCGCGATGTTCACGGCCGAGGCGAAGAAGTCGGGCATCGCCATCCTGCCGCCCTGCGTCAACGCTTCCGAGGTCGATTTCCTGGCCGAGGCGCCGAGCGACGGGCAGCAACGCGGCGCGATCCGCTATTCGATGGCCGCGCTCAAGAATATCGGCGCGCAGGCGGTGGAGAGCCTGGTGGCGGAGCGTACGGCCAACGGCGCCTTCAAGGACCTCTCCGATTTCGCGGCGCGGCTCAACACCAAGGCCCTCAACAAGCGGGCGCTGGAGACGCTCGCCTCCGCCGGCGCGTTCGAGCGGCTGGAGGGCAACCGCGCGCTCGTGCACGGCAACGTCGAGTCGATGATCGCCTTGGCAAACCGGACGGCGAGCAATGCGGCTGCGGGTATGACCGACCTCTTCGGGGCGCTTGGATCGAGCCCACTAGGCGCTGCCCCCCTTGGCGGCGGCGGACGCGTGCAACTCGACCTCAGGCCGGTCAAGGCGTGGCCGCCGATGGAGCGGCTGCAATACGAGTTCGAGGCGGTGGGCTTCTTCCTCTCGGGCCATCCCCTGGATGCCTATACGACGGTGCTCGCGAAGCTCGGCATCCAGTCCTACTCGGAGCTCGAAGGCCGCGCCGATCGCGGGGCGGTGGCGGGCCGGCTTGCCGGCATCGTCGTCTCCGCGCGCGAGCGGCGCTCGCAGAAGGGCAACAAGTTCGCCTTCGCCATGTTCTCCGAGCCCACGGGGCAGTTCGAGGCGGTGATCTTCTCCGAGACGCTGGCGGCCTCGCGCCCGCTGCTGGAGCCCGGCACGGCGGTCCTGCTCACAGTAGAAGGCGAGCGCGACGGCGAGGCTCTGAAGATGCGGGTGCAGTCCATGCAGTCGCTCGACGAAGCGGCCAACGGACTGCAGAAGGGCCTCAAGGTCGTGCTCGACGGCGGGGCCGTTGCGGCAGGCCGGCTCGACGAGCTCAAGGCGGTGCTGAAGCCCGGCGGCAAGGGTGTCGTTTGCCTCGCCCTGGCGCTCGCCGACCGCGGCCGCGAGGTCGAGATCGCCATGCCCGGCCGCTTCGACATCTCGCCCGCGCAGAAGAGCGCGATCGCCACGGTGCCGGGAGTGCTGGAGGTGGTGGATATTTGAAAGCGGCTGTGGGTGTCTGACCCTCCGGGTCAGACACCGATCTGAGCGGGTTCAAACCTTGCAAACTCAAAATCAGGTTTTGAAAATGCAAGGATGAGCCATGGTGTCAGACCCGCAGGGTCTGACACCTAGTTGCGATCGTACGCTCCCTCGACGGCGGCGACGTAGCGGTCGACGGAGGCCTGCAGGATCTGCTTGGCGCCGGATTCGATGAAGCGGTCGAAGAAGTGGCTGTAGACGCGGTCGAACCGGAAGGGCGCGAGCGCGGCGCCGATCCTGCGCGCGCCCGCCGCCGACAGCGGGATGAAATTCGGATAGCTGCGCATGAAGGTGAAGGACTTGCGGTCCATGTTGACCGTGGCGATGTCAGCCGCGCACACGACGCCGCGGCCCTCCGCGCCTTGCGCCCAGTGCAGCATGGCGCCGCCCGGGAAATGGCCGCCGCCGCGGATCAGCGTCACGCCCGGCAGCAGCTCGTGGGTGTCGCCCCGCCAGTGCCGCACGCACGGGTCGGGGCGCATGATCCAGCGCGCATCGTCGGCATGGGTGTAGACGGGCACGCCGCCGAAGGCGCGGCTCCACTCGCCGAGCGTGGTGTAGAAGTGGGGATGCGAGATGGCGATGGCATTCAGCCCGCCGAGGCCCTTGATGAGGGTGACGGTGGCCTCGTCGATCAGCGAGATGCAGTCCCATAGGATATTGCCGTTGGGCGTCAGCAGGAGAAGGGCGCGCTGGCCGATGGCGAAGGCCGGCTGCGAGCCGATGCCGATGAGGCCCGGCTCGTGCTGGCGCCAGGCGTTGAAATGGCGCACGCGCAGGGCCTCGAGCGTGGTCCAGCCCTGGCCGGCCAACGGCACGAACTGGCGCTCCTCCTGGCAGACGGGGCAGTCGGGCGGCGTGCTCGCGCTCGGCGGATACTGCATGCCGCATGCCGTGCAGATGTAGGCCTGCATGTGCCGGACCCTTCCCTGGCTCGTGGTGCTGGTCGCGGCGATCATAGCGGCCCTGCATGCGGGGGCGAAAGCCTCGGCTCGCATGTCCGCGGGCCGGGAGCTAAGGTGATGCCAAAGCATCGATCGCATCATCCGGGAGGCAGTCATGAAGGGCGTGGTGTTTCTGGGCGACCGCAAGCTCGAGCTGAGGGAGTTTCCCGATCCCACGCCCGGCCCGCGGGAGGTGGTGCTCGAGATCAAGGCCTCGGGCATGTGCGGCAGCGACCTGCACAACTACCGGGCGACCCCCCAGCCGGGCGGCGCGGTGACCGGCGGCATCAAGCGCGCCGAGGGCGTCATTGCCGGGCACGAGCCGTGCGGCGTGGTGGTGGCGGTCGGCACGGGAGTGGGCGCGAACGAGGCCAAGGTCGGCCAGCGCGTCATGGACCATCACTACGACGGGTGCGGCAACTGCAAGCATTGCCGGGGCGGCTGGACGCAGATGTGCCTCGAGGGCACCACTGTCTACGGCTCGGGCGGCCATGGCGGGCATGCCAGGTACATGAAGGTGCCGGTGCACACGCTGGTGCCGCTGCCGGACGCGCTTTCCTTCGTCACCGGCGCCGCCATCTCCTGCGGCACAGGCACGGCCTATGGCGCCCTCAAGCGGGTCAACCTGCAAGGCGGCGAAACCATCGCCATCTTCGGCCAGGGACCGGTAGGGCTGTCGGCGACGCAGCTTGCCGTCGCCATGGGCGCCCGCGTCATCGCCCTCGACGTCTCGCCCGAGCGCCTCGCCATGGCCAAGGAGTTCGGCGCCGAGGTGACCATCAATGCCAAGACCAACAACGATGTCGTGGGGGCGATCCGCGACCTCACGCATGGCGAGGGCGCGCACAAGACGATGGACTGCTCCTCGGCGCCCGATGCACGGGCTGCGACCGTGCGGGCGGTGCGCTCATGGGGCACGGCCTGCTTCGTCGGCGAGCGCGGTCAGGTCACGCTGGACGTGAGCCCCGACATGCTGCGCCGGCAGGTGACGCTGGTCGGGTCATGGACCTTCTCCAAGCAGGGCCAGGCGGAGTGCGCCGAGTTCGTCGCCGACCGCAAGATCGACGTCGAGAAGCTGTTCACGGACCGCTGGCGCCTCGATCAGGCCGAGGAGGCCTATCGCCTGTTCGACACGCAGACGACCGGCAAGGGCGTGATCCTGCCGTCGTGAGCCAGCAAGGGGAGGCACGATGATCGGTCGCCGCCTGCCTCTGCCGCCGCCGCGCAGCCTGCCGTGGCCGCTGAAGCCGCTCGAGAGCGCGACGACGTCGCTCGGCTACGACGAGCACGGGCGCATGGTCATGCGCATCCGGCACGATCCGCTCAAGGGCATATCACCCGAGATGGTGGCCTGGTGGTTCCGCAACATCGGCGGCGACATGGAGGTCGAAGGGAGGCGCCTCAACAAGTACCTGGTCTGGCATCCGAAGGATCACATCCACTGGGAGCTGGCGCGGCCGGGGCCCAACGGGGGCGCGAGCGTGGGAGCGCAGTTCCGCATCGTGGAGGCGTTCGGGCGCAACCCGGACTTCTACATCGACATCATCGACACGGTGACGCGGCTCGATGCCGGCGGCATAACGCTGGTGGGCTATCGCCTGGGCCAGCAGATATCGTGTCTCAATCATGACTTCCTGCCTATCGAGGGCGGGACGCAATACGTGTCGACGCTGACGATCGGGACCTCGGTCCCTCTGCTGAGGAGCGCGCTCAACCCACTCATCCATCGTGCCGTCTTCACGGAGGCGATGGGTCACGCCTGGCTGCGGCACAACGTGGAGGAGGTGGGTCTGCTCGAGCACATCGTCCCGCTGATCTATCCGCGCGGCGGGCGCGGCTGAGCACGCTACCGGATCATCGCCACGACGCGGGCGGGGGCGGCGGAGGCGCCGACGATGCGCAGCGGGAAGACGGCGACCTCGAAGCCGCTGGGCGGCAGCGCGCCGAGGTTGGTGAGCTGCTCCATGTGCCAGAAGGGGCGGCGCTGGCCGACGCGGTGCGCCTCCCAGAATATTGTATTGTCGTTGTTGGCTTTCGACTTGGCGATCTGGGCGTGGAACGGCAGGTCCCAGCCCCACTGGTCGATGCCCGTCACGGTGACGCCGCGGTCGAGCAGCCATTCGGTGGCGGCGACCGACATGCCGGTGCCGGTCTTCCAGTAGGCCTTGGTGCCGAGCAGCCTGTCGCGGCCCGTGCGGATCAGGACGATCGTGCTCGCGTCCAGGCTTGCGCCGGTCCTGGCGAGCGCCGCCTCCATGTCGGCTGTCGTGATGGGGTCGTTGTCGGCTTTGTGCGTCATGTCGAGCACGACGCCGGGGCCGATGCAGCGCTCGAGGGGAATCTGGTCGATGGTCTGGGCCGGGGCGCCGCCGGAGGTCGGGCCATAGTGCCAGGGCGCATCGATATGCGTGGTGGAGTGCACGCCCATCCTGGTGATGGTGTCGTCGGCCCAGCCCACGAAATCCTTGGGGAACAGGCGGAACGGCAGGCCCAGCAGGCGCACGAGCAGGCGGGCGGCCGCATGGCGCTTGTGCCTGATCTTCACCTGCATGAAGAAGGGGTCGCCGCGGTTGAACTGGATGGGCTTCGACAGGTCGATGACCTTCATGCTGCGTCCTCGCTGGCGACGATGCGGTTGGTGAGCGTGCCGATGCGGTCGATGCCGATCTCGATCACGTCTCCGGCCGCGAGCAGGCGGCCGGTCTCGATGCCGCTGCCGCCGGGGAGCGTGCCGGAGCCGAAGAACTCGCCAGGGTAGAGCCGCTCGGATTGTGACGCGTGGGCGATGGCCTCGCCCAGCGACCAGCGCGGGTCGGCGGAGGTCGGCTCGGAGACGAGCTTGCCGTTGACGCGCACGGAGCCTTTGAGCGCACGCCAGTGCGGTAGGACCTCGTCGGCGGTGACGACGATGCTCGAGATGGCATTGCGGAAGTGCTTGGCCTTCTGCGGGCCGAAGCCCGAGAGCATCTCGGCGTGCTGGACGTCGCGGGCGCTGAAGTCGTTGAAGACGACGAAGCCGCCGATGGCGGCCTCCGCCTCTTGAGGGGTCGCGTCGAGGAGACCGTGAGCGAGGATGCAGCCGAGCTCCAGCTCGTAGTCGAGGGCGCGGGTGTAGGAGGGGACGGCGATGGCGGCGCCGTCGGTCACGAAAGCCAGGTGGTTGCCCATGTAGTAGATGGGCTGGCGATACCAGAGTGCCTTGGGCTTGAGCGCCGGGAAGGTCGAGCGCGTGACGGACTCGTAGGCGCGCACGAACGGGGCGACGGCGGGCATGAACCTGCCTACGATCCCGCGCGCGGCATCGATGGCGTGGCGCTCGTAGAGCATGAAGTCGCGGTAGGAGCGGGGCTCGAACGGCATCAGGACGGTTGCGTCCGGGCGGCTGTCCGGCGGTAGTCGTGCGGCGATGCGCTCGGCCTCCACGCGTACGCTCCCAGGTGCCCCGAGGAAGGCGACGAGGTCGCGCGACCAGAGCGCCGCATCCGCCTCCGAGGGGCGCTGGGACAGGCGCGGCAGCACCGCGGAAAGAGCGACCCAGCCTTGGCTACCGGTTGGGCCGGTCGCCGCTTGCACGAGTGTCTCGCCGCTGTCGCGTATGCGCCTCAGCTTCATATCACCTCTGCGAAATCCTTCGGGCCCGGGGGGCTGAGCATTCTACCCACGCGCGCCCGGGCCGCGATATGCTGGCGCAAAGCGCGGGCGAGCTGCTCCGCGCGTCACACGGAGGGGGGAGACGAGCCATGGCGAAGATTGCGGCCATCACAGGCGGAGCGTCGGGCATCGGGCGCGGCACGGCCAAGCGCTTGCTGGACGAGGGCTGGACGGTGGTGGCGCTCGACGTGAATCGGGCCTCGCTAGACGGCCTGCGCAAGGACTTCGCGGCCTATGGCGACCGGCTGCATCTCGTCACTTGCGATGTCACGTCGGCCGAGAGCGTGACGGAGGCATTCCGCGAGATCGGGCGCAAGTTCGGCCGGCTCAACGGGCTCGTGTGCTCGGCCGGCTTGCTCAGGATCGGCACGCTCGATTCCATGTCGGTGGAGGACTTCGATCAGCTATTCGCCGTCAACGTGCGGGGGCTGTGGCTGTCGGCGCGGGAAGCCATGCCGCTGCTGAAGGTGGCGGGCGCCGAGGGCGAGCTTGCGCGCGTCGTGTTCCTCGCCTCGATCTCGGGGCTCAGGCACAAGATCGACAGCGGCGCCTATGCCGCCACCAAGGCGGCGGTGATCGCGCTCACCAAGGTGATGGCGGTGGAGAACGCGCCCCACAAGGTGCTGGTCAACGCCGTGGCGCCGGCGACGGTCGATACGCCGATGGTGCGGCCGCACCTCAACCCCGGCGGCAATACGCGCTACCGCACCTCCGGCACCTCGCCGCTCGGGCGCATCGCCGAGCCCGCCGACATCGCGGCCGTGATCCGCTTCCTGCTGAGCGAGGATGCCGGCTACGTCAACGGCACGGTCATCCCGGTCGACGGCGGAACGATTGCGGCGTTCGTGCCGGCGGGAGTGCAGAAGTAGGTCATCCCGGGCCTTGTGCCCGGGATCCGTCTCTCAGCTTGCTCGGGCGCGTATGGTTGGCTGGATCCCGGCGACGAGCGCCGGGATGACCCCTAGCCCTTCTTGGCCTGGTACTTGTCGATCGCGGACTGGACGGCGGACTTCATGGCCTGGCCGGCGGTGGCGTATTTCTCCTTGGCGTCGTCGTAGCTCCAGTGGCGCAGCTCGTTGAAGTTGCGCTGGAAGTGGGGGTGGACGTAGCGCGCCATCAGCTCGTAGCTGCGCAGCGTTGCCGGCCAGTCGGCCCAATTGTGGGCCAGCAGCAGGATGCCGCCGAGGCCGCCGTTGGAGCCCTTCCAGAGGCGCTCGAAGTGGCGCATGCAGTCCTCGGGCGTGCCGATGCAGGCAAGGCCAGAGGAGACCAGGTATTCGGCCGGGTCGCCGGTGACGTCGGGCGGGATAATCGGGAAGGTCGCGACCTCGGTGAAGTAGCGGCGGAAGTCCTCGAGGCCGAAGCGAACGTCCTTGTAGGCCTGCTCCTTGGTGTCGGCGACGTGGGCGAAGGTGACAATGCGCCACTTGCGGCGGTCGGGCGTCTTGCCGTTGGCGCGGGCTGCCTCCTCGTAGACGCCCCAGTTGCTGGCGTGCG
The DNA here is from genome assembly GCA_041288195.1 of Hyphomicrobiaceae bacterium. Classification (GTDB taxonomy): domain Bacteria; phylum Pseudomonadota; class Alphaproteobacteria; order Rhizobiales; family Hyphomicrobiaceae; genus AWTP1-13. The sequence goes on from JBGGME010000149.1 coordinate 29,218, forward strand.
CCTTCAGCGCATCGTCCGACGTGCCGCCAATGGACAGCATGCCGATGCCGTGCCTGCCGGCGGCGAGCGCGCCGGTGGGCGAGCGCGAGGAGGCGACCGCCATCTCCATCATCGGCTGCGAGTAGCTCTTGAGCTGGAGGCGCGCCTCCTGCATGTCGAACCAGTCGGTCTTCTTGGTGACCATGCGGCCCTGCATCAGCTCGACGATGACGTCGAGCGATTCATCGAGCTTGCGGCGCTGGTCCTCGGCTTTGAGGCCCATCTTGGTCGCATCGTAGACGAGCGAGCCGGGGCCGACGCCGAACATGGCGCGGCCGCGCGTCATGTAGTCGAGCTGCATCATGCGGCCGGCGACCGTGAAGGGGTTGTGGTAGGGCAGCGAGACGACGCCGGTGCCGAGGCGGATGTGGCGCGTGCGCTCGGCGGCGGCGGCGATGAACATCTCCGGGCAGTTGATGATCTCGAAGCCGGCCGAGTGATGCTCGCCGATCCAGGCCTCGGAGTAGTTGAGCTTGTCCATGTGCACCAGCAGGTCCATGTCGCGCTCGAGGCACAGCAGGGGGTTCTCGCGCTCGGGATGGAAGGGGGCGAGGAAGACACCGGTCTTCAGGTAGCGGTCGTTCATGGAGCTTGCCTTCGTGTGAGGGCGGGGCCGGATCGTGGCGATGCAGTCTCAGGTGATGCGGAAGCGCTCGGCCGACCGGGCGCGAGCCTTGGCGGCCTCTACCTCGCGGTCGCGGGGCGGCGCGTTGGTGACGAGCGCGGCGAGCAGGTGATGGGCTGCATGCGTTACCTCGTCCACCGCGCGGTTGAAGGCCGCCTCGTTGGTCTTGGAGGGGCGGTTGAACCCCGACAGCTTGCGCACGAACTGCAGCGCGGAGGCGCGGATCTCGTCGTTCGTGGCGGGCGGCGCGAAGTTGTGCAGGGTCTTGATGTTGCGGCACATGGGAGTCTCGAGGGAGCTGGGCGTCTCGCGGGAGCTGCCGGTGTCGATGCGGTTTCGGGCAGGACCGTCGCACACGATGCGTGCCGCGATCAAGGCGCGGTGCCCGCCATGGCCGCGGATGCATAGGAGCCTTGAGCGTTTGCGAGCCCGGTTGGACGCAGCGTCGCGCCACGGTAGGCTCGCCCAATACGAAATTCCGGAGGAAAGCCATGGGCAGCAAGATTGCCATCGTCGGGGCGGGCGCGGTCGGCGGCTATGCGGGCGCGCACATGGCGCAGGCGGGCGAGGACGTGACGTTCATCGATCCCTGGCCCGCGCACGTCGACCACATGAAGAAGCACGGCCTGCGCGTCACGCACGCCAAGGACGTGGCCGAGTTCAAGGTGCCGGTGCGGGCGCTGCACATCACCGAGCTGCAGCAGCTCGCCAAGGAGAAGCCGGTCGACATCGCCTTCGTGTGCACCAAGTCCTACGACACGGCGTGGGCGACGATGATGATCAAGCAGTACCTGGCGCCCGACGGGTTCGTCGTGTCGCTGCAGAACTGCATGAACGAGGAGACGATCGCGGGCGTGGTCGGCTGGGGCAAGACGCTTGGCTGCATCGCCAGCTCCATCCTGGTCAACCTGCCGGAGCCGGGCTTGATCCATCGCGGGGCAGGCAAGGGCGGCAAGGCGCATACCGTGTTCCGCGCCGGCGAGGCGCACGGCCGCATCACCGATCGGCTGAAGGAGGTCGTGCGGCTGGTCGGGACGGCCGACAGCGCGCTTGCCACGCCCAACCTGTGGGGCGAGCGCTGGTCCAAGCTCGTCGCCAACGTCATGGCCAACGGGCTCTCCGCCAGCACGGGGCTGTCGGGCTTCGAGATGCTGCAGAACGATTCCATCCGGCGCTTCTCGACGCGGCTGGGCTCCGAGGCGATCCGCGTCGGCCAGGCGCTCGGCTATGAGTTGGAGGAGGTCCTGCATCTGCCGCCCGAGACGATCGCCAGGGCCGGCGAGGGCGATGTCGAGGCCGAGAAGGTGTGCGACGCGCAACGCATCAAGGACCGCGGCAAGGTCTCCTCCGAGCAGCGCCCCTCCATGGGCCAGGACATGATGAAGGGCCGGCGCACCGAGATCGAGTTCCTCAACGGCTACGTGGTGCGCGAGGGCGAGAAGGTCGGCATCAAGGCGCGCGCCAACGCCGTGCTGACCGATATCGTCAAGCGCGTGGAGAAGGGCGAGCTGAATCCCGATCCGCGCCATATCGAGGAGCTGAGGCTCAACTGATCGGGTGCGGAGCGGCCCGGCGGAGTCATCGGGCGTCGCAGTGCTTTGCACCCTGCACCGTGGGATGCATGCATCGGCGGAAAGGAATCGGGCGACCACCCCGCGGATACAGACAAATCCCACTTGTGCTGGTGTTTGCCGGTCTGCTCATGATGTCGCCGAATGTGATTCTGTGCCCGCTGGTTCCCGCGTGGCAGGACAGGAGCGCGAAGGCAGATGATCGGAATGCTGCAGCTGGCTCGGGCCGCCGTGGTCACCGTCGTCGTGGCGCTGTTGGTCGCGGCGGGCCCGGCGCGCGCCACCGACACGGCGGCGCCCAACGACATGGCCAGGTTCCTGGCCGGGCTGCAGCCCGCCGCCGACTCGCCGCTGGCACCTTTCACCCGCGAGGGGACCTGGCAGCAGCATGCGCGCTACTTCGACAATGCGTGGAAGGGGCTCGAAGGCCGCCAGCTTTCCCGTATCCGGCAGTGGTCGAGCGAGAACCTGGCGGTGCGGCAGCCGACCACGTTCTACATGTTCAGCGGTCCCGACTTCCTCTACGCGGACGCCTTTTTCCCGGGCTCGGCCACCTACGTGATGAGCGGGCTCGAGCCGGTCGGGCGCATCCCCGAGATGAAGCACATCTCCCGCCGCACGCTGCCAGGCGTGCTCGGGCATCTGCGCGCCTCGACGGGAAGCGTGCTGCGGATCAGCTTCTTCCTCACCAACCAGATGCGGGCGCAACTGCGCTACGCCCAGCTCAACGGCACCTTGCCGATCCTCTACACGTTCCTGGCGCGGTCCGGGAAAACCGTCACCGGCGTCGAGCTCGTCAAGATCGATCCCGACGGATCGGTCAAACCGTCCGACGGCGAGCCGGTCAAGGGGGTGCCGAGCGGGGTCAAGATCGCCTTCACGTCCGCAGACGGCAAGCCGCAGACGCTTTACTACTTCAGCACCGATGTCTCCAACGGCGGCATCAAGAGCAGCGGCTTTCTCAAGTTCTGCGAGGGGCTGGGCAAAGGCGACGCATTCGTTAAGAGCGCGTCGTACCTGATGCACAACGACAGCTTCTCGACGGTGCGCGAGTTCCTGCTCGCGCACTCCGCAACGATCCTGCAGGACGACACTGGGATACCCGTGCGGTTCTTCAAGCCCGGCGATTGGGAGCTGCGTCCCTTCGGCCGCTACCTCGGGCCCATCCCTCTATTCGGTGGCCGCTATCAGCGGCAGCTTTCCGACATCTTCCGCTCGCAGCGCGCCAAGCCGATACCCTTCGGCGTCGGCTATCGCTGGCGGCCCAACGAGTCGAACCTGCTGCTCGCCGTGCGCCAGCAGCGCGGGGCGGAGAGGTAGTCTCCGCGCCCCGCGCGCGGGCGGCACTACTCGATCTTGATCTGCGCGGCCTTGATCAGTTCCGCCATTCCCTTGGAATCCGCCTCGCGGAAGGCGGCGATCTCCTCGAGGCTCTGAATCACCGGGGCCGCGCCAGCGAGACGGAGCTTCTCCTTCATCTCCGGCAGCTTGGAGTGCTTGACGATCTCCTCGTTGAGCCGCTGCAGGATCGGTTTCGGGGTCCCGGTCGGAGCCCAAAGGCTGAACCAGATCGGCGCATCCGAATTGGGATAGCCGAGCTCGGTGAGCGTCGGGATATCGGGGAAATCGACGCTGCGCTCGCTGTGGTTGACGTTGAGCAGGTTGAGCTTGTCGGCCTTTACGTGCGGCAGCGTCACCGGCTCGTTCATCATCTGGATGTTGTTGGCGAGAATGTCGATCAGGGCATCGGCGCCGCCGCCGTAGGGCACGTGCAGGATGTCGACGCCGGTCCGGTAACGCAGCATCTCGTAGCGCAGGTGCGGCCCGGTGCCGGGCCCCGATGAGCCGAAGGCGAGCTTGCCTGGGTTCTTCTTGGCGTAGTCGAGCATCTCCTTGAAGGTCTTCACGCCGACCGAGGCGTGGATGACGAAGCCCGTCACGACGTCGCCGAGGCGGGCGACGGGGGTCAGGCTGGCGGGATCATAGGGGACCTTGCGCAGCAGCGGCAGGTTGATCGGCGTGGTGTTCGACGCCATGAAGAAGGTGTAGCCGTCGGGAGCCGACTTGATGGCCGCCTCGGTGCCGATGATCCCGCTGGCGCCGCCGCGGTTCTCGACCACGAACTGCTGCCCGAAGATCTGCCCGAGCTTGTCGCACCAGGGCCGCGCCACGGCGTCCGTGCCGCCGCCCGCCGCGAACGGCACGATCACCTTGACGGGCTTGTCGGGCCAAGCGGCTTGGGCGGAGGTTCGGGTAGCAGTGCCGGCCGCAACGGCGCCGGCGGCAAGGGTAAGAAAGTCACGACGACGCAACAGACGAGTCGAATGCATCAAGTCCTCCCGAGACTTCGATTGAGCTGTGCCATTTTTGGGGCACGTGCGATCCCGGAAGGTTACACAAGCAGGCAGCCGATCACAAACCGTCTATGCGTCCGCCGAGGTCGGAAGCCCGGTTTCCTGCGCTGCAATATCGACGTCGGGCTCAGCCCGCGAGCTGCCACTGCTTGATGGCCTCGATCGGGTATAGCAGCATCAGGATGTTGAGGGCGAGGTTGTCGCGGATCAGCCAGAGCAGGACCAACTCGACGGCGATGACCAGGAAGACGGTGATCCAGGCCGGCAACCTCGCGGCCAGCATGAAGCCGACCACCATGGCCAGCATGTCCGCGACGGAGTTTATGACGGAGTCGCCGAAGTAGTCGCGCGACAGGGTCTGGGACCGGTAGCGATTGATGACGAAGGGCGTGTTCTCGAAGACCTCCCAGGCGCCCTCGATCATGGCGGCGATCACCAGCCGCGCCCCCACGGAGAGGTAGCCGCGCGAGACGACCGTCAGCAGCCAATAGAGGATGATGCCGTGCAGGACGTGGCTGTAGGTGTACCAGTCCGTGAGATGCTGCGAGGTCTGCGAATCGGCGCGGTTGCCGTGCCAGAGCTTGATATAGCCGCACTTGCACATGGGAATGCGGCCCATCCAGAGCAGCACTCCCGCTGCCAGGGCGACGATGAGGAGGGCAATGGCGATTGCCCACGGCAGGGACAGCCGGGGTATTGTCAGGGAGCGCTGGGACGACTGGATCATGGCTGGGCCGCGGATTGGACGGGCGGAAGGTGCACGATAGTGCCTCCAGGATTTTGTGCCAAAGGTTTGACGGCCGGCCATATTCTGCCATAGGAGGCCACTCTAGATGCGGCTCCTGTCGCTGAAAGATGGTGCCATGCGGTGGCTCGTGGTTGTGGGGATGCTGGCGTTCGCTCAGCTGGCGAATGGTCCGGGACACGCTGCGTCCTGCACCAAGGATGACTTTGCCAACGCCGTCGACCGGGCCGGCGCGCTGCTGCGCAAGCTGAACGCAGAGAGCATGCCGCAGCTGCGCGCCAAGATGCGCAAGCTGAAGGAGGCGCGCGGCTGGCCGGACTCCACCTTCGAGGAGCAGGCCTACGCTGCCCTGCAGGATGAGCGAATCGCGGCGTTCGACGCGCAGGCCAACGATCTGCTGGCCAAGCTCGACCAGCTGGGCACGGGGGTGCCGGACGGCGAGCCCGATTGTGCCAAGCTCGAGGAGCTGACGGCGACGAGCCTCGAGCTGCAGGCGACCGTCAAGGCCAAGACGGCCTATACCCTGGCCAAGCTCGACCAGATGCTTGCGGGCCCACCGGCAGCGACGGCGGAGGCCAAGCCCGAGCCCAAGGTCGAGGCGAAAGCCGAGCCAAAGGAACCCAAGGCCGAAGCTCGCAAGGCGCCGCCGCCACCCGCCCCGCCCCCGGCTGCTGCTGCACCGCCGCCCAAGTCCGCTCAAAAGGCTCCGTCTGGGCCGAGCTGGGAGACCAAAACCACGGGCGACGCGCAGCCGAAGGTGGCGATAGCGCCGCCGCCCCCGCCGTCCTCGAGCCAGACGCCCCTGCCGCCGCTCGCCGTGTCGCCGCCGGAGGAGGACGGCTACACCATCGACGAGATCATGTCGGCAAGCGCCGGCTTCTTCGGCAAGGTCTCGGCCGGGCTCGGCTCCGTCATCGAGCAGCTCTTCAAGAACAGCGGCCGGCCCACGGGCTACGTGCTGGGCACCGAGGGCGGCGGCGCCTTCCTCGCCGGGGTGCGCTACGGCAGCGGCACGCTCTACATGCGCAGCGGCGGGACGCGCACGCAGAACATCTATTGGCACGGACCGTCGATCGGCACCGATTTCGGCGCGGACGGCTCCAAGACGCTGTTCCTGATCTACCGGATGAAGGCGCCCGAGGAGCTCTACGCCGGCTTCAGCGGCATCGACGGGTCTGCCTATTTCGTGGGCGGCGTCGGCGCCACCCTCCTCACCAACGGCAGCGTCATCCTGGCGCCGATCCGCTCCGGCGTCGGCCTGCGGCTCGGCGCCAACATCGGCTATATCCGCTTCACGCCGAAGGCGACCTGGAACCCCTTCTGACCACGAAGCCAGGCAGGGTTTTCCCCCCAACGGTTTGACAGGATTGCCCTTGCCCGTTTCCGGGCCGCTACGGACGTAACCAACGCACCGGGACGGTTGAGCTTGGTCCGATGCCGCCCTCAATCCGATTGTCGAAGCGGACAGATTTTCTTCCGGGCTGGGTCGGAATAGCGGAAGAGGCTAGGACCAATTCTGTTCGTCGAATTGCTCACACGCCTTTCTTAGGCCGGTACCTCTGCATCACGTCTTGCAGGAGATCGAGCGGCAGCGCGCGGACAGTGCGACTGTCTCGGCCAGTCATGGTCTCGGCCATGCACATCGCATTCAGGATCGCCTCCTCGGTTGCCTCGGCAGAAGCTTGAAACAGGCTAGTCATGGCGTCTGGCGCGAGCATTTTCACGTTACTAATCTTGTCGTTCTGGCCTATGTGATTGGCGGTCGAAAACGCGATAAAGATATCCCCGCTCCCGTTGGCACCAATGCCGCCGACCCTGGAGAGCCCGACTGTGGCCCGGCGGGCGAGGCGCTGGCACTGGATCGGGATGAGCGGCGCGTCGGTCGCGAGTACCACAATGATGGAACCTTCGGTCTGCGGTTGCGCGGCCGCGCGCTTACCCGAGTGATGCGCCGGAACAATATCTGGCCCGATTTCGCGGCCAACGGGAACGCCATCGACCCGCAGCAGGTCTCGCGCACCATAGTTCGCCTGCACCAACGCGCCGACGGTATAACACTCCCCGTTTTCGACGATGACGCGCGACGACGTCCCTGTGCCGCCTTTGAACTCGTGGCAAATCATGCCTGTGCCGCCGCCAATGTTGCCCTCCTCAATAGGGCACCCACCGACCGCGCTGTCGAACGCAGCGAATGCGTGCTCCTGCGTCAGAGCGAAGCTTTGGATGTCGCTAAGCCAGCCGTCATAGGTCTCGGCGACGACTGGCAAATGGAAGGCCTGAGAAGCGCCACCGCGCACGGCAATGGCCGTGATCGCATCGCGGACGACGCCGACCTGATAGGTGTTGGTAATGCCAATAGGCGCGCCGAGAAGGCCCTGCTCTGCGAGCCACGGAAGGCCGGTCATCTCTCCGTTGCCGTTGAATGAGAAAGTGCCCGCGAACACATAGTCGGACCAGATCTCCGGCCCGCGCGGCCAAATGGCGGTGACACCCGTGCGAGCGACCCGTGGAGCATCCTGAATGAGAGTCGAGTAGCCGACCTTGACGCCGGCGACGTCGGTGATGGCGTTGAACGGTCCGGGCGATAGGGTGCCAACTGTAAGGCCGAGATCGCGCAGGCGTGCACGGGGCATTGGCGTCGCTCTTGAGTTTGTGAGAGATGGGAACTGCTCCCGAAAATTGCTGAACTCATGGCAGAGTACTGCCACTAACGCAGAATCTGATGCTGTGGACGGCTCCTCCACCGGCACGTGAGTGCCCAGGATGTGGTTGCTGTTGATGTGACCACGATTCGGAGGAGCTAGGCATGCCAGCGGTCACGACGATTGGTCTCGACATTGCCAAATCGGTTTTTCAAGTT
>JBGGME010000150.1:0-5017 GCA_041288195.1 Hyphomicrobiaceae bacterium
GCCGCCTCGCCGGTGGGGCGCGGACGCGGCTTGATCGTCAGCCCGTTTTCGCCGGGCCCGCGCACGCGTGCGAGATAGGCGGCCAATTCCTTCTGGTGGAAGTCGAGGATGCCGTTCACCGGCCGCTCGGGCAGCACGACGCCGTAGACGTTGACCCGCTTCATCAGATCGATGATTGCGCTCCAGCCGGCCTCGTCGAAGCGGTGCTGCAGCACGTAGCTCGGGGTGTGGCAGCCGGTGCAGTTGTTGCGCACCAGCCGCTTCATGCGAGCATCCTCCGGCGTGGCGTCGGGCAGCGCGGCCATGAACGCATCGCCGGGCAATTGCCGCACCTGCCGCTCGAAGTCCTTGATCGGCGCGAGCGTGAAGTCCTGATGCCTGGTGCGGGCGAGATCGACGTCGCCCTTGGCGGCCTCGTAGGCGAGCGCCTGCGCCCAGACCCGGTATTTGCCGGCCGGCATCGGCGGGAAGTAATAGTTGCCGGCGTCGTCGGTGAAGACGGTGGTGGTGATGGTCGCACCCTCGGCCTTGGCCGAGACCGTGACGCCGCCCATTTTCTCGCCCGCCGATGATTTGACCGTTCCGGCGAGCAGCGCCTCGTTGGCGAGCACCGTGTGCGGAAAGGTCAGCACGACCAGCGCGGTGGCGAGGCCGGCGAGCGTGAGGGCGTTCTTCATGGCGTCTTCTCCTTGGAGGCCTGACCCGTTCAACGCGGCGCAGGCGGCGGCGCCGGCACGGTCATGAGATAGGCGACGACGGCGGCGATCTCGGGCGGCGTGAACTGATACTTGAAGCCCGGCATGCGCGGCGTGCCGTTGCTGATGACGTCGCGCATGACGTCGTCGCGGCCGCCGGCCGAATCCTTCGACAGCACCGGCCCGAACACGCCGCTGGTGAGCTGCGGCTTGGTATGGCAGACCGCGCACGACTGGGTGAACAGCCGAAGCCCCAGCTGCTGGGTGTCGTTGAGGGAGCCCGGCTGCGCGGATGCGCCCTGCGGCAGCGCGAGCAGGCTCAAGACGATCAACGCGCCCCGGATCATCGAGCGTCCTCCCCCTTCACGGCTTTTGCGCAAGGGTACGACCGGCGCGATTTGATGGGAAGGCCCTGCCGGCGGAAGGCGCGTCAGTAACGCGTAAATTTCCCGAGGTGCTGTTGCACCGCGGCTAGACCGCGTTCATCGATCCAACCGGGCGAGCGCGAAGCGCGCAATGTCGTGCCGGGTCGCCCCGCCGGTCGCCAGGTCGGCGAGGATTTCCCCGATGACCGGCGCGAACTTGAAGCCGTGGCCGGAGCAGGGCGACGCAACGATGACGTTGGGATGGCCGGGCAGCCGGTCGATGAGAAAATCGCCGTCCGGGGTCATGGTGTAGAGACAGGTCTTGGCGGCGAGCAGCCGCCCGTTCGCCGCCGGGATGTGGTCGGCGAGCGCCATGCGGATCAGCCGCTCGTCGTCGGCCGACACCGTGCGATCGTAGCCGTCGGGATCGACCGCCTGGTCGCGATGGTGATGCTTGGCGGCCTTGACGCCCGCGTCGCCGTGCGGCGGGACGCCGTAATGCATGCCGTGCCGGCTTTCGATGATGAAGACCGGGAAGCGCCCGGGCGCGAACAGCGTCGCGTCCGCCGGCTCGAACCAGCCGGTGACTTCGCGCGTCACCCGTAACGGCGCCGCCAGCTCGGGCAGCAGCGATCCGGTCCAGGGACCCGCCGCGATGATAGCGGCCTTCGCCGCGACCGTGCCGCGCTCGGTGACGATGCGCACGCCGCCCGCGCCGAGCTCGATGGCGCGCACGCGCTCGCCGGCGCGCAGCTCGGCCCCGGCCGCGGTCGCCAGTGCAATCTGCGCCGCGAGCGCGGGCTCGACCTCGACGAACCCGCCGTCGGGCTGGACGACGGCGACGTAGTCGGGCGGCACCCGGAAGGCCGGAAACCGCCGCGTCAGCTCGGGTGCGGCCAGAACCTCGTGGCGCAGGCCATGCAGTTGCGCGGACGCCAGCGTGCCTCGCACCAGCACGCCGTCGGGCGGGCCGATCTCGGCGATGCCGGTGACATGGAGCAGCGGACGTCCCGACGCCGCCTCGAGCTCGTGCCACAGCGTCTGCGCCCGGCGCAGCAGCGGCACGTAAGAGGGGTGCTCGAAATAGCCCAGCCGGAAGATGCGGGTCGCGCCATGCGAGGAGCCGCGGTCGTGACCGGGGGTGAAGCGCTCGAGCCCCAGCACCCGCACGCGCCGGCGGGCCAACTGGTAGAGCGCGGCGCTCCCCATCGCGCCGAGGCCGCAGACGACGACGTCGAAATCAGCCATAGTTGCCCGCGTAGCTGCCGGGGCCTGGACGCTACCATGGCGGGGTAGCGCCACGAGCCTCGATCGGGGGCGGCAAGCCCCCACAACGCCGCAATTCTTGGCCGACATCGCTCGCGTGAAGCCGATCTACCCCATCATCCTGCTGGCGGCGGCCTGCGAGGTCGCGATGGCCCAAACCGTTCCGTTGCCGCGGCCGCGGCCGGCCGAGGCCGGGCCGGCATCCACCACCCAGGCATCGAAGCCCGACGTGCCGGCGCCGCCGTCGGCCTGCCGCCTGCGCCTGACGCCCGCGCTCGCGGTGGCGCCCTCGCTGCCGCCGATCTCCGGCCCCAATGAGTGCGGTGCCCAGGACGTGGTGCAGCTCGAGGCGGTGATGCTGCCCGACAAGACCCGCGTCGCCGTGACGCCGCCGGCGATCCTGCGCTGCACCTTGGCCGAGGCGATCGTGCAATGGGTGCGCGACGACGTGGCGCCGGCGATACGCGAGCTCGGAGCACCGCTCAAGAGCCTCGACAACTACGCGTCCTACGACTGCCGCGGGCGCAATCGGGTCGTCGGCGCCAAGCTCTCCGAGCACGGCAAGGCCAACGCGCTCGACATGCGCTCGCTGCGGCTCGCCGACGGCAAGGTGGTGGGGCTGACCGATCCGCACGCGGCCAAGGATTTTCGCGAGGCGATGCGCAAGGCGACCTGCGCGCGCTTCAACACCGTGCTGGGCCCGGGCTCCGACGGCTATCACGAGAACCACGTGCACGTGGACCTCGCCGAGCGCAGCCACGGCAACCGCATGTGCCGCTGGGAGGTGCGCGAGCCAGCCGTTGAGCCCGACGCCGCCGCGCAGGTGCCGCTGCCGCGCCCGCGGCCGTCGGGCGTGTAGGGATCAGGGATCAGGGGTGAGTATTCAGCGATCAGCCGTCAGAGGATCGCTGTGAGCGCCGATTGACTGCTGATCTTGATTTCCCAAATGAAAACGGCGCCGAGCCCCCGCCCGGCGCCGTCTCCCAGCCCCCTCAAGTGTCTAGTGCGTGTACGGACTGGCCGCTGCCATGCGCGGCGGAGTGGCCGGCTCGGCGCCGCCGCCGCCCTTCGGCGCCAGCACGACCACGATCGAGCCCATCCTGACGCGGTTGTAGAGATCGATGACGTCCTCGTTGGTCATGCGGATGCAGCCCGAGGAGATCGCCTGCCCGATATATTCGGGCTGGTTGGTGCCGTGGATGCGGAACAAGGTGTCCTTGCTGCCCTGAAAGAGATAGATGCCGCGCGCGCCCATCGGATTGTGCGCGCCGCCTTCGACGAAGTTGGGAACATCCATCCGCTTCTTGATCTCGGCGGTGGGAGTCCAGGTCGGCCACTCTTCCTTGCGGCCGACCTTGGCGATGCCGTACCAGGACAGCGCGTCTTCGCCCACGGTCACGCCGTAGCGGATCGCCTTGCTGTCCGGCAGCACGTAATAGAGGTAGCGCGCGTCGGTATCGACGACGATCGAGCCGGGCGCTTCCTTGCGGTGATAGGTCACGATGGCGCGCTGATAGGCCATCGGGATGCTCGCCCGCGCATAGGGCGCGCTGGCCAGCAGCTTGCGGTCGCGCGGGGTGAAATTGGCGTCGGAGGCCTGCTCCAACGTCCCCTGCATGCAACCGCCGAGCAGAAGCCCGGTGAGTATAAAAGCTAGTCCCCGTACCGCCATAGCTGCCCCTTTTTCCGCTTTTTGGCGTGCCCCGTCACTGGTTCCCCGACTCAAGCTTAGCCGTCTCAATTACCTAAAAGGATTCGGCACTTCTAGGGCATTGACACAGTCACGTTCGTTGTCTTGGCGACCTGTTGCAAGAATGCCTCAGTTGCCGCCCCCGGCTGTGGGAAAATCGGCGTCACGCACCGTAGAGAGGGCCATTTCGGGGCCCTCGGGCAGGACCATAGCGTCCGATTTCTTAACCCGCGGTTTACCAGCCCGCGGCTCAATAAGGCCTGCGTTGGCGGTCGCGCGCGCGGAACAATGGAAATGTCACGATAGCACACGATTTGTTGCGTATTTCCGCCCTACTCCGCGGCCATTTCAATCAAGCGCGAAACGATCCAAAGAAGATCAACAAGTGTTCCAAGAATAAACGTCCCACGGAGTTGGAAATGACAAAGAATAACGCGGCCCAGCCTGTCCAAAAGTCGCCGGGCAACGGGCCCAACCTCGACAGCCGCTATGGCGAGATCGGAATATCCGCAGTCGCGGCGGCGCTGCACTATAAGAGCGTGGCCAAGAACCCCGCCTATGCGCCGGTCGTCCCGCGGCCGGACCAGCGGTCGGAGGAGATGGCCGAGGTCGCGGCCTGATCACGCTGCCGGCGCGCCCTCGCCGTCGCGCCCTGCTGACGCTTCGCTGACCGACCGCACTCCGTCCGCACGGCCCGCGTGACGGCGGCGTACGGCCAACGTCTGGCGCGCAAATTTCTTGCAACAATGGACGTGATTGGGCCATCACTGGCCCGGTTACATCGATCTTGTTGCGCCGTCCGTGACCAGGGGCGGGGCGGCCGGCGGAGGGGTCATGCTCTCGGTCTATGTTCCGCGCGGCAACGCGCTCGATCGCGTGCCGGTCGCGGCGGATGCGGACGTGCCGGAAGCCGCGGTCTGGTTCGACCTCGTCACCCCGACCCTGCAGGAAGACAAGATCGTCGAGCGCCAAGTCGGCATCGCGGTCCCGACGCGCGAGGA
>JBGGME010000151.1:0-6109 GCA_041288195.1 Hyphomicrobiaceae bacterium
GATCGTTTACCCCGCCTCCGCCGGCTCCGCCGACGCCATGCTGGAGGCTGCCATCGAGGCGGGTGCCGAGGACGTCGTCTCCGACGCCAGCGGCCACACCATCACCTGCGCCTTCGAGGACCTGTCGTCGGTCTCCGACGCGCTGCAGGCTAAGCTCGGACCCGCCGCCTCCGCCAAGGCCCCGTGGAAGCCGCAGCAGACGACCGCCGTCGACGAGGAGAAGGCTGCCTCCATCCTCAAGCTGATTGGCGGCCTGGAGGACGACGACGACGTGCAGAACGTCTACTCCAACTTCGAGGTGTCCGACGCCGTGCTCGCCAAGCTGACGGCGGCTTGAGCGCCACAGCGGCACTCTCGCCAGGGGCGGGTAGGGCGCAATAGGCGCCAGCCGTATTGCGCCGGGCGACCGCGCAGGAATTGCCGTGTCATCGGTGCAATACGCTTCGCTATTGCACCCTACATCGTGCTGAGCGGGTGCCGACAAGTCGGTACTGCCACTCGACCGCCGCAGAGGGGTGCGATAGCCTCTCCTCTGTTGCGGGAGAGCCGGGGGAATGAGGGTCTTGAGGCTTGGCTGTGCGCGCCTGCTGGCCGCAGCGCTCGTCATCGGCGCGCTGCTTCTGGCTCAGGACGTCTGCGCCCAGTCCGACGCCGAGCTCAAGGCGGCCAACGACCGCATTTTTGCGCTCTACCGTGCCGGCAAGTACGCGGAGGCAACCCCGCTCGCCGAGCAAGCGGCAGCGCTCGCCGAGCAGGCCCTCGGGCCCGACAATCCCCGTTTCGCCGGCGCCCTCGTCACGCTCGGCACCGTCTATCGTGCCCAGGGTCGCTACGGCGAGGCCGAGCCCCACTTCAAGCGCGCGCTCGGCGTGTTCGAGAAATCGCTCGGCCCTGACAATCTCAATGTCGCAGTCGCGATCAACGAGCTGGCGCAGCTCTATACTCTCCAGGGCAAGCTCGCCGACGCCGAGCCGCTCTACCGGCGGGGGCTCGACATCAACGAGAAGGCGTACGGGCCCGACCACCCGGAGGTCGCAACCACCCTCAACAATCTCGCCGCCCTCTATCGCGCCCAAGGCCGATACGGCCTCGCCGAGCAGCTGCGCAAGCGCACCATCGCCATCCTCGAGAAGGCCAAGGGTCCCGACGACCCGCAGGTCGCCATCGCGCTCGACAACCTTGCCGTGCTCTACCAGACGCAGGGCCGCTTCGAGCTTGCCCGGCCGCTGGCGGAGCGGGCGCTGGCGATCCTGGAGAAAGCGCTCGGGCCCGACCACCCGGACGTCGCGACCACGCTCAACAACCTCGCAACCCTCTACATCGACCTGCGCAAATACGAGGCGGCGGAGCCGCTCTTCAAGCGCTCGCTTGCCAACAACGAGCGCACGCTCGGGCCCAATCACCTGGAGGTCGCCAAGACGCTCGACAACCTGGCCGGCCTCTACCGCATCCAGGGCAAGTACGCCGAGGCGGTCCCCGTCTACCAGCGTTCGCAGGCCATCTTCGAGTCCAACCTCGGCCCCGACCATCCCGACGTCGGCGTGTTCTACAGCAACTTCGGCGGCTTCTACTTCGACCAGGGCGACTGGGCCGCCTCGCTCACCAATTTTCGCAAGGCCGCCGATCTGCTGATGCGGCGCTCGCGGCGCGGGCTCGACACCGTTGGGCAGGCAATGTCAGGCCGAGGCCGCGCCGAGGCCGCGCGCAACAGCTTCACGTTTGTTCGCCTGGTGAAGGCCGCGCACAGGCAGGCGAGCAAGGAGCCGTCGGCCGCGGCCGAGCTTGCGGCTGAGGCCTTCGCGGCCGCGCAATGGGCGCGTGCGTCGGAGGCGGCGGCCTCTTTGGCGCAGATGTCGGTCCGGTCGGCCGCGGGAAATCGCGATCTGGCTCTGCTCGTGCGCGAGCGCCAGGACCTGCTGGGCCTCTGGCAGAAGCGCAATGGCTTGCTGGTCTGGGCACGCTCTCAACCATCGGAAAAGCGCAACGCACGTGTCGACGCGAGAATTCAGGAAGACATTGCCCTGATCGACAAGCGCCTGGCGGAGATCGATCAGGAGCTGCGCCAGTCCTTCCCGCAATTTGCCTCCCTCTCCAGCTCGGAAGGCCTCAGCATCGGCGAGGTGCAGACCTGGCTCCACCGCGACGAGGCGCTTCTTCTGTTCCTCGATACGCGCGAGCTCGAGCCCTACCTCGATACGCCCGCCGCCAAGCCGATGCCCGAGGAGACCTTCCTCTGGGTCGTCACCAAGACCGAGACACGCTGGGTGCGCATCGCGCTCGGCACCAAGGCGCTGGCTGCTCACGTCGCGGCACTGCGGTGCGGGCTCGACCACACGCTGTGGCAGGCGCCCGAGAGCGCTCGAGCCTGCGAGATGGCGCTGAGCACGCGTCCCCGCACCGAGACGGTCACCGCTGGCGGCGCCACCCGCAAGGTCCAGGTGCTGCCCTTCGACCTCGCCCGCGCGCACGAGGTCTACATGGGCCTGCTCGGCCAGGCCGAGGACCTCATCAAGGACAAGCACCTGCTCGTTGTCCCATCGGGGCCGCTGACCAGCCTGCCGCTCAACGTGCTGCTCACGCAGGCTCCGGACGGAGAAGGCACGCTCGCCGACTATCGCCGCGCCGCGTGGCTCGGAGCGCGCCAGGCGACGACCGTGCTGCCCTCTGTGGCCTCGCTGAAGGCCCTGCGCGAGGTCGCCAAGACCGGCCACGCCACCAAGCCCTACTTCGGAATCGGCAATCCCCTGCTCGATGGGCCGCAGGACGATCCCAAGTGGGGCGAGCACTACAAGCGCGAAGCCCGGGCCGCCCGCGACAGGCAGCAGTGCGCGACGATCCAGCAGCTGCAAATGGCCTCGGCGGCGGGGGGCCGCCCGCGCCCTGCCTTCAGCACCCTGTTCCGCGGCGTGCGGGCCGACATCGAGCACGTGCGTCATCTCTCTCCGCTGCCCGAGACGGCCGATGAGCTGTGCGAGGTGAGCCGGCGCCTCGGCGTGCCAGAGAGCGAGGTTCTGCTCGGGGACCGCGCGAGCGAGGGCTCGCTCAAGGACCTATCGGAGCAGGGCCGGCTTGCCGAGTACGGAATCTTGCATTTCGCCACCCACGGTGCGCTGACGGGCCAGGTGCAGGGCGCCGCCGAACCGGGCCTGATTCTGACGCCGCCGGCCGCAGGCACCACCGATGCCCGTGCACTCGAGCGCGACGACGGCTATCTCTCCGCCTCCGAGATCGCGGCCCTCAAGCTCGACGCCGACTGGGTCATCCTCTCGGCCTGCAACACAGCGGGTCCCTCCACCGGCGGCCGCGATGAGAGCGGCGAGAACGCCGAGGCGCTGTCGGGCTTGGCGCGCGCCTTCTTCTATGCGGGGGCACGCGCGCTTCTCGTCTCCCACTGGGAGGTTGGATCGCACGCAGCCGTCAAGCTCACCACCGGCGCCTTCGCCGCGCTCAAGGCGAGACCCGCCATCGGCCGCGCCGAGGCACTGCGCCTGTCCATGCGCGAGCTGATCGAGAACGGCACGGGGCTCGAGGTCCACCCTGCGCAATGGGGCCCGTTCGTCGTGGTCGGCGAAGGCGGCGCGCAGCTGCAGACCGCAAGCCTGCCGGCGCCCTCGCCGGCCGATGCCAGCGCCAAGGGCGACCCGCCTGCGAAGGAGGAGCCTGCCGCGGCTCCCGCCCGCCCCAAGCCCAAGGCGACCACCAGGAAGACCAGGTCCCCGGACTGGAAGTCCGACCTCTGGGGCCGGTAGCGGCTACCCACACCGCGCGGTGATGCGCGCGTTCATCCAGGTTGCCGTGGCGGCCACGCCACCGAACGAGAAAAGATGCACGCCGACGACGTTGCTGGCGCTGCCCGAGCGGGCGTGGCGCGCAAGCGCGATGAGCTGATCGCTCGGGTCGACGTGGGTGAAGAGCCGCACCGCGCCCATGCCCTGCGCCTGCAGCGCGCGCAGGCTCGCACTGACCCCGCATCGCTGGGCAAAGCGCAGCAGCGTGCGTGGGCTCGTGGGGCCCGCGAGGCCAACGTAGACTGGCACATCGGGAGCGCGCCGCGCCAGATCGGCGCAGTACTCCACGATCCGGTTGGGCGCGAACGAGAACTGCGTCACCACGTAGGCGCCCAGGCCCAGCTTGCGCGCGAGCCCGAGCTTGTCGGCAAGGGCCGACGTCAGCGCGCCGGTGGGGATGCGCGGATGGCCTTCGGGATAGCCGGCGAACCCGACCTGCGCGACACCAGAGTCGACAATGAGACCGTCGCGCAAGAGGTCGGCGGCTTGCGCATAGGGCCCGATCGGCTCGGGGAGGTCGCCGCCGATCAGCAGTATCTTGCGCACCCCCGCCTTGGCGACCGCCTGGCGCAGGAACGATTCCGCCTCGGCGCGCGAAGCGATACGGCGCACCGCCACGTGCGGCACCGGCTCGAGGCCCGCCTCGCTCAGTGCCATCAGCGCGGGCAGGGTATCGGCCAGGCGCCGGCGCGGCAGGTGATTGACGTAGACGGGCGTGCCCGCCGGCAACAGGTCGGCAATGCGGTGCGCGTCCTGCGGCGTGTCGGCGCCCATCTCGAGCGAGCCGCAGGCG
Source organism: Hyphomicrobiaceae bacterium (assembly GCA_041288195.1). Taxonomy (GTDB): domain Bacteria; phylum Pseudomonadota; class Alphaproteobacteria; order Rhizobiales; family Hyphomicrobiaceae; genus AWTP1-13. The sequence goes on from JBGGME010000151.1 coordinate 4,582, forward strand.
ACAAGCTCGGCTGCAATGCGGGCGACCTCGGATGCGCCGGCGGGGGCAGGATCGACAGTCGGCTTGGCAGCTGCCGTCAGGGGGATCATCGTCAGTCTCTCTTTCGTGAGATCACGTAGGATTCATCGAGGAACCAGAGGCGCCCATGCGCCTGCAGCACCTCGCGCGTGGCCTCGAGGTACTTGCGGGCGCCGAGCACCTCGGCCAGCCGCTCGTCGTCGATCTGGGCGACGTAGGTCGCAGCGTTCCAGGCGGCGAACAGGGTCGAGGTGCCGATCGAGGCGGCGATCTCCGTCGGCAGCGTGTGCATGTCGTAGCGGAACACCGCGCGCTGATCGGCGTAGGCATTGAAGTTGTAGTGGCGGGTATCGCGGCCGAGCACGGTACGGACCGCGCGCAGGATGTCGTGGCGGCTGGTCTTGAAGGGATCCTCGTCCGGCCACATCTTGCGCACGATCTCGAGGCCGGGGTCGCGGCCGCAGGAATGGATGCCGAGCAGCCGGCCGCCGGGCCGCAGTGCCCGCGTCAGCGGTGCGATCACCTTGGACGCCTTGAACTCGACGGGCACCCGCGCGCGATAGGGTTGCGAGGCAATCACGAGGTCGTAGTCGGCCCGCGCGCGGCCCTGGCGCGGGATCACATCGTCGAGCAGGAAGCGGTAGTCGTCGCGGTAGATGACGAGGGCGACCGGCCGCTCGTAGATTGGATTGCCGGTCTTGGTGGAATGACGGGCCTGCCAGACCTTGGCGAGCAAGGGCTCGAGCGCCTCGATCTGCTCGCTGAACTCCGCCGCCGTGTTGCCGGTGAGGGCGACCTCGTGCCACGCAAGCGTGGTGGCGGCCGATAGCGACATCGGCGTCAGCCACGGCGCCTCGGTGTAGTACATGTTGGTGACGACGAGGACGGTGGCCGGGTGCTCGTAGAGGCGGTCGGCCATCTTGTCGAGGCTGAGCCGCACATCCTCCAGGCTGATCTCCTTTCCGACGATGTAGAAGGGCAGCGTCGGCAGCCTTCGGTGCATCTCGCGCATGACCCTGGTCAGCACCGTGCCGTCGCCCATGCCGGCGTCGAACACCCTGACCGCCGGCGGCTCGGGATGAAGGTGGCCGAGCTCCATGCCGACGCGGTGCGCCACCACCTCCTTCTCCGAGCAGGTGTTGACGAACAGCAGGTATTTCTGACGGTTGTCGAAGAAGCGGAAGTTGCGGGAGGGCGCGCCTTCGGCACTGCCGGAGCGAACCTGCAGCGCTGGGATGGTGGCGACGCGCAGGAGCTGCATCAGCTCGGGCGGCGCCGCGGGGGCTTCCACACCCTGACTGTTGAGGAAGACGCTGACCCGCTCCAGAGTCTCCGGCGTGATGCGGGCGCCGTCGCGCAGGCGCGATACGAACTTGCCGTCGTTCACCGCGCGACGGCCGAACGTCGACTCCGCCATTCCTGCCCGCCGGCAGAATTCGGAGATGCTGTCCAGCAGCCCGACAGCGGCGTGGGTCATCCACAGGCTCCTTGGGCGGCGAGTTCTCGCCTG
>JBGGME010000152.1:0-3078 GCA_041288195.1 Hyphomicrobiaceae bacterium
CGGCGGGCAGCCCCCGCCAACAGTATGCCCCTGGGACGACGTCTCAGGCCGCTTGGTCGGTCCCATCAGTGGCGGCCGAGCCTGCCGCCTTCAGCACCGCCTGGATGGTCTCGAGGTAGCGGCCGTTCAGCCGGCCCATCCGCTCGAAGCTGCCGCGCACCAGCGTGCCCTGCAGCTCGACCGCCTCGCGCCAGTCGCGCGCCGCAGTGAGCTTGCGGAATGTCTCGGCGTTGTGCGTCACCTGCTCGCGCACCAGCTCGAGCCAGAAGCCGGCGAAGCCGCCCTCGGCCGTGAGCAGCTGGGACGCCGCGGCATGGTACCTGCGAGCCGCAGCCGAGGCCGATGCCGCGGTCTGCTGTACCGCCTGGCCGGCCGCGTCCATCACCTGCCGTGAGCCTCGGGTGGCAACTTCGGCACCCGCCTCAGTAGCCGCACCGCCTGCCTCGAGCGCGCGCAACCCGCCCTGGGCCGCGATCTCGACTGGCCGCGTCACGGCCTCCGCCGCCTGCCGGGCGCGCCGCTCCGCAGCTTCGACCTCCCGGCGCTCGGCCTGCTCACGCTTGGCCTGCTCGGCTTCCTCGCGCTCACGCTTGGCCTGGGCTCGCTGCCGCTCGACCTCTTCGCGCTTGACCTGCTCCGCCGCGGCCTGCTCGCGCTCGCGCCTGGCCTCGGCCCGCTGCCGTTCCGCTTCTTCGCGCTGCGCCTCTTCGGCGTCGGCCTTGCCGGCCGCGATCTTCTCGGCGACAGTCTGCGCCTCCTCCTCGCTCAGCGCCTTGGCGACCGCGGGCAGCAGCTCCCGCTTCTCGTCGCGCACGTGCTGCTGGAATGCCTTGCGCAGCTCGGTCAGCTTGGCCGGGAAGGCCTGGCCCTCCTTGGGCATCGGCTCGAGCTCGGCGAGCAGCGCGCGGACCTGCTTGTTGTCGGCCAGGGCGTCGGCCGCCAGGGCCTTGGTCTCCGGGCGCTTGCGCAGCGCCGGGAACAGGTGCGTCTCCTCGAGCCCGGCCAGCAGCTCCAGCTCCGCCTTGAGCTCCGCGAACAGCCGCTCGCGGGTCTTCAGGGCGCCATCGCCGGTCTCGGCGAGCTTGGCGAAGAGCTCGTTCGCCTTGGCAGGGCCGCTATGGATCACCTGGCGGAGGCTCATCGCTGTTGCCCCGCGTTCGATCCTGCTGTCGCCGGTGCGCCACCCGCGCGTGCCTCGCGCGAACGGACCGCCATGGCGGTGGTCACGTCGACGTAGTGCGACACCCCTTGGTTCAGCCGCGCCAGGCTGTCGTGAAGGAAGGACCTTTGGATCTCGAGCCTCTCCCGCCAGTCGCAGGCGGCCGCCAGCTTCCTCAGGGTCCGGGCATGGTGCGCCAGCTGGTCGTTGACCTGCTGGAGCCAGAAGCTGGCCACGGCACCGCCGGCCTGGAGCATCTCGAACGCCGCCGCCTGGGTGGGCAGCACGACGCTAGGGTTGGCGCTCGGCTTGGCGGTAGCCGGCGAGCCAATGCCGACCCTGTCCTCGGCCGTTGCCGCCGTCTTCTCGATCAGGCGGAGCGTCGTGCCCTGGGCCTTGTCGGTCAGGTCACGCGCCACGTCGGCGGCGCGGGGATGGGCCGCGGCCTTGGTCGCCTCGGCGGCGGCCTTGTCGGTGCTGGTCGTGGCAATCTGAGCCATGGGATGTCCCTGGATGATGGATGACGGGCATGTGCCAGTGCATATGGCAGTAAGCCTATCGCAGGGCAACATAGGTAGCATTGGAAAGTTCCCTAAATAATCTAATAAACCAATTCAGCATTCCTCGTGTCGCGAGAGATCCGTTTTTAAACTAAAGCTGAGCATTAGCTGCAAATTTCCTGGCAGGTGATAGGAAATACTTCTGATGAGCCACGCCGACGACTTCCGGGTGAAGGACATGGGCAATGATGAGTTGCTCTGCTCAGTTGATCGGGTTGAGGCGCTCGAGCAGCTCTTTGGAGGCCGACGCCGCCCACAGACGATGTCCAGTGTCGATCGCATCGCCAGCTTTCTCAATCCCGGCATGCGGCGGATCACCGCCCGGTTCGGCCGGAGCTGACGAGCGCATGGCTGGGAACCGACCCATTAAGGATGGGTTCGTAACGAACACCGGGGATGAAGGTTTGGACTGACCAGCGTCCGAACATCCCCGGCACGTCTCCCAGGCAGCCGATCAATCCCTGACCGGCTTTCCCCCACTGCTCTGTACGAGCAGCAGCTTCCCACACCATCACTGAGGATAGTACCCAATGTCAGCAGCAACGGTCATCGCTACGATCGACAGCGCCAAGGTGGCACAGCAGCTCATCGACGAGCTGCTCAAGGCCGGCTTCAAGGACCAGGACGTCGAGATCCTGGACGGCGACGAGGACGAACTCGTGGCCGAGATCGAGGAGCGTGGCTTCGGCAAGGATGACGCCCGCGGCTACGCCATAGCGGCAAACCGCGGCAAGAGCCTGGTCGCGGCGCGGGCGCCGGACAAGGTCGAGCGTGTCGCCGCCATCATGGAGCGCTACGAGACCAGCGGAGGCGAGAGCTCGCAGCAGGAGCAAGGCGAGACGGTGCAGGAGATCGAGGAGGAGCTCGCGGTCGGCAAGCGCAAGGTCGTGAGCGGCGGCGCCCGCGTCACCACCAGCGTCAGCGAGCGGCCGGTCGAGGAGACCGTCACCTTGCGCGAGGAGCAGGTCGAGGTCGAGCACCAGCCGGCGGACCGCAAGCTGAAGCCCGAGGAGGCCGAGGCGGCGTTCCAGGAGAAGACGGTCGAGATGCTCGGCACCAGCGAGGAGCTCGAGGTCAGCAAGGAAGCCCGGGTGATAGGCGAGGTCGCGCTCGGCAAGCGGGTCGCAGAGCATGAGGAGACGGTGAAGGACACCGTGCGGCGCAGCAAGGTCGAGATCGAGAAGATCAAGCCTAGTGCGGGCAAGTCAAAGTAAGCATCGCGGATCGATTGAAAGCGCTCCCGGCAACCTCGGGAGCGCTTTCTCGTGGTCATTGCCAGATCAGCCGGTCGGCTGATCGGGGTTAGCGTCGCTCATTCCGCGACGTGCCAGATGTCACCCAAGGTTGGCATCCCCACGA
>JBGGME010000153.1:0-5036 GCA_041288195.1 Hyphomicrobiaceae bacterium
GCCGTATCGTGACGCCCGTCGATGGCGACCAGCCGAGCCTGCTGATCGGCCTCGTCACCTGGGCCGAGACGCTGGGCTTGGCAATCGTCGCCGCCGGCAAATCGAGCGAGTACGACTTCGTGTTCGATGCGGCGACCGAGACGATGTCTGCCAACAACGTCACCGTGCCTGTGCCGGGCTTTGCCGCGCAGTGGACGATGGGGGAACGGCCGGTCGCAGACATCGTCACCACACGCGCACGTATCGCAGCGGCCCTCCCGCAGCGCACGGTGCCCGACCTGTGCGAGATGCTCGTCGTGGCCAACGCGACCGGCCTCACCTACGACCGTGCCGATTTCCATGTTCCGCTTGCGCGCATCGAGGAGGTGGCGACCATCTTTGCCACCAAGGCCGATGGCGGACTGCTCTCGGGAGACCGGCGGCTCGACGTCTTCAATTGCTTGCGCGCGCCCGACGAGATCAGCTTCGCCGGCGGCATCTTCGTCGTCGTGCGCTGCGAGCACGCCGAGACCTGGGCGATGCTGCGCGAGAAGGGACATATCCTCGCCCGCAACGGCGCCACCGCCATGCTATGGCTGCCGCGCCATCTCCTGGGCCTCGAGGCGGCGACCAGCGTGCTCGAGGCTGCCGTGCTCGGCCGCTCCAGCGGCGGCGACGATCCGCGGCCCAATCTCGACCTTGCGGCCCGCGCGAACGCCGATATTCCCGCCGGGACGATCCTGACGGCTGCAGGTCACCATCACAGCATCAAGGACGTGTCGGGCGTGCTGGTGCCGGGCGCGGCGCTGGCGCCGAAGGTGCCGGCCCCCTACTACCTCGCCGCCAACCGCCGCCTCGTGCGGCCGGTGGCGAAAGGCGCGACGATCCTGTGCTCAGACGTCGAGCTCGACGAGGGCTCCGCGCTGCTCGCCCTGCGTCGCCAGCAGGACGCCCTGTTCTTCAAGGTATAGGAACGATCCGCTCAGCCCCGGAGGCTCGCCGCGAAGCTCGCAAGCATCGCGTTGGTCTCCCCCGGTGCATCGAGCTGTGGGAAGTGGCCGACGCGCGGGATGATCTCGATGCGGGCCGCCGGCACCTTGGCGCGCACCATCTCGAGGTAGGGGGTCGTCTGGCCTGGGACCAGGCTCTTCCTCTCGCGTTTCTCATTCGAGAACGTGGTCTGCAGCACCATGACAGGGACGCGCAAAGCGGCAAGCGAGTGCTCGAGCCGGTGGATGTCGTAGCGCACGAGATCGAGCAGCAGCCTTGCTCCGATCTCCGGCGGCAGGCGGCCCGCGCGCTCGATCACGGCGATTGCCGTTGCCCTGTCGCTCGCCGGCGTGAACATGTCCTCGAACAATGCGCGCGTCGCCGCCGCAAAGCCCGCCGCAGTCGCCAGCCGCTGCTGCAGCACGGCCTCCATGGCGGGCGCGAACTGGCTGCCGTCAACCAGCACGACCGCGGCGGTGTGCCGGGGGGCCTGCAGGGCGGCCTCGATCACCACCCGGCACCCCATGCTGTGGCCGACGAGGATGGCCGGCGGCAGCGCGAGGCCGCGCATGACCTCGGCGACGTCGGCCCCGAAACGCTCGATGGAGCAATCACGCGCCGTCCCGGGTGAGGCGCCGTGCGCGCGCAGGTCGACTGCGACGGTCCGGTGCTGCCCCGACAGGTGCGCGACCTGGGCGTCCCAATCGCCCTGTGCGCACGCAAAGCCGTGCACGAAGACGAGGGGCGGGGCGCCGCCGCCCGTAGCTGTGTGGTTGATCATGGTCATGGTTGCGATCAGCTCCCGCCGAGCCGCGCCAGCCGCTCCTCGGCCTCGGGAGCGCCGAGCTCCCGGGCACGCTCATACCACTTGCGCGCCTCGGCGCGGTCGGGAACGACGCCTTGCGCCTGGATGCGCGACAGCTCGGCCGGATCGTAGGTGGCGGCCAGTCGGAGCGCGCCCGCGGCCAGCCCCGCCTCCGCCGCGCGCTGAAAGTACTGTCGCGACACCGCAATGTTGCCCTGGGATAGGAACTTCTCCCCCTGCGCCATGAGCTTCTCCGCGCGCGCCTTCTCCTCAGCCGACAGCTCGGGCGGACGAGGGGGTGGCTGCGGCCCGCGTTCGGGCCGGGTCGCCGGCACGGGTGGCGGGGGGCTCACGGCGTTGGCCCGCTTTTGATCGGGCGGGGCGAGCATGGCGGCTGGGCCGACCACGAGCGCGGTGGTGGCCTCGGCGAGCAGCGCACCGTCCACGGCAATCAGACTGATCACGATCTCCGAGCGACCCGAAACGCCGGCGGGGATGTTGGCCTTGAGGGCCGACAGCCCGAAGAGCGGGATGGCCCATGATCCCGGGCCGATGGCGTGCCCCTCGGTGAGGGAGATGCTGGGCGGTAGGCCGCGCAGGCGCACGAAGCTGTTGGGCGGCAACGCCTCGGGCGGCCCGATCTGGATGGAGAGAGGCGCCTGCGACGCCGGCTGCGCCACGATCGCGGACGCCACGCTGATCCGCGGCTCGGCACGTTGCGCGAGCCTGACCTTGCCCGCGGCGTCTGCGCCGTGCCCTGCTCCGCCGGCGGCCAGCAGCACCAAGGCGAGCAACCCGACACACGGGCCCCGCCAGATCGCAAATGCCGGCTGCTTCTCGTCCGCCATGCTCAGCGCCCCCCAATGCGCCCGATCCGGCTTCAGCTGGTGCGCACTGTGGTCACTGCTTGGCCTGCGACTTGCTCCACTCGAGGAACTTCTGGAACAGTCGCTCCTGCTCGGCCGAATCGTTGGGCGCCGCGCGTGCCGCCTGCTGACGTGCGAGCTGCGGATCGATGGCGCGCGGCGCGGGCTGGGCTGCGGCCATCTGCTTGAGCTTCTCCTCGGCCGCCCAATAGCGCGTCCACCCCGGCACCTTGGCGGCCAGGTTGATGCTCTTCCACTTCGGATGATAGGGCGGCTGGTGGAAGTTCTGGAAGCGGTCGAAGTAGAACTCGATGAAGCGCTGCACGCGTCGGAAGCGATCGCTCTCCTTGGGCCAGTTGTAGACGGCAAGCACGGCCTGCACGCCGATGGTCTCGACCTTCTCGCCGGGCTTCACGTAGCCCGGATAATCTTCCGCCGTGAAGACCGAGGGGACATAGAGGTCGTCGAACTTGTCGAGGGGCACCGGAAGGAACTTGAAGCCGGCGTCGTTCTTGTTCTTGACGAAGAGGTCGTTGGGCTTGCCCACGGTGTGGATGAGGGCGGCAAGCTCTCCCTTCTTCATCATCTCGTAGGCGATGGCGTTGTTGACGTAGACCGGCTCCACCTTCACGCCCAGCCGCTGGAATAGGATCGGCCCCGTCACCGACGGGCCTGCGCCCGGCGTGTGGAAGCTGACTTTCTTGCCTTCCAGGTCTTTGAACGAGTTGATCTCGGGGCGCACCAGCACGTGCAGCTCCGAGATGTACATCTCGGACACGTAGTTCACGCGCTTGTCCATGTTGGGGATCTTCTCGACGTTGCGGAAGTGCTCGAACACGTCGGCGTGGGTGATGGCGATGTCCATGCCCTTGAGATAGAGCAGGTCCTTGACGTTCTCGGTAGCCCCGGGCGTCACCGTGGCCAGAACGCGCAAGTCATCGGTGCCGTTGAGGTTGCGGGCGATCTCGGCGGCGAAGCGCAGGAAAGTGCCTTCGGGGAGGCCGGCTGCGAGACCCACCGTCCAGTTGTTGACCTTCGCCACCAGGTTGAGCTCGCCGCTCGCGGCGGCTGTCGGTGCCCGAGGTGTTGTCGTGCGGACCTGGGCTTGGGCCAGCAGGAGCTGATCGAACTCCTGGGTGGCTCCCGTCGCCGACGCCGCGCACAGCGCGACCACCCCTGCCACACTACGGGTTGCCCAAGCGCGCATCTCTCGCTCCTTCTCACTCGAACGGCTTCACTTGCGTTGGCCAGATTTCCACCTGGGATGCGCGGGCTCCGAGCGGGGAGACGAATGTGGCCCGCCTGGGACCAGCCAGGACAATGGCCCTTCTCTCCGCCTGGCCGACGCCAGCCAGCAGCAGTTCCAACCACAGTTCGTGTGCGCCCGAGCCCCCCAACGCGGCCTCATGCGCTCGGGTCACATGGTCGCGTGCGGGTGCGGGCGCTTTTGCGGCGGCATTGAGGAATTCTTCAGGCAAGGTCGATTGCAGGGTGCAGGCTGCGGGATCGGCGAGCGGCTTGACATGCCCGCATGCCGGAGGGCACAAGCGGCCCGCCCAGGCGGCGGGAGGTGCCCGCAGCCGACCTTACCTGCGTGGTTCGCAGCGAGTGAGAGGACGCGGCCCGATGACTGACATCTCCCTGACATTTCCGGACGGCAGCAAGCGGCCCCACAGGGCAGGCATCACTGGCGTCGAGCTGGCCGGCTCCATCTCCAAGTCGCTCGCCAAGAAGGCGGTGGCGATGGTGGTCGATGGGAAGCTCGCCGACCTGGCCGACCCGATTTCCGCAGACGCCTCCGTCAAGATCGTCACCCGCACCGACCCCGAGGCTCTGGAGCTGATCCGGCACGATGCCGCGCACGTGATGGCGGAAGCCGTGCAGGCGCTGTGGCCCGGCACCCAGGTCACCATCGGCCCCGTGATCGAGAACGGCTTCTACTACGACTTTGCCAAGGAGGAGCCCTTCCACCCCGACGATCTCGCGCGCATCGAGGCCAAGATGCACGAGATCATCGCCCGCAACGCGCCCTTCACCAAGGAGCTGTGGAGCCGGGGCGACGCCAAGGCCTTCTTCAAGAAGAAGGGCGAGCTGTTCAAGATCGAGCTGGTCGACGCCATCCCCGAGGGCGAGGACCTGAAGATCTACAAGCAGGGCGAGTGGCTCGATCTCTGCCGCGGCCCGCACATGACCTCGACCGGGCAGATCGGCAAGGCCTTCAAGCTCACCCGCTTCGCCGGCTCCTACTGGCGCGGCGACGCGCAGTGGCCCAGGCTGCAGCGCATCTACGGCACCGCCTGGGCCACCGACGCGGAGCTTGCCACCTACCTCAAGCAGATCGAGGAGGCCGAGAAGCGCGACCATCGCAAGCTCGGCCGCGAGATGGACCTGTTCCA
>JBGGME010000154.1:0-2970 GCA_041288195.1 Hyphomicrobiaceae bacterium
TCACGTTCTCCTGCACCCGCTGGAACGTCGTCCACAGGCTGTGCCCGATGTCCTCTGGCCGGCGTGCCTCGATCAGTTGCTCCGCGGTGACGGGGGCCGGACGGTGCCCGCCGGTCTCTTCGACGGTGCGCTCGCCAAAGCGCAGCGCCAGGGCAGCGGTCGCGAAGGCCACTTCCTCGGGCGGCGCGAGCTGCAGCGCCTTCATCGCCTCGGTGTGCTCGCCCACGGCCTCGAACTCGTCGAGCACGCGGAACGCACCTTCGATCACTTCGCCCTGGATGTTGCCCTTGTGCGGGATGCGGATGTCGTCCACCACCTCGCCCACCACCAGGCCGTTGCAACAGACAAACCTGAAAATTCCGGCCAGCATTTGGTAACTGCTGGCGCCGTCGTGGCTGTTGATCAGGATGATCTCGTTCGCCTCCGGCCGGGTCTGCACCTGGCCGGCGTGGCGCATGCGGATCATGTGCTTGGTGAACTCCGCCTTGCCTTCGACGCGGCTGGTGCCCTGTGCGACCATGAAGGGCTCGAAACCCTCCTTGCGCAGGCCGCGCAGGACATCGATGGTGGGGATGTAGGTGTAGCGCTCGGAGCGGCTCGCGTGCTTGCCCTCGGCAAAGATGGACGGCGCCGCGGCGCGCATCTGGTCTTCGCTCAGGGGCTGGTCGCCACGCATCACGCGGGTGTTGCGGGCAAAGCGGGTCGCAAGGGTCGGAGTCGAGTACATGATGGTTTCCTTCGATCGTTGAATGAGGTTCGAAGGGCGGGCGCGGCTCGTTGGCTGATTGACCAAGACGGCGCCCACCCGATGAGGGTTCAGGCGTCGGCGTGCGCCGGCTGGCGTGCGCTGCGGGGCTTGCGGGTGCTGGCGGCCGGTGCGGCTGACTCGCCGCTGCGCGCGGTCGGCACGCCTTCGGCGCCCTGGCCACCGTTGCGGCGGGCTTCGCTCTCGGCGCGGCTGTCGAGGTAATCGATCTCCTCAGCCGTGAACGCCATGCCGTAGACGGTTTCGCCGTCCTTCTCGTAGTTGTTGTTGCGCAGCCGGCCGACGATGTTGACGTGCGAGCCCTTGCCCAGGTACTCGGCGGCGTTCTCGGCCTGCTTGCCCCACAGGGTCCACTGGATCGCGGTGGATTCCTCCTCGCGGCTGTCGCCGCTGCCGCGCCGGGTGTTGCTGATGGCGGTCAGCACGCCCTTGGCAATCTTGCCCTCGCGTCCGTTGACGAATTCGAGCTTGACGGCGCCCGCCAGGTGCGCGTGACGTTGGAACACTTGAACGTTGGCCATGGCCATATCTCCTTGCGTGAGAGATCAGCCGGGCCCCGGTCCGGGTTGCCCTGAAAACTGATCCTCTCGCTCGGACTTCCTCGCTCCCGCCCACGGGCGGGCGGGGGGTGGGCATGGCCCCTTCCCTCACGGGAAGGGGTTGGGGATGGGTGGGGTTCCTTGCAGCCGAAGCAGTGAGCCAGTTTCCCGGCCCACCGCTTGAAGATCCCCCCACAAGTCCCCCTCACTCTTGACGGGGGCGCCGTGGGGGGAGCGCGGTGGGACGACTGGCGCACGGGCTGCCCCCTCCCCACGGTCGGCGCAGCGTCGCGACCGATGTGCCAGCTCGCCTGGCGCAGCGGTTGCAGCGCAGCCGACCGAACGATCACGAGCAGCGGCGCCTCTGCGGCCGACGTGACACCAAGGGAGCCGAAGGCGAGCGACTGGCGCGGCGGTCGAGCCGTTGATCGCTGGCTGTGCAGCGGCGCAGCCGCAGCGGGCACTTTTCTGCACCCGGTCTTCAGCGGCCCGGCTACGGGCATGGCGAGTGACCGGGGTGGCGATCTGGCCGGCGCCGCACCGAGCGAAGCGCAGCGCCGCGACCTGCAAGCCGGTCAGTTCGCCAAGCGGGCCTCGTTCACGCGCAGCGTGAAGGAGTCAGGGCCCGCGGTCCCCGGGCACGGGAAAGGGCCGCCGCGTGCTTCAGCCGGCTCCGCCGGCCTGACCGTGTTGCGTGAGGGATGGCAGCCCGTCAGGGTCGAGACGCTGGGCCTTTGACAGCGGCTCGACGCGCAGCGCAACAGCCCGGCCCCGCGCAGCGGGGACACGCCCAGGCCCACGGAGACCTGGCGCCACCACCTGCACCAGCTGCGCAACAACGCTCAACGCCACACCGTCCGCCGCCAGACCGTTCACGCCCAGCGTCGACCCTGCTCGCCGTTTCGCGAGATTCGAATATTTCGAGTGATCCTGATAAACTTCAAAACATGAAGACCGCCCGCAAACCCACCGAAACCTCGCAGCGCATCGACCCACCAGCCATGTCGGTGAACATCGACCCCTTGGTCGAGGTCGTGCGGCGCCACGTCAAGCTGACACCCCGGGCCACGCGGCTGATCAAGGGCGAGTTGGCCCAACTTTTCCAGAACCCGAGCATCAGCGGCAGCACCTGGAGCTCCACGAGCGCCAGGTCCGAACCAGCAACGGACCCGGTTCTCACCACCCAGGAAGCGGCTGATCTGGTCGGCGTCTCCCGCCCTTACATCGTGGCCCGCATCGAAGCCGGTGACATCCCACTGCACCAACAGGTGGGTAACCAGCGACGGGTTCTCCAATCCGCCGTCCTGGCCTGGCACCGCAAGGAGCAGAACCGACGCCGAAAGGCCCTGGGCCAGCTCGGCGCCCAGCTCGACAGCGAGATCTTCGCGGGCTGAGATCCGTGATCCCTGTCGTCGCCGACGCCGACACCCTGTTCGGCGCCACCACCCGCGGCCTGTTGATCCATCTCGACTACCAGGGACTGATCCGCCTGCACTGGAGCCCGCTGATCCTCGACGAGATGAGCCGGGCGCTGGTCGACACCGGCCGCAAGCCCGACGCCGAGTCGGCGCGCCGGCACGAACAACTGATGCGGGCAGCCTTGCCACAGGCGGAGATCCCGACACGGCAGGTCCAGGCCCAGTTCGCGAGCGTGGCGTCGGCGAT
>JBGGME010000155.1:0-65131 GCA_041288195.1 Hyphomicrobiaceae bacterium
GCCCTGGCTCTCTGGAGACTCTGCTCGCGGGTCTGCGGACCGGATGCAACGATGGGCCCCCCGTGGAACTACCGGCACAACGGCACAGGCATGAAGCGAAGAGGGGCAAACGTACGGGCGAAAAGTGTCGAGAAGGTGAAAAGCGGTTGCAGCACAAAGTCGCTGCACGGCGGGCCTTGCGGCGCCGGCATCAGCCCGTGGTGCGCGACCTGCCGTTGATGGCGTTGACGATCGCCTTGCGCGCGACCTCGCCGGCGCAGCCCACAGCGAGTCCGAACGCCGGATTGAACGCCAGCGTCACGCCCCCCGCCACCGCGATCACCGGCCAGCAGGAGGGCTGCGCGTCGAAGAGACGGCGCGACAGCGCGAGATCGCCGCCGGCAACGAGCAGCAGCGCGCCGACGGCCGCGATTGGGATCAGCCCGAGCAACTGGCTGGCGGTGCCGGCAAGGCCAAGCCCCAGCACCAGCAGCACCAGGCCCAGCAGCACGGGCGCCAGGCCCGTGCGTGCCCCGAACCGATGCTGCGCCTGCACGCCGCCGGCCCCGTGGCACATCGGCATGGCGCCGAACGGCGCTAGCGCCAGGTTGGCGAGGCCCGTCGACAGCGCGAGGTTGCGCTCGCTCGCGCGCGCGGCGGCCGCGGGGAAGAGATCGCGCGCCACCAGCGCCGTCACGATCACCGCGTTGGTGAGGGTCAGCGGCAGCTGCGGCAGCACGAGCAGCTCGAAGCCGCGCCAGATCTCGGCCCACGTCGGCATGGCAACGAACGACAGACCGCTCCAGGCAAATGCCACATCGTGGGGCGGCTGCACCAAACCGCTCGCATAGCCGACAGCAACAGCCGCGATGAGCATCGCTGGCGCGGCAGGAAAGCGCCGCACCAGCATCAACCCCCCCAGCAGCGCCAGGGCCGGCACCCCGATCCACGGCGTGCGCCAGATCAGCTCGAGGCCCAGCAGTCCCATCGACAGGCCGAGACCCAGCTGCAGCCCGGCCGACACCGATTGCGGAATGACCCGCGCCAGCCAGCTGATCGAGCCGGTCGCTGCCAGCACCAGCAGGATCACCCCGATCGCCATGCCCGCCGCCGCAACCTCGCCCGGGCCGGCCTGCCCCGTCACCAGCACAGCCGATACCGCCTTCATCGGCTGCACCGCCATCGGCAGTCCGTAGAAAAGGCCGCTGGCCACGAAGAAGGCGCCGAAGCCGGCCAACACTCCGGCGGGCGCAAGGCCCGCCACGGTGATGGCGCCGATCACATGCGGGAGAAAGGTGCCGAGGTCGCCGCACGCGCCGGCCGCCTCGGACGGCAGCCGCCGCCAGAAGGGCACGGGTGGGTCTCTATGGGGACTCGGGTTCATCGGGCCACAATCTACAGGACGGCATCCCCGCGCGGAACCGGGGGCGGGATGACAGCACGACCGCGGAGAACTACATAGTGCCCAGCCCTATCGAGGCCGAAAGGTCATGGACGCCCTCCTAGCCGCGCCCGCACTGCAACAGACCGCCGCGTCCAAGCCCTCGCTTGCGGGCCTCGGCCGCGAGGGCCTGCGCGCGGCGCTGGCCGCCATCGGCGTGCCGGAAAAGCAGCTCCGGATGCGTGTCGGCCAGCTGTGGAGCTGGATCTACGTTCGCGGCGTCACGTCCTTCGAGGACATGTCGGACGTCTCCAAGGACCTGCGGGCGACCCTGGCGCGCACCTATTCGCTGGCCCGGCCCGAGATCGCGGCCGAACAGGTGTCCGTCGACGGCACCCGCAAGTGGCTGCTGCGCCTGCCCATCCGCGGTCACGAGAAGCGCCCCCCCGAGATCGAGACCGTCTACATCCCCGAGGCCGACCGCGGCACGCTGTGCATCTCGAGCCAGGTCGGCTGCACGCTCACCTGCTCGTTCTGCCACACCGGCACGCAGCGGCTCGTGCGCAACCTTCTGCCCGAGGAGATCGTCGGCCAGATCCTGCTGGCGCGCGACCGCATCGGCGACTGGCAGGGCGCGAGCGGGCCCCAGGACGGCGGCCTCATTCCCGATAGCGACCGCAAGATTACCAACGTCGTGCTGATGGGCATGGGCGAGCCGCTCTACAATTTCGCTCATGTGCGCGATGCGATGGCGATTGCCTCCGACGGCGACGGCCTCGCCATGTCGAAGCGGCGCATCACGCTCTCGACCAGCGGCGTCGTCCCCGAGATCCCCCGCTGGGGCGAGGAGGCCGGCACCATGCTCGCCATCTCGCTGCACGCCGTGCGCGACGAACTGCGCGACAAGCTGGTGCCGATCAACCGCAAGTATCCGATTGCCGAGCTGATGGCTGCCTGCCGCGCCTATCCCGGCCTCTCCAACGCGCGCCGCATCACCTTCGAGTACGTGATGCTGAAGGGCGTCAATGACAGCCTCGAGGACGCCAAGGCGCTCGTGCGTCTGCTCGCCGGCATCCCCGCCAAGATCAACCTGATCCCGTTCAATCCCTGGCCCGGCACGGCGCACGAATGCTCGGACTGGGAGCAGATCGAGCGCTTCGCCGAGGTCGTGAACCGGGCGGGCTACGCGAGCCCCGTGCGCACGCCGCGCGGGCGCGACATCATGGCAGCCTGCGGGCAGCTCAAGTCGGAGAGCTTGAAGCTCGGCGCGCGCGAGCGCAATGTTCCCTCTCCCCGCTTGCCCTCGGGTTAGCATCCGGGCAGAGCAAGTGTTTGGAGAGCCCGAGGGCGAGCGGGGAGAGGGTTAGGGTGAGGGGCGGACGCTTGCTCAGGCGTTTGTGGCCGCCCCTCACCCCGACCCTCTCCCCATGCTGAAGGAGCACGGGGAGAGGGAGAAACGGGGGGAAGCGATGCTGCGGGCTGTTTGGCGCGTGATCGTGCTGCCGATCGCCTTCGTGCTGGCGACAGTGGCGACGCTGGTCGTGATCGTCTCGCTCGGTCAGGAGCGGGCCGTGCAGGCGCTGTCGGCACGCGGCCCCGAGAGCATCCCGATCAATGCCATCGTCGATCTCGCCGCCCTCGCCATGCGGCTGGCCTCGATCTACACGCTGGTGCCGGCCCTGCTGCTGGTGATCGTCGGCGAGGTCGCCCGCATCAGGAGCGCGCTCTACTACGTGATCGGCGGCGGCATCGCCTTGGCGATCGTGCCGATGCTGACGCGCGTCAACCAGCCCATGACCGTGCTTGAGCTCTCGCCCGTCGTGTGGCAGGTGCTCGCCACCGCAGGGTTCGCGGGCGGCTTCGTCTACTGGCTGCTGGCTGGCCGCAACGCCTGAGCCGGGCGTCCGAGTCTCGATACTGTCTCGGCCTTCGAAATTCCCCATTGAGGGCGAAGGCTCCGCCCCTGTACATTCGATTCGCCATCGACGGACCGCGGGAGGGAGACCGATGATCCTGAGCTTCATCCGCGTGTTGTTTGGCTTCGTGCTTGCCTGTCTCGCCGCCGGGCTGACGATGGTGCTGTTCGTCTTCACGCCGCTCGAGGTGACCGGCATGCCGAGCGACCGCCTGAGCGAGGTCGGCCTGCTGACGCTCGCGGCCGCCACCCACAGCGCCGTGTTCGCCGCTCCGTTCGCGCTGATCGGCGCGGTATTCGGCGAGTGGCAGCGCGTCGGCGGCTGGCTCTACTACGTGCTCGTCGCCATCGTCATCGCCGGCATCGGCTTCACGGCGCAGTCCTGGACCGAGTCCATCGGCGAGGCGAGCATCATCAACAGCTACGCGGTCTCAGCCTTCCTTCTCACCGGCTTCGTCGCCGGCATGGTCTACTGGCTGGTTGCCGGCCGCTATGCCAGCCGCGGCCCGATCGAGCCCGATATCATATCCCCCGCGCGGCCGGCGCCCGCGCCCAACGGCCCCTCGCCGCGCACGGCCGCCTGAGGCGGCGGCATCGATATATTAACGGCGTTCGACAGTCTTCGTGTTGCAGTGCATCAAGGTCCTTGTTGCGTTGCGAGAGGAGGCGTAGCATTGCCTCAGCGGTGGCGCGTGGAGCCATGCAACCCACGGGGAGCGCCCGATGCTCGACTACAAGACGCAATCCCAACTCGTCGACGCGACGGCAGCGATGCTGCGCAGCTATCTGACCGCCACGACCAACTCGTTCGCGGCCTCCACCTGGCGCACACTGTCGCTGTGGGCCGAGATGATGGCAGCCAACGCCACGGGCAGCCCGCCGGCAGCCGCGAGGGTGCCCACGCTGTGGCCCTCCATGGCCAACTGGATGACAGCGCCGCAGTCCTATGCCTGGCCGGTCTGGCCCTGGCAGACCTCGGGCAACGCAGCCGGCATGGCGTTCGTGCCCCTTACCCGCACCTGGCTCGGTCCGAGCTTCAGCATGTGGACGCAAGTCCCGGACTGGGGGATGTGGGGGAAGACGTCACTGCCGATGTGGAACACCTGGCTCGAGCCCCGCGCGACAGCTCCCGCCGCGGCAGCGCCGACGGCGAAACCCGCTGCGCAGGAGACCGCGCCCTACGCGAGCTACCGCTCCGCGGGCGGACATGCGTCGACCCAAGTCATCGTCCCGGACATGATGCCGGTGGCCGAGATCGCCGAGGTGACGGCAACCGTCGTGCTCAGCCCCATGCACACCATGCTGGGGGTTTGGCGGGCCGCGCTCGGCGCGCGTTGAGCCGCAAGCAGGCGCCAGCGGATCGCCGGCCCTACTTCTTGGCAGGCTCTTTGGCGGGCTCGGCCGCTTTCTTCTTCGCCGGGGGCTTCGGCTTGGTCTTGCAGTAGGCCTTGCGCTTCTGCTTGCCGGTCGCCTTGTCCATGAGGGCCGCGATCCACGAGCAGGTGGCGTCGGCCTTGCAGGCAGCCTCCTCCGTGATGGCGTTGCAGGCGCTCTTTGCCTTCGCCACCGGGGCCTTCTTCTCGGCCTTTGCCGCAGGAGCGGGAGCCTTCTCGGGTGCCTTCTGCTGCGCCTCGGCAGCCACGGCAAATAGTGCGATCGCGGCAGCAGCCAGCGACGCGCTCAGCAGGTTCGTGCGCAAGGTCATTCCTCCCGATCGGAGGCGACACCCTAGCACCACCCACGCGCCTGTTCCAAGAGCGCCGTCGCCCCGACTGTTGATATCGCGGTGCGCCAAACCTGCAGTCGCGGCGGCTACTTCCGTAGCTGCCACCAACCGCGGCGGGCCGGGCGCGAGGGCTCCTCGGGCGCCGGCTCGGCATGTACGGGCTCGACGTGCGCGGGCTCGGCCCGCACGGGCTCGGCATGCACAGGCTCGGGCTCGCGTTGCCGCACCGGCTCGGCAGCAGCAGGCTCGGCGACACGCTCGCGCGGTCCGCCATTGCCGGCATGCTCCGCGGCCGGCGCGTGCCAGGCCGGCTCGGGCGTCGCCTCGGCGTGATGGCGCTCACGGCGTGGCGCAGCCTCTTCCCGCACCGGCTCGTCTGCCCGCACGTCGCCGGCGGTCTCCGTCCTCTCCCCCGCTTCTCCCATCGGGGATGCATGGGCCTCTTGCAGCGGCGCTTCAGAGCCATTGCTGTTGCCCGCTTCACCCGCGTGCGCCTCCTCGTAGCGCTCGCGCGGACCCTCATCGCGGTCGCGTCCACGGCGACCGCCCCGGCGTCCACGGCGGCGCCTTGGCCGCCTGTCCTCGCGTGCCTCCGCCGTGCCCTCCTCACCATTGCCGACCACCGGCTGATCGCCGCTGCCGGCCACCTCGTCGCTGGCCTCGACATGGTCGCCGCGCGCGTAGGAGGGTTCGGCGCCACCCGCCTCCTCGCGCTCGATCTCGTCAGCCTCGCCGTTGCGCGCAAACTCCGCCCGCTCGCCCTCACGGTGGCGCGGGCGCTCGTCGCCGCGATCCTCGCGCCGGCCGCGCCGACGTCGACGCCGCGGGCGACCCGCCTCGCCCTCGCGTTCGCGTTCGCGTTCGCCGGAGGCGCCGGCTGGCTCTCCTGCCCCCTCGTCCTCCTCCTGACCCTCGAAGCCCCACTCCATGTTCACGACCGGCCGCTCGGCGGACTTCGGCGCCACAGGCTGTGCAGCCGCCGACCGCTCGATCGCGAAGTTGGCCCCCTGCATGCGCTCGGAGGCCTGGACGTTGATCGTGACCTCATAGCGACGCTCCATGTCGGTCACGAACGTGCGCTTGTTGTTGAGGATGTAGAGCGCCACCTCCGCCGTCGTCACCGCCGCCAGCGCGCCGCGCGCATCGCGCAGCAGCTGGTCCTCGAGCGCGCGCAGCACGGCGAGCGCCACCGACTCGGTGGAGCGGATGATGCCGGTGCCCTGGCAATGCGGACACT
The DNA here is from genome assembly GCA_041288195.1 of Hyphomicrobiaceae bacterium. Lineage (GTDB taxonomy): Bacteria > Pseudomonadota > Alphaproteobacteria > Rhizobiales > Hyphomicrobiaceae > AWTP1-13. The sequence goes on from JBGGME010000155.1 coordinate 6,239, forward strand.
GCGAGGTGGAGCCCTCGAGCACGCCCGTGCGCAGCCGCTGGCGCGACATCTCGAGCAGGCCGAAATGGCTGATGCGGCCGACCTGGATGCGCGCGCGGTCGTGGCGCAGTGCATCCTTGAGGCGGTTCTCGACCTTGCGGTTGTTGCGCCGCTCCTCCATGTCGATGAAGTCGATGACGATCAGACCGGCGAGGTCGCGCAGCTTGAGCTGCCGGGCGATCTCCTCGGAGGCTTCGAGGTTGGTGTTGAGGGCCGTCTCCTCGATCGAGAACTCGCGCGTCGCCTTGCCGGAGTTGACGTCGACGGAGACCAGCGCCTCGGTCTGGTTGATGACGAGGTAGCCGCCCGAGCGCAGCGTCACGTACGGGCTGAACATGGCGTTGAGCTGCCGCTCGATGGGAAAGCGGGCAAACAGCGGCTCGGGCGCCTCGTACTTGATGACGCTCTTGGCCTGGCTGGGCGACAGCATGCGCATGAAGTCGGAGGCTTCCTTGTGGGCAGCCTCGCCGGCGACAAGGATCTCGTCGATGTCCTTGGCATAGAGGTCGCGGATCGAGCGCTTGATGAGGTTGCCTTCCTCGTAGACGAGGCACGGCGCGGTCGACTGCAACGTGAGATCGCGCACGTTCTCCCACAGGCGCAGCAGGTACTCGAAGTCGCGCTTGATCTCCTGCTTGGTGCGCGCGGCCCCGGCCGTGCGGACGATGAGCCCCATGCCCTCGGGCACCTCGAGCTCGTGGGCGATGGCCTTGAGGCGCTTCCTGTCCTGCGGCTGCGTGATCTTGCGGGAGATGCCGCCGCCGCGGCCGGTGTTGGGCATCAGCACGGTGTAGCGGCCGGCGAGCGACAGATAGGTCGTGAGCGCTGCACCCTTGCTGCCGCGCTCCTCCTTGACGACCTGCACGAGGATGATCTGGCGGCGCTTGATCACCTCCTGGATCTTGTAGGAGCGCATGCGCCGGCGCGGCCGCTCCGGCACCTCCTCCAGCGCGTCCTCCGAGCCCACCTGCTCGACCGTGCTCACGGTCTCGGGGGCCTCGGCGGTGTCGGTGACGATCTCCTCGACGTGGCCGCCGTTGCTGGCCGTTTCCGACTGGGCCTCGCCATTGCCGGCGAACCCGGAGCTTTCCGCCGCGTAGGCGGAAGCGTGCGGCTCACGCGGCTCGTGCGCTTCATGCCGCGGCCGCTCGCCCTCGCTCTCATATCGAGGCGCCGGCTCACCGCGCAGGACATCGTCGCCGTGCGTCGCCTCGGCAGCAGCCGGCCGCTCGTCCCGGGTGTCCTCGTCCTGGGCCTGCTCGTAGCGGCTGTCGCGATCGTCCGCATCGTCGCCGGGCCGGGGGTCCTCGTGACTTGCTTGCCGCTCACCACGCGCACGGCTGCGGGCCTCGCGCGCCTCGGCGCGGGCATCGGCCTCTGCCTCGGCCTCGGCTTCCGCCTCCGCCTCCTCGGCCAGCAACGCCTGCCGGTCGGCGACGGGAATCTGATAGTAGTCGGGATGGATTTCGCTGAAGGCCAGGAAGCCGTGGCGGTTGCCGCCGTAGTCGACGAAGGCCGCCTGCAGCGACGGCTCCACGCGCGTCACCTTGGCGAGGTAGATGTTGCCGCGCAGGAGCTTGCGCGCTGCCGATTCGTAGTCGAACTCCTCTACCCGGCCGTTGCGGAGCACCACCACCCGGGTTTCCTCGGGATGGGTGGCGTCGATGAGCATTCTGTTGTTCTTGTCCATGTCATTGGGTCCTTGGCGCCGAGGCGGCCGGCGTGACGCCGGCTATGAGCGCGCCCTGCGTGGCACGCGCTCCTCGTTGCTGCGCCGATCGTGGTTGGGATTGCTGGACCCTGACGGCTCGAGCTCGATCTGCCTGCCATGGGCGGTGCCAACGATACGGCCACCGACGCCGTGAGGCTGCAGGACCGCATCGCAGTCCCGGGTTGGTCGCATCTAGCCATGCAGACTGAAGCCGTTGCCGTCATGATCCACGTGTTGGGTGGGGCCGGCGAGCATCGCAATGCCCGTGACCCCGGAGTGATGCCCTGGTCGGGCAAACTTTGCGGACCTGTTGGCGGCGTCCGCGGGCCGTCTTGAAAGCCGTTGTCCTAGTGGCCGCAGGCAATAGCCTGTCGGGTTGAATCCTGCCCCAGCCGGCAGCCCAGTCGAGCGAAACGCAATTCCACGGAACCCTGCGGCAAGAGTCGCTGCAGAGTAGCAGACCGCACTTCGTTCATTTCAAGCGAACCATCGCATCGGTGCCGAACGAGCCCTTACCTTGTTGCCTGCGAGTTGGGCGGCGAGCAATGGCTCCGGGCCCAATTCCCACGCTTCGGCGGGCGCCGCCGGAAGACGGATGCGGCGGTAAGCGATAGAATCTTCTAGGCCTTCGTCCTTTCTGTGGCAAGAAAGTTTTGTTTGCTGTCCTACGAACTCTCTCGCCACTTGATCTGGACATCGATTCGGCAAACAAAAGGTTAAAGTGGTCTGCAGAGGCGCCTCTGGGGCGCGCAATGAGGGTTGTGATGGCAACGGCCGGCACCAGCCGGAAAAGGCGCCGACCGGCAGCTTGGCAGGCCCGAACGTGCCAGGCTGCTGCGCTCGCGCTCGCCTGTGGTGCCGGATTGCTGCTCCCTTCGGTCGTGCGAGCCCAAACCGAGATCGAGAAGACCGTACGCGCCGAGCCCGCCAGACAGAGCGAGGTCGGCAAGGGCACTCAGGACAGCGATGCCGACAGGCCCGCGCCCGAGCCCGTCGGAACGCCCTGGTCGGCCGTCAGCGACCGCGCCGTGGCGGCGAGCGCGGCCGAGATCACCGGGGACGACCGGCGCACGCGCTTCTCGATCGTGCTCTCGGCGGCCGTACCCTACCAGTACTTCGCGTTGGCCGACCCCTACCGGCTCATCATCGACATGCCCGACGTGAGCTTCGGCCTGCCGAAAGGCTCCGGCCAGCAGGGCCGCGGCCTGATCCAGGCCTACCGCTACGGCTTGTTTGCCCCCGGCAAGTCGCGCATCGTCATCGACACGAAAGGCCCCATCCGCATCGAGCGGGCAGCCATCACCACCCGGCCCGGCGCAACCGCGGCGCGGCTCGAGATCGACCTCGCGCCGACCGACCGGGCGAGCTTTCTGACCAGGCTTCCGGCCCCCGCGAAGACGCCGAAGGAGGCGCGCCGGCCGGATTCGGACGACCTTCCCCGCCGGGACAGAAGGCCCCACGCACGCCCGGTCATCGTCATCGATGCCGGGCATGGCGGGGTCGATCCGGGAGCCGCAAGCGGCGAGGTCCTGGAGAAGGACGTCGTGCTTTCGGTTGCGCGGCATCTGCGCACGATCCTGGCGGTCAAGGACCGCTATGACGTGCACATGACGCGCGGTTCGGACGTCTTTGTCTCCCTCGACCGGCGCCTGGCGGTTTCGCGCCGGGCCGCAGCAAGCCTCTTCATCTCCATCCATGCCGACAGCATCGGCGCGCAAGAGCACGCGCGGAGCGTGCGTGGCGCCACCGTCTACACGCTCTCGGAGCTGGCCTCGAGCCGGCAGGCCCAGCTGCTCGCCGATAAGGAGAACGCCTCCGACATCCTGGCGGGCGCGGAATCGGGCGGCGAGGAGGAGACCGACCAGGTCAAGAGCATCCTCATCGACCTGATGCGGCGCGAGACCTCGAATTTCTCGGCGGAATTCCGCCGCAGGTTGCTGACACACATGAAGCGGACAATTGCGCTCTCGCGCGACCCCTCCCGCTCGGCTGCGTTCAAGGTTCTCAAGCAGACGCAATCACCGTCCGTGCTGGTGGAACTCGGCTACATGAGCAATGCCCAGGATGCCCGGCTGCTGGCCTCGCCAGACTGGCAGCGTCAGGTGGCCCACTCGATTGCACAGGCTGTGGACGAGTATTTCGCCAGGCGTATCGCCCGCACGCCCTGATGGCGCCCCGATCGCGTATGTGTCAGGAAATTCTGGGTAACCTTGGCTTTTTGCGGCGACAAGTGGGGCCTCTTGCTGCCACATTCCGTGCTAAGGTGGCGTCGTTCCATACTCCCACGCGTGCTGCGACCGGCCGGCGCCAGACCATGAGCGCGACAGAAGCGAACTCGACGCGATGAGACCAACGCCGATCCTTCCTCCGCTGCTCGCTCCCAAGAAGAAGAGGCGACGGCGGCGCAGCTGGCTGCTGGGCCTGCTCGGCTTCGGTTTTGCGTCCGCCGTGGTGATGTTCGTGGCAGCCTCAGGCGTCGCCGGCTTTCTGATATGGCAGGCCTCGCGCGATCTGCCGGGCTACGAGAGCCTCGCCAACTACGAGCCGCCCGTCATGACGCGCATTCACGCCCATGACGGCAGCCTGATGGCCGAGTATGCGCGCGAGCGCCGCATCTTCGTGCCGATCAACGTGATCCCCAAGCAGGTGATCGCAGCCTTCCTGTCGGCCGAGGACAAGCGGTTCTACGAGCATGGCGGCCTCGACTTCACTGGCATCGTCCGCGCCATCGTGAACAACCTGCAGAACTACGGCAAGAAGCGTCCCGAGGGCGCATCGACCATCACTCAGCAGGTCGCGAAGAACTTCCTGCTGTCGAGCGAGCAGAAGCTCGACCGCAAGTTGAAGGAGGCGATCCTCGCCATCCGCATCGAGCGCGCCTACTCCAAGGACAAGATCCTCGAGCTCTACTTGAACGAGATCTACCTCGGCATGGGCTCCTACGGCGTCGCCGCAGCCGGCCTCAACTACTTCAACAAGGAGCTGAGCGAGCTCTCCATCGAGGAGGCTGCCTATCTCGCGGCGCTGCCCAAGGCTCCCAACAACTATCACCCGTTCCGCAAGACCAAGGAGGCGACGATCCGGCGCGACTGGATCATCGACCAGATGGCCGACGTGGGCTACATCGCCGCGGAGCAGGCCAAGGCCGCCAAGGCCAAGCCCCTCAAGGTCAACATCCGCCCGATGGGCACGCAGATCTATGCGGCCGACTACTTTGCCGAGGACGTACGCCGAACCCTCGTTTCCTTCTTCGGCGAGGACGGGCTCTATGGCCGCGCCGAGCGCGCCGCCGCCGGCGACGGCCGCATCAACGGCGGCCTGTCCGTTCGCACCACGCTCGATCCCAACCTGCAGCGCATGGCGCGCCGGGCGCTGATCGACGGCTTGGTCACCTTCGACCGCGAGAAGGGATGGCGCGGGCCCTTGCAGAAGCTCGACATCGGCGGCGATTGGGGCGCGGGACTCACCGGCATCGAGACCCCGGGCGACCTGGCGCCCTGGCGCCTCGGCGTCGTGCTCGAGGCACAACGCACCAAGGCCGTCGTGGGCCTGCGACCCGCCCGCCAGACCGATGGCAGCCTCCCGGTAGAGCGCGAGGCGGTGGAGATCCCCTTCGACGAGGTCAAATGGGCGCGCACGGCCCGGCTCGTTCCCAAGTCCGTCACCGACGTGCTGAGCGCCGGCGACGTGATCTGGGTCGCCCCCAAGGACCCGACCAAGCCGACGGGAGCGTGGTCGCTGATGCAGGTCCCGGAGGTCGGCGGCAGCCTCGTCGCCATGGACCCGCACACGGGCCGCGTGCACGCCGTGGTGGGCGGCTTCTCCTTCGCCACCAGCCAGTTCGACCGCGCTTTGCAGGCCAGGCGCCAGCCCGGCTCCTCCTTCAAGCCGCTCGTCTACGCGGCCGCGCTCGACAACGGCTACAAGCCGACCACGATCGTGCTCGACGCGCCGATCGAGATCGATCAGGGCCCCGGCAAGGAGGTGTGGAACCCGAAGAACTACGACGGTGCATCCGCACTTGGCCCATCGACACTGCGGCTCGGCCTCGAGAAGTCGCGCAACCAGATGACCGTGCGCCTGGCGCAGGACATGGGCATGCCGCTGATCGTGGAGTCCTCGAAGCGGTTCGGCGTCTACGACGACCTGCTGCCCGTGCTCGCCATGTCGCTGGGCTCCGGCGAGACCACGCTCGTCAAGTTGTGCGCCGCCTACGCGGCTCTGGCCAACGGCGGCAAGCAGGTGCAGCCGACCCTGATCGACCGCATCCAGGACCGCTGGGGGCACGCGGTGTGGCGCCACGACAAGCGCGAATGCAAGGACTGCAAGGCCGAGAAATGGCAGGGGCAGTCCGAGCCGGCGCTCGGAGACGACCGCCGCCAGATCGTCGATCCCCACACCGCCTACCAGATCACCTCCATGATGGAGGGCGTGGTGCAGCGCGGCACGGCGACCGTCATCAAGAAGATCATTCCCAACGTGCCTATCGCCGGCAAGACCGGCACCAGCAACGACGAGAAGGACGCCTGGTTCGTGGGCTATACGCCCGATCTCGTGGTCGGCGTGTTCGTCGGCTACGACACGCCCAAGCACCTCGGCAAGGGCATGACCGGCGGCCACGTCTCCGCCCCGATCTTCGCCAACTTCATGAAGATGGCGCTGGCGGACAAGAAGGCCGTCCCCTTCCGCATCCCGCCCGGCATCAAGCTCGTCCGTGTCAGCCTGCGCACCGGCCTGCGCACCCAGGGCGGCGAGAGCGATGTGGTGACCGAGGCCTTCAAGCCGTACGAGGAGCCCGACGATGCCTACTCCATCATCGGCTTCACGGACGAGCGCGGCGGCTTCTTCACCGGCGAACAGAGCGACGCACCGCGCGGCCTGAGCGCCGGCCGCAGCGTGTATTGACCCGCGTTTACACGCTGGGCGGCCACCCCTATATCAAGCGGCAGATCATGACGCCGCGACCGATTCGCGCCTAACTGGAGCCTGTCTATGAGCGCCGAAGCCGAGAAGCTCGCCGAGGCCATCCGCCAGTCGCTCGCCCTGCTGCGGAGGCATCTTTGACTGGGATAGCGCCGGAGCCCGCCTTGCCGAGCTCAACAAGCGCGCCGAGGACCCCAACCTCTGGAGCAACCCGCAGGCCGCACAGAAGGTGATGCGCCAGCGCCAGGCGCTCGAGCGCGCGATGGCCGGCTACAAGAAGCTCGAGCGCGAGCTCGACGATGCCCTCACGCTGATCGAGCTCGGCGAATCGGAAGACGACGCGGCCTCCGTGCAGGAAGGCGAGGCGAGCCTCAAGAAGCTTGCCGAGGAAGCCCGCCGCCAGGAGGTCGAGGCGCTGCTCTCCGGCGAGGCCGACGGCAACGACACCTACCTCGAGGTGCACGCCGGCGCCGGCGGCACCGAGAGCCAGGACTGGGCCGAGATGCTCAGCCGCATGTACATCCGCTGGGCCGAGGATCACGGCTACAAGGTCTCGCTGGTGGAGCAGAGCGCGGGCGAGGAGGCGGGCATCAAGTCCGCAACCCTCCTCGTCAAGGGCGAGAACGCCTACGGCTGGCTCAAAACGGAATCGGGCGTGCACCGCCTGGTGCGCATCTCCCCCTACGACTCCAACGCGCGGCGGCACACCTCGTTCGCCAGCGTCTGGGTCTACCCCGTGGTCGACGAGAACATCGAGATCGACATCAAGGAGAGCGACTGCCGCATCGACACCTATCGCGCCTCGGGCGCCGGCGGCCAGCACGTGAATACGACCGACTCGGCCGTGCGCATCACCCATCTGCCCACCAACATCGTGGTGGCGAGCCAGCAGGAGCGCTCGCAGATCAAGAACCGCGCCATCGCCTGGGCCATGCTCAAATCGCGCCTCTACGACTTGGAGCTGAAGAAGCGCGAGGAGAAGGCCAATGCGGCGGCGGCCTCCAAGACCGAGATCGGCTGGGGCCACCAGATCCGCTCCTACGTCATGCAGCCCTATCAGCTGGTGAAGGACCTGCGCACCGGCACGCAGAGCTCCGACCCCAAGGGCGTGCTCGACGGCGACCTCGACGCCTTCATCGAGACCGCGCTCGCCCACAAAGTGCTGGGCGGCGGCCCGGCCAAGGTCGAGGACATCGAGTAGGCGCCTGTTGGCGCAGAGGTTGCGGCTGGCGAATTGCCTTTGCAGACGCATCCGGCGAAGCAGTATATTGGCGCCCATGAGCAAGACGTACACACCGGGCCCGGAGGTCGACGCCATCGTCGACCGGCAGCTGGCCAGAGGTAACTTCGCCACCGGCGAGGAGGTCGTACGTGCCGGCGTAGCGCTGCTCGAGGCGCAGGAAACCGAGCTCGAGGAATTGCGCAGGCTGATCGACGAGGGCGATGCCGACATCGCCGCCGGCCGTGTTCATAGCTATAGCGGTGCCGATGAGCTGACCGCAGACATTGTTGCTCGGGGAGGCACTCGATCGCGGGAAAACACCTGAACCTCTCGGATCGTGCTCGGCGCGATCTCGATGAAATCTACGACTATCTTGTCCGCGTTGCCGATCCGCGAACCGCGCGGCGGTTCATTGCCAAGCTGAACCTTCATTTGGAACGCATCGCGCACACAGGCCACAGCGGTGCACCGCGAAACGACGTGCGCCCGGGCCTGCGTCTTGCAGTCCACGGACGCTACAACATCTACTTCCGCGTCACTGCTTCTGAGACCATCATTATTCGCGTCCTCCACAGCGCACGCGATGTTTGCCGCTTGCAGTTCGATGACAACGACAAGCCGTGAGGCGCGCCGGTCGCAGGCATTCCCAGCCGGGACAGACCCGCCCGACTACTTTCCCCCGCGGCGGGCCGAACGGCGTCGAGGTCGCCGCACAATGCCGAGCATGGGCCTCTCCCTCTCTGCCGCGATCTTGCTGCGTCGCCAGCCGCAGCAGCTTCTGCCCACACGGGCGCCGATGCAAAGAGCCGCGCTCCGCCAGGCCGAGGCGAACAAGCGTCGTTCGCCCGAGGGGGGAGAGCGCGTATAGTGCTGTGCTGAGGCGGCGGCAGGTAGTCCGTGAGCATGGTGCTCGACCCACGAGATCAACGAGGCGTGCAGCACGGCGCGGGCGCGATGCCGACCTTGCGCGTGCTCGCCACCCCGGGCTTTGCCGACTACGCGCTCGTCGACAGCGGCAACGGGCGCAAGCTCGAACGCTTCGGGCAGTTCACGGTGGACCGGCCGGAGCCGCAGGCCATGTGGCGGCCGGCGCTCGAGGCCGGTGTGTGGCTGAGGGCCGATGCGGCGTTCAAGGGCGGCAGCGAGGATGAGGACGGCGAGGTCGGGCGCTGGCGCAAGAACGCGCCGATGCCGGAGACCTGGCCGCTGCGCGCGCTCGGCGCCACGGTGCTGTGCCGGCTGACGAGCTTCCGCCACCTCGGCGCCTTCCCCGAGCAGCTGCCGCACTGGGAATGGATGAGCCAGCGGCTCGAGAACCGGCGCAACGCCAACCTGCGCGTCCTCAACCTGTTCGCCTACACGGGCGCGGCGTCGCTGATCGCCGCGGCGGCCGGCGCCGAGGTGACCCACGTGGATGCCTCCAAGCGCGCGATCGCATGGGCCAAGCAGAACCAGGCCGTCTCCAAGCTCGACGAGACGCCGATCCGCTGGATCCTGGAGGATGCCCGCAAGTTCGTGGCGCGCGAGGTGCGCCGCGGCAAGACCTACCACGTGATCCTGGTCGACCCGCCGAAGTTCGGACGCGGGCCGGCGGGAGAGGTGTGGGACGTGTTCCAGCACCTGGCTCCGCTGTTGCGCGACTGCGCGGCCCTGCTCGCCTCAGGACCAGCGGCGCTGGTGCTCACGACCTACGCCATCCGTGCGTCCGCACTCGCCACCGACGCCCTCGTGCGCGAATGCCTCGTCGGCCGCCACGGCACGACCGAGAGCGGCGAGCTCGCCGTCATCGAGGAGGCGGGCGGCCGCCTGCTGTCGACGTCGCTCTACTCGCGCTGGACCTCGGACGATGCCGCGCCCTGAGTCGCGGCGCGCGGAGACGCGCGCCATCACCAGCCTGCAGAACGAGCGCGTGAAGCTCATCCGCTCGCTCGAGATGCGCAAGGTGCGGCGCGAAACCGGCCTGTTCGTCGCCGAGGGCGCTTCCGTGCTGGCGATGGCGCGCGACGCTGGCTGGGCCCCCAGGATGCTCGTGCTTCTCGCCGGCAGCGCGGGCAACGGCATCCACCGCGAGCTGCTCGACTGGGCGCTGGCGGCCGGCGCCGAATGTCTGGAGGTCTCGGAAGCCGTGCTCGGCAAGCTCGCCGCCAAGGACAACCCGCAGACCATGCTCGGCGTATTCGAGCAGCGCTGGGCAGCCGAGCCCGACGTCGCAAGCGTGGCGGCCGATGCGCTATGGGTGGTGCTGGAGGGCCCGCGCGATCCCGGCAACCTCGGCACGATGGTCCGCACCGCCGACGCCGTCGGCGCCAGCGGCGTTGCCCTGGTCGGCGCCTCGGTCGACCCCTACTCGCGTGAGGCCGTGCGCGCCAGCATGGGCTCAGTGTTCAATGTGGCGCTGGCGCGCTTCTCGCCGGAGGGCTTCGTGGCGTGGGCTGCGAATTGGCAGGGCGACATCGTCGGCACCCACCTGGCCGCCCGCGATGATTTCCGCGCCGTGCGCTATCGCGCGCCTACGCTGCTGCTGATGGGAAGCGAGGGCCCCGGCCTGTCACCCGCGCTCGAGGCCGCCTGCACGCGGCTCGTGAAAATCCCGATGGCGGGCCGCCTGGATTCCCTCAACCTGGCCGTGGCAGCGGCGCTGGTGCTCTACGAGATGCGCAGGGAAAAGCTGAAGATCTGACGACGCATGGGTCCCGGATCGCCGCGGCGCGGCGTCCGGGATGACAGGCCGGATCAGGCGGCCGGCGGGGGCATGCCGTTGGCGGCGCGCTGCACCGACATCGGGTCCTCCGAGCGGCGCGACTTGCCTTCGAAGAAGGCACCCTGCTCGATCGCCAAAGACTTGTGGAAAACGTCGCCTTCGATGCGGCTCGACGACTGGAACGTCACGCTGTTGCCCCGGATCGACCCCTGCACCGTGCCACGCACCACCACCTCCTCGGCGATCAGCGCACCCGTGATTCGCGCCCGCTCGCCGATGACGATGCGCTGGGCATGGATGTCGCCCTGCACCTCGCCCTCGATCTGCACTTCGCCCTTGGATTCGAGGTTGCCGGTGATGGTGAGATCCGTGCCGATTACCGATGCCGAGCCGCTGGCACGGCCAGAAGGGCCGGACCGCGCGTTGGGCACCGCGGGCGGTCCCCCGCCGGGTTTCATGGGGGGCATCCCCATCCTGCCGGCATCAATGAGGCCATCCTTCTCCGGCTTCTTCGTAAACATGGACCCACCGCTCCCACACACAGCCGCTTCTATCGCGGCCCCCTCTTAACATGGAACTTCCCGCCGGTCATCGGCGAGAAACTGCCGCGGCCCGACAAGCAGTTGCGCCGATGCAGAGGCACAACGCAGGCGCGGGGACCGAACCGCCGGCCTAGTTCGCGCTGAGCCGCGCTGCTAAGCTTGCGGGGCCTTGCAGCAGAATGACTTGCGGCAGACTGCGAGCCGCGACCGTAAAAAAGTAAGCAGGGTGAGGGAGGTCGCAATGAGGGGTCACTACAGGGCCGTCGCAGCAGCCCTGCTTTCGGCGTTGACCGCCGGCGCAGCGCACGCTCAGCTCGCAATTTCGGCCAACGATGCGAAGGTCAAGCTGACGGACGGCGCAGTCACAATTGTCAAGGATGCGCCGCCCGATACCGTGACGCTGATCGACCTGCGCACGATGCCGCCGAGGGTGATCGCCGAGATCGAGGCGCCGAGCAGCGTCGCCGGCCCGCCGAGCAATGTGGCGATCTCACCTCAGGGGGATATTGCCCTCGTCGCGAGCGCGATGCGGATCGATCCGGCCGACGCGAGCAAGCAGATTGCCGACGACCGGCTGACGGTCATCGACCTGCGGCCCCTGAAGCCGACGCTGGCCAGCCGACTGCGCTCGGCGATCGGCGCGTCGCCCAAGGACGGCGCCGGGCCGCAGCCCAAGGTCATCGCCACGCTGCAGGCCGGCAAGGGCGCTTCCGGCGTCTCTATCAACAAGGCCGGCACGCTGGCGCTGGTGGCCAACCGCGCCGAGGGCACCGTGTCCGTGTTCACGATTGCGGGTGCGAAGGTGGAGCCGGCCGGCAAGGTCAGCATCGGCAAGGAGAGCTCGGGGCCGAGCCACGTGGTGTTCGCCCCCGACGGCAAGAGCGCGCTGGTGACCCGCGACGGCGATCACCGCATCTCCATGCTCACCATCGACGGCAGCAAGGTGGAGCTGTCCAAGCGCGAGGTCGCCGCGGGCCTCAGGCCCTACGCCATCGACATCGCCGCCAAGGGCGAGGTGGCCGTGGTCGGCAACGTCGGCGTCGGCCTCGGCGATGCCGATACAATCAGCGTCATCGACCTCAAGGCCGAGCCGCCGCGCGTGGCCAACACCTACACGGTGGGCCAGACGCCCGAGGGCGTGAAGATCTCGCCCGACGGCAAGTTCGTCGCCGTCACAGTCATGAACGGCTCCAACAAGCCGCTCGGCTCACCCTTCTTCAATGCCAGCAGCCAGCTGCAGGTTTGGACCCGCACGGGGACGCAGCTTGCCAAGACCGGGGAGCTGCCGATAGGCAAGTGGTGCCAGGGCATTGCCTGGTCCTCCAACAGCAAGACGCTGCTGGTGCAGTGTATGGTGGAGGAGGAGATCACGGTGGTGCGCTTCTCGGGGCTGGGCGGCCGGTCGCTGCAGAAGGCCGGCACCATCAAGACCAAGGGCGGACCCGCCGGCATCCGCACCGCCGAGCCGTAGGCGCGGCGCGCGGGTCGGCGCGCCGGACACCGCGCATAGGCACGAAAGTGGCGCAGAGCAGCATCTACGTTCGACCTACCGGGCGCTTCGCTCCCGGCGTCGTGGGGTCGGAGCACTCCGGGCCGGGGGCGCTGCGCGTCGCCGGGCGCGGCGATCTGCTGTTTGCGGCAGGCGAGCTGATCGAGCGGAAGGACGGCAACGTCAGCCGCCGCATCGTTCCGGCTGCCGAACTGCTGGCCGGCGATCTCGCGCTGCCTGAGTTGATGGCGCACCTCTGCCGGCCGCGCGAGCCCATCGCCGGGCTCGCCCTCGACCGGCCGCGCCTCATGGGGATCGTCAACGTCACGCCGGACAGCTTCTCGGACGGTGGCCAGTTCCTGGGGCCGGAAGCCGCCATCGAGCACGCGCTGCGGCTCGAGGCGGAGGGGGCCGACATCATCGACGTGGGCGCGGAGTCGACCAGGCCCGGGTCCGATCCCGTGAGCCTCGACGAGGAGCTGCGGCGAACTATGCCCGTGCTCGAGGGCCTCGCCTCGAGGCTGCGGGTGCCGCTCTCCGTCGACACGCGCAAGGCCGAGGTGATGCGGCGCGCGGCGGGTGCCGGCGCAAGGCTCCTCAACGACGTGTCGGCACTCGCCCACGATCCCCGCGCGCTCGAGGTTGCAGGAGAAACCGGCCTGCCCGTGGTGCTGATGCACGCCCAGGGCGATCCCCGCACGATGCAGGTCGACCCGCGCTACGACGATGTCGTGCTCGACGTCTACGACTGGCTCGCCGCGCGGATTGAGGCGTGCGAGCGGGCCGGCATCCCGCGCGCGCGCCTCGTCGTCGATCCCGGCATCGGTTTCGGCAAGACGCTCGCCCACAACCTGGCGCTGATCGGGGCCTCGAGCATCTTCCACGGGCTGGGCTGCGCCATCCTGCTCGGCGCCTCGCGCAAGAGCTTCATCGCGCGACTGGCCCCTGGAGCCGGAGGCGACCGCCTCGGGGGCTCCATTGCCGCCGCGCTGGCCGGTGCCGCGCAAGGGGTGCAGATCCTGCGGGTCCACGACGTTGCGGCCACCCACCAGGCCCTGGCGGTGTGGGAAGCTTCGCTTACAGGGTAGCACGCGGATTTCCCGCCGTTGGATCACGGGCATAACCCTCTGGACAGGCGGGCAGGATTCTCGCTCTGGGACCTGCAACTGGTGTAATCTTTGCTTACAGCTTTTGATGCTAGGTCGGGTCCGGCAACGCCATAGTGGCGGTGCCGGCCAGGTCCTTTGTGAGTCGCCGCCCCAGGCGGCGCCGGTGGCGCGGCAGAAAACGAGACGAGGGCAGGCATGTCGCGGCGATATTTCGGCACCGATGGCATTCGTGGGCTCGCCAACAGCGGCTCCATGACCTCCGAGGTCGCGCTCAAGGTCGGCATGGCCGCGGGCAAGGTGTTCTCCAGCGGCTCCCACCGGCATCGCGTGGTCATCGGCAAGGACACGCGGCTCTCCGGCTACATGATCGAATCGGCGATGATGTCGGGCTTCACTGCCGTCGGCATGGACGTGTTCCTGCTGGGGCCGATGCCGACGCCGGCGGTCGCCATGCTGACACGCTCGCTGAGAGCCGACCTCGGCGTGATGATCTCGGCCTCCCACAATCCCTTTGCCGACAACGGCATCAAGCTGTTCGACCCCGACGGCTACAAGCTCTCCGACGAGGCCGAGGGCCAGATCGAGGCGCTGATGGAGGCGCCGACCGCCGACCTCCTCGCCGCCCCCGACCGCATCGGCCGCGCCAAGCGCATCGAGAGCGCCCAGGAGCGCTACATCGAGTTCGCCAAGCGCACGCTGCCGCGCAACATCCGCCTCAACGGCCTGCGCGTCGTCGTCGATTGCGCCAATGGCGCGGGCTACCAGGTGGCGCCCGATGCCCTGTGGGAGCTGGGCGCCGAGGTGGTCAAGATTGGCGTCGAGCCCAACGGCCACAACATCAACCTCAAGTGCGGCTCCACCTCGCCGGAGGCGCTCTGCGACAAGGTGCGGGAGCTGCGCGCCGATATCGGCATCGCGCTCGACGGCGACGCCGACCGGGTGGTGATCGTCGACGAGAAGGGCAAGATCGTCGACGGCGACCAGATCATGGCCGTGATCGCCGAGAGCTGGCATCACCGCGGCAAGCTGGCGGCCGGCGGCGTGGTGGCGACCGTCATGTCGAACCTGGGGCTCGAGCGCTATCTCAAGGACCTGGGACTGGCCATGGTGCGCACGCCGGTCGGCGACCGCTACGTCGTCGAGCACATGCGCAAGCACGGATACAACGTTGGCGGCGAGCAGTCGGGCCACATCGTGCTTTCCGACTTCACCACGACCGGCGACGGGCTGGTGGCGGCGCTGCAGGTGCTGGCGGTGGTGGTGGGCACGGGCAGGCCGGTGAGCGAGGTGTGCGAGCGCTTCGCGCGGCTGCCGCAGATCCTGGAGAACGTGCGCTATGCCAACGGGGCGCCGCTCGAGCACGACGCCGTGCGGCAGGCGATCGACCTCGGAAGGAAACGCCTGGGCGGCCAGGGCCGGCTGGTGATCCGCCCGTCGGGCACCGAGCCCGTCATCCGCGTCATGGGCGAGGGCGACGACGAGCGCCTGGTGCACCAGGTGGTGGGCGAGATCGTCGAGGCCGTGCGCAAGGTTGCGCAGGCTGCTTGAGGATCAGCGTACGTCCGTCCGACAGCGTGGCCGCGGCCCAACGCCATGGCCCGTCCTGTAGCGCGCCGGCACACGTCTTAATCCCTTCTTAAATCTTCTTGGCGATGCTCATCAGCATCGAAGTTGCCACGTTCGGCAGGCCGCATCGCGCGCTTGCCGAGAGTCGTGGGCCGCGTGGATGGGGGATCAAGTCTGTGGGTGTTTCTTTCAAGTGCCTCGTAGCAGGCGCGGCGCTGGCCCTTGCGGGCACGGCGTCCGCGAGTGCCGCCGATCTCTATGCAGGGCCCGGAATGAAGGACGCAGCCGTCGTCTACTCCGAGCGCAGCGGCTGGTATCTGCGCGGCGACTACAGCTACGCGTGGTCGGACGCCGGCGAGCTTGCCCGGCCGATCGTCCCGTTCTCGAATGTTTCGATCGACAACACGTGGGCGCTGGGCGGCGGCATCGGCCGCTACTTCGGCCGCGGCGTGCGCGGCGACGTCACCTACGAGTGGCGCGGCAGCACCGACGTGGAGGGCACGGGCCCTGGCACGCTCACCACCCGCTTCGATCTCAAGAGCTCGCTGCTGCTGGCCAACCTCTACTACGATTTCCGCCCCAACGAGCGCTTCACGCCCTACGTCGGCATCGGCGTCGGCGCGGCACGTCACACCGCCAGCGGCGGCACCATCCAGACCGCCTGCACTCTGTGCGCCACCTACATCGACGACAGCAACTGGTCGGCGGCCGGCGCCCTCATGGCGGGCGTGAGCTACCGCATCGACCGCGGCCACCGCGCCCCCGTCAGCATCAAGGACAGCGCGGCGATCGTGGACGAGCCCGGCCGCCTGCACGTCGATCTCGGCTACCGCTTCCTCTACCTGGGCGATGCCCGCACGGGCAATCTCGTCGGCACCACGTTCGCCACGCCCGGTCCGCGCCTCGACGACATAACGGCGCACGAGCTTCGCGTCGGCCTGCGGTGGGACATCCGCTGAGGGCCACGCGCGCGCCGGACCCGATCTCGGTCCGGCGCACAAAAGAGTAGGGCCCGGCGCTTCGGCTCCGGCGCCCGTGAGATGATGGGATGGATCGGCGGGGCGCCCTGCGCTCGCGCCGATCAGTCCGGTTCACAGTGCCGTGGTGTATCGGCAGCTCCCCGTGCGTTGGCGGGTCTGTCGAGGATCGTCGCACCGGTGGACCTCGTGCATGCGCCCCTCCGGCCGGCTCTCCAAAAAGCAGCAACCGCATCCAACAGGATGGAGCGCGCGCTTCGACGCGGCTTCACGGACGGCAGGGGATGGACGTTATGAAGATCAGAACCGCTTTTATAGCGCTTGGCGCCCTGGCGGCCGTGAGCTGCCCGGCGAGCGCCCAGAACTTCAGCTGGGGCACGGGGCTCAAGGACCTGTCCGCGCCCGACGCGAGCGCGCCGCTCTCGGTCGCCGACACCAGCATGCGCTGGGGTGTCGGCATGAAGGAGATGGGCGTGCCGGCCCCGATCCCGGTGCCTGCGCCGATCCCGGTGCGTGAGGGCTTCAGCTACTACCTCAGGGCCGACCTCGGCTACTCCTGGAGCGGCGAAGCCTCGTTCTCGGAGCAGGGCAACGTGTTTGGCGACGGCGTGGGCACGACCACGGGCGGCGGCCTTGCGACGGCCTTCACTGCCAACCCACCCTTCACGTTCGGCTCGTCGCAATTCGGCGCCGTGTCGACGGAAGCGCACGACGTGTTCATCGGCACCTTCGGTGTGGGCGCTTACTTTCTCCCGCGCTTCCGCGGCGACCTCACCATCGACTTCCGCGGGCGGCAGGGCTACGACGCCAATACGACCTACTCCTACACCTCTACTTCCACCGGCAACCCGACCATAAACGGCGTGCTCAGGGAAACCCTGCGCGTGCGCGGCGTCGTGAGCATGGTCAACGGCTATTTCGACATTCTGCCCCGCGGCGCCTTCTCGCCCTACGTCGGCGCCGGCATCGGCTTCGTCTACTACGACACGGATCGCACCCAGTACCAGCAGGAGACCCAGGTAACTGGTACGTCGGCGACGGGGCTAGGCCAGCAGCTCATCGTCAACACGACCAGCAAAGAGACCGGCTGGGGCCTCGCCGCCGCGCTGATGGCGGGCGTCACCATCTCCTTCGACCACCGCTGGGCCATCGACATCGGCTACCGCGCCCAATACCTCGACGAGGTCAGCGTCGAGCTGACGCCGAGCGGCCAGCTGAGCAAGGCCACCATGGGCGACCACTGGGAGCACCAGGCTCGCATCGGTCTGCGCGCCAACATCTGGTGATGGTCGTACTTCAGTGCGACCGGCAACAAAAAGGCGGCCTTCGGCCCGCCTTTTTCTTTGTCCCGCATTCCAGTTTCGTGATTTGACAAGCTCGAGCCCGGCTATTAGACGCCGCCGCGGGACACCCCTCCCCAACGAGGGGCAGCTATCTGAAAGGGTAGGCTCATGACCGCAGCGACGAAGCCGGCCAAGCGGCCGGCCAATCCGCACTTCTCCTCCGGCCCCTGCGCCAAGCGCCCGGGCTGGTCCCTCGCAAAGCTCGACAAGGCGTTCCTCGGCCGCTCGCACCGCGCCAAGGAAGGCAAGGCGCGACTCAAACTCGTCATCGACAAGACCAAGGCACTGCTCGGCCTGCCGCCGGGCTATGTGTGCGGGATCGTGCCGGCCTCCGACACCGGCGCCTTCGAAATGGCGATGTGGAGCATGCTGGGCGCCCGCGGCGTCGACGCGCTGGCCTGGGAGAGCTTCGGCAAGGGCTGGGTGACCGACGTCACCAAGCAGCTCAAGATCAAGGACCTGCGCGTGCTCGAGGGCGAGTACGGCCGGCTGCCCGATCTCGCCAAGGTCGACTTCGCCCGCGACGTGCTCTTCACCTGGAACGGCACCACCTCGGGCGTGCGGGTGCCCAACGGCGACTGGATCCCGGCCGACCGCAAGGGGTTGACCTTCGCCGATGCAACCTCGGCCATCTTCGCCCAGCCGATCGACTTCTCGAAGGTCGATGTCACCACCTACTCCTGGCAGAAGGCGCTGGGCGGGGAAGCGGCGCACGGCATGCTGATCCTCTCGCCGCGCGCCATCGAGCGGCTCGAGACCTACACGCCGGCCTGGCCGCTGCCCAAGATCTTCCGCCTCACCAAGGGCGGCAAGTTCATGGCCGAGGTGTTCGTCGGCGAGACCATCAACACGCCCTCGATGCTGTGCGTGGAGGATTGCCTCGACGCCCTCAACTGGGCCGAGAGCGTCGGCGGCGTGAAGGGGCTGTGCGCACGCGCCGATGCCAACTCGGCAGTGCTGTACGAGTGGGCCGAGCGCACGCCCTGGGTCGAGAACCTGGCGGTCGAACCTGCGACCCGCTCCAACACCTCGGTGTGCCTCAAGATCGTCGACACGGCGATCGGCAAGCTGCCGATGGACGCCCAGCGCGCGTTCGTCAAGGCGCTGGAGGCGAGGCTCGAGAAGGAAGGCGCGGCCTGCGATATCGCGGGTCATCGGGATGCGCCGCCCTGCCTGCGCATCTGGTGCGGCTCCACCGTCGAGACGTCCGATGTCGCGGCGCTGACGCCCTGGCTCGACTGGGGCTTCGCCGAGACCAAGTCCGGCCTCGCCAAGGCAGCGTGACCTGCCGTTCCGGGCGCGCGCAGCGCGACCCGGGACCCACTCGCATTTCTCAACAATCGCTGGGTCCCGGATATTTCGCTTTCGCGAAATTCCGGGATGACAGCCATACGATCCAGGAAG
Organism: Hyphomicrobiaceae bacterium; assembly: GCA_041288195.1. Taxonomy (GTDB): domain Bacteria; phylum Pseudomonadota; class Alphaproteobacteria; order Rhizobiales; family Hyphomicrobiaceae; genus AWTP1-13. Next base: position 25,265 of record JBGGME010000155.1, read on the forward strand.
CACATCATGGCCCCCCGCGTTCTCATCGCCGATCAGCTCTCGCCTGCCGCCGTCGCCATCTTCAAGGAGCGAGGGCTCGCAACCGACGTCAAGGTCGGCCTCTCCAAGGAGGAGTTGGAGAAGATCATCGGGGATTACGACGGCCTCGCCGTGCGCTCGGCGACCAAGGTGACCGAGAAGGTGATCGCCGCCGCGACCAAGCTCAAGGTGGTGGGACGCGCCGGCATCGGCGTCGACAACATCGACGTGAAGGCCGCCACCGCCAAAGGCCTCATCGTCATGAACACGCCGTTCGGCAACTCGATCACCACGGCCGAGCACGCACTCTCCCTGATGATGGCGCTTGCGCGCCAGATCCCGGAGGCCGATCGCTCGACGCAGGGCGGCAAATGGGAGAAGTCGAAATTCATGGGGGTCGAGCTCTACGCCAAGACGCTCGGTGTGATCGGCTGCGGCAACATCGGCTCCATCGTCGCCGACCGCGCCATCGGCCTCAAGATGAAGGTGATCGCCTACGATCCCTTCCTATCGCCGGAGCGGGCGGTCGAGCTGGGCGTGGAGAAGGTCGAGCTCGACGAGCTGCTGCGCCGCGCCGACTTCATCACGCTGCACACGCCGCTCACCGACAAGACCCGCAACATCATCGACGCCGCCGCGCTCAAGAAGACCAAGAAGGGCGTGCGCATCGTCAACTGCGCGCGCGGCGGGCTGGTCGACGAGCGGGCGCTCGCCGAGGCGCTGAAATCGGGCCAGGCGGCGGGCGCCGCCTTCGACGTGTTCGAGGTGGAGCCGGCCAAGGAGAGCCCGCTGTTCGGCCTGCCCAACGTGATCTGCACGCCACACCTGGGCGCCGCCACGTCCGAGGCGCAGGAGAACGTCGCCCTGCAGGTGGCCGAGCAGATGGCCGACTACCTGCTCAAGGGCGCCATCAGCAACGCCGTCAACTTCCCCAACATCACCGCCGAGGAGGCGCCGCGGCTCAGACCCTGGGTCAAGCTCGCCGAGCAGCTCGGCCTGTTCGCGGGCCAGCTCACGGAGACGAGCATCAAGGCGGTGCGCATCGAGTACTCGGGCGAGGTGGCGGACCTCAACACCAAGCCGCTGACGGCGGCGGCGCTCGCCGGCGTGCTGCGCCCCTCGCTCTCGGACGTCAACATGGTGTCGGCCGCGACCAGCGCGAAGGAGCGCGGCATCAGGCTCGAGGAGACCACGCGCGGCCAGGAGGGTGCGTTCGAGAGCTACATCAGGCTCACCGTCAAGACCGACGAGTACGACCGCTCGGTCGCCGGCACGGTGTTCTCGGACGGCCGCCCGCGCATCATCCAGGTGCGCGACATCAACATGGAGTTCGAGATCGCACCCCGCATGCTGTTCGTGCGCAACCTCGACAAGCCGGGCTTCATCGGCCGCTTCGGCTCGCTGATGGGCGAGGCCGGGCTCAACATCGCCACCCTCAACCTCGGCCGCGACAAGGCGGGCGGCGAGGCCATCTGCATCGTCGCCATCGACGAGCCGGTGTCGGACGAGGTGATGGCCAAGGTGCGCGAACTGCCGCAGGTCAAGCGCGTCAACCGGCTGGAGTTTTGATCTCCGGTCATCCCGGGCCTTGTGCCCGGGATCCAGGACGCCGCTTGCTCCAATGCGTGTGGATATGTGGATGCCGGGGACATGCCCCGGCATGACACGTGGCCAATTTGCCGGGTTCGGAGCACTCGGCAGCCACACTGGCGACATGAAGGCCGCTACCTTGGCCGGCGGGGTTCGACGGGCGCCGCGAGGGATGAGCGCCCGCAAGGGAGGATTGCTCATGCGCCGTTCCGTGCTCGCACTTCTGGTGCTGCCTGCGCTCGCCGTGGGCGCGCAGGCCGCCGACGTCAAGGCCACCTCCAGGATCGATGCGGTCACGGTCTTTCCCACCGGCGCCGAGCTGACGCGCGTCGGCAAGGTCAGGCTCGAGGCCGGCGACCACGTGCTGATGTTCGCGGACCTTCCCGCGCGGGCAATTCCGAGCTCCATCCGCGTCGAGGGCAAGGCCACGGGCCGGCTCGAGATCGGCTCGGTCGACAGCCGCCGCATGTTCGTGCCGCGCAGCGACGATGCGATCGCCGCCACCGAGAGGAAGCGCGTCGAGGATGCCATCGAGAAGCTCAAGGACGAGCGGGCGACTTTGCAGGCCGCCGTGCAGGCAGCCGAGGCGCAGAAGACGCTGATCGGCAACCTGGCGCAGCTGCCCAATCGCCCGGCGCCTGCCAACGGAGCGCCGGCGCAGCCCGACTGGGGCCAGCTGTTCGGCCTGATCGGCCAGCGCTTCGCCGAGGCGCAGAAGGCGGTGCTCGAGACGCAGGTCAAGGTCCGCGAGGTCGACCGCCAGATCAAGGACCTCGAAGGCAAGCTCGCGTCCCTGGCGCCGGCCCAGGAGGAGCGCACGGAGGTCAAGATCTTCGTCAACGCCGGCGGCGCGCTCGAGGCCGACATCGCCATCCGCTACCAGGTCGGCGCAGCGTCGTGGGTGCCCTTCTACGATGCGCGCCTCGCCACCGGCACCAAGGCGCAGGCCCCCAAGTTGCAGCTCGTACGTCGCGCCAGCATCCAGCAGCGCACCGGCGAGAACTGGGACAATGTCGCGCTCGCGCTTTCAACGACGCGACCGGGCGCGGGGACAGCGGCGCCGGAGCTGCAGACGATGACGGTCGACTACGAGCCGGACGCGCCGCTGCGGCCGGCGCCGGTCGCCGGCGGGGCTCCGCGCAGCGCCGCGCGCGATACCATGGCCGAGGTCGCCGCCGCACCGCCCCCGGAGGGGCGCCTGCGCGCCAAGGCAGCAGCAGCGCCGGCGCCGCAGCAGGCCGAGGAGGTGCGCGCCGGCGTCGAGGTGCAGGGCTTCCAGGCGATCTACTCGATCGCCGGCCGTGTCACCGTGCCGACGACGGGCGAGGCCAAACGCGTGCAGATCGACGAGGCCCAGCTCGATCCGGCGCTGACGGTGCGCACGGTGCCCAAGCAGGACCAGAAGGCCTATCTCTACGCCAAGGCGACGATGGCGAAGGGCACGCCGATCCTGGCGGGGCAGGTCTCGCTTTTCCGCGACGCGACCTTCGTCGGCAACGGACGGCTACCGCAGCTGGCGCCGGGCGAGGAGCACGAGCTGGGCTTCGGCATCGACGACTCGGTGCGCGTGCGCCACACCACCGCCGAGGAGAAGCGCGCCGAGAGCGGCATCATCACCTCCTCCAAGACCGACACGCGCAACTACAAGATCACCGTCAAGAACCTGCACCCGCGCGCGATCCAGGTGGCCGTCATCGACCAGGTGCCGGTGTCGCAGAACGCCGATATCAAGGTCGAGGTGCTCGGCAAGACACAGCCCACCAAGCGCGACCTCGACGACAAGCGCGGCGTGCTCGCCTGGGAGATGAGCCTGCAGCCCGACGAGGAGAAGGCGATCGAGTTCGGCTACCGCGTGACCTGGCCGGCGGCGAAGAGGATCCTCTACGGCAACTGACTCTCGAGGAGGGGGCTACCTGCAACTGCGATTGGCGGGGCTAAGCCTGGCTCGCGCGCGGATGGGCAAAACCGTCCAAAATTAGCCTTTTGCCACAAGATGTTGCAGTTCCTGCCGCTTCGCCGCCGGTGCGACAGTCGAGCCTGCGCTCGCGAGGCAAACGCAGGTATTCAGGCCGCGCAACAGGCCTTATAACGGCGCCGTGCGACGGCCGGTCTTGCTGCCGGCCGGCTGGAGGCAAGATGGCAAACGTCGTGGTGATCGGCGCCCAGTGGGGCGACGAGGGCAAGGGCAAGATCGTCGACTGGCTGTGCGAGCGCGCCGACATCGTCGTGCGGTTCCAGGGCGGCCACAACGCGGGCCACACGCTCGTCATCGGCAACGAGACCTACAAGCTCGCCTTGCTGCCGTCGGGCGTGGTGCGGCCGGGCAAGCTCAGCGTCATCGGCAACGGCGTCGTGCTCGATCCCTGGCACCTCGTCACCGAGATCGGCGCGTTGCAGAAGCGCGGCATCCACATCGGCCCCGACACGCTGAAGGTCGCCGAGAACGCCACGCTGATCCTGCCGCTGCACCGCGAGCTCGACCAGCTGCGCGAGGCGGCAGCCGGCGAGCAGAAGATCGGCACCACGGGGCGCGGCATCGGCCCCGCCTACGAGGACAAGGCCGGGCGGCGCGCCATCCGCGCCCAGGACCTGAAGAACCTCGGCACGCTGGGGCCCAAGATCGACCGCCTGCTCGTGCACCACAACGCGCTGAGGCGCGGCCTCGGCCAGGCCGAGATCTCCAAGGAGGCCCTGCAGCGCGAGCTGGTCGAGATCGCGCCGAAGTTGCTGCCCTATGTCGACAACGTGTGGTCGCTGCTCGACCGCGAGCGCCGCGCCGGCAAGCGCATCCTGTTCGAGGGCGCGCAGGGCGCGCTGCTCGACGTCGACCACGGCACCTATCCCTTCGTGACATCCTCCAACACGGTGGCGGCCCAGGCCGCGACCGGTTCCGGCATGGGCCCCGGCGCCATCAGCTACGTGCTCGGTCTTGCCAAGGCCTATACGACGCGCGTGGGCTCGGGGCCGTTCCCGACCGAGCTCACCGATGCGATCGGCGAGCGGCTGGGCGAGCGCGGCCAGGAGTGGGGCGTCAACACGGGCCGCAAGCGCCGCTGCGGCTGGTTCGATGCCTGCCTGTTGCGCCAGGTGATCAAGGTGTCGGGCATCGACGGCATCGCGCTCACCAAGCTCGATGTGCTCGACGGCTTCGATACAATCAAGGTCTGCATCGGCTACGAGCTCGACGGGCAACGCATCGACAGCCTGCCCGCCGGCACTAACGCGCAGGCGCGCGTCAAGCCGATCTACGAGACGCTGGAAGGCTGGTCGGAGTCGACACGCGGCGCGCGCACGTGGGGCCAGCTGCCGGCGCAGGCGGTCAAGTATGTGCGCCATATCGAGGAGCTGATCGAGTGCCCGGTGACGCTGCTGTCGACCAGCCCCGAGCGCGCCGACACGATTCTGGTGCGCGATCCGTTCGAGGATTGACCCTTACATCCTGCTGGCGATGCCCGAGGCGGTCGCAGCGCGGCCGCGGTCAGCCCGCGAGAAGCTTGCGCGGATCGGCCAGCGGCAGGCCCAGCGCGGCGGCTACGGCTGGGTGCGTGATGTGGCCCCTGTAGACGTTGAGGCCGTCGAGCAGGTGCGGATCCTCGGTCAGCGCCCTTTCGACGCCCTTGTCGGCCAGCGCCAGGATGAAGGGCAGCGTGGCGTTGTTGAGCGCGAAGGTGGAGGTGCGCGCCACGGCGCCCGGCATGTTGGTGACGCAGTAGTGCACGACGCCGTCGACGACATAGGTGGGCTGCGCGTGAGTGGTGGGGCGCGAGGTCTCCGAGCAGCCGCCCTGGTCGATGGAGATGTCGACCAGAACCGAACCGCGCTTCATGTCCCGGACGAGCTTCTCCGTGATCAGCTTGGGCGCGGCGGCGCCCGGCACCAGCACCGCGCCGATGACGAGGTCGGCCTCCAGCACGTAGTCCTCGACCGCCTGGCGCGTGGAGAAGATGGTGTTGACGGCGGCGCCGAACTGCTGGTCGATGGCGTAGAGGCGGTCGACGTTGATGTCGAGCACGGTGACCTGCGCCTCGAGGCCGATGGCCATGCGCGCGGCGTTGACGCCGGAGACGCCGCCGCCGAGCACCACCACCTTGGCAGGTGCGACGCCCGCCACGCCGCCGAGCAGCATGCCGCGTCCGCCCTGCTCCATCTCCAGGCAATGGGCGCCGGCCTGGATGGCCATGCGGCCGGCGACCTCGCTCATCGGCGCCAGCAGCGGCAGGCCGCCGCGCGCGCTCGTCACCGTCTCGTAGGCGATGGCGGTGACGCCCGAGGCCATCAAGGATTTGGCCTGCTCGGGGTCGGGCGCGAGGTGCAGGTAGGTGAAGAGGGTCTGGCCCGCGCGCAGCATGGCGCATTCGGCGGGCTGCGGTTCTTTGACCTTGACGATCAGGTCGGCGGTAGCGAACAACTCGGCGGCTGTCGACAGAATTTTGGCGCCGGCGCGCTCGTAGTCCTGGTTGGTGAGGCCCTGGCGCGCGGCGGCATTGTGCTCGACGAAGACGGCGTGGCCGTGCTCGACCGCCTCGCGCGCACTGGCGGGCGTCATGCCCACGCGATACTCGTGGACCTTGATCTCCTTGGGCACGCCGATGCGCATGTGGGGGTTCTCCGGGGCAAGCCAGCCACCCCCAAACGTAGTGACGCTACGGCGTCCGGGCAAACTACGGCCTGTGGATGCTTTAATCTTGGTGAGTTTGTGGAGGCGATGGGCGTGTTGCGTCCCCGGCCGGAGCGCCCCCCACGGGGCGCGCAGAGCCGGGGTCTTTCCGCTGGATCCCGGATGGCCTTCGCCTGGCACTGCGTGCCTGGGCTCGGCCTCGGGGAACGCAATGGAAGCAGCGTCTACGTCACCGCAACGAGCGGCTTGGGCTCGGGGACGTCGTGAACGTGGCGGGCGAGGGCCTCGAGGCCGCGCGGCATGGGGCCGCCGTAGGCCCAGTCGAGCAGCTCCACGGTGTGAGCAATGGGGATGTCCATGCCGCTTGCCAGCTGCGCTCCTGGTTTCTGACGAAGCGACGCAGGTCCCGGCACGGGGATTTTCATTCTAAAAGCGATCAAGGGCCTTATCGTCTCGTCCCCACTCGGCCCGCCCACGGGACGGGCCGCCGCACGCGTCATGCCTACGTCAGACCGATTCCGGCAATCGGCGACCGCTCCGGCGCGTGCATCGCCTAAGTCTGCCGAATGAAGACGCCCAATCGATCCATGGTAGGCGCGAGGGCCCGACGCAGCCGCCGCTCCTGCTCCTCCACACTATTGTCCTCAAGCAGAGACTGCGGGGGAAACGCGGCGAGGTTCGCACTCCAATCCGAGCCAAATGTAATGAGGCCGACAACATCGCTCTCCGCGCTCCAGCCGAAGTCGCTTGTGCTGATCTGCGGCAGCATGAGGCCCGCCTGTGCCGCGATGTCACGGAACGCGCTGTAAGCCTTCGGGGAGCCGCGCATCAACACGACGAGGCGCTGCGGGGCCAGCACCTCTCGACATTGCGCGATCTCCCAGGCAAGGCCCACGGTGCGCCCGGGAGCGATGAGAACCAGTCTCGCGCGCAGCAGCATCTCGCGCATGAACAACTGCCAGTTACGGCCGTCTCCCGAGAAGTCGCGCTCGTAAAAGCGAGCGGCGCCAAGATGCGGCAGTCTATCGCCCGGATTGCCAACCGCGACGAGTGGACCAACCTCGCTTTCCATGATGCGCGCCAGCACCCGCTCCTGCACGGTAAGAACTGTCTCCGCCTCGAAGGGTCGTAGGTACAGAACCGGAGCGCGCTTGTCCTTGCGCATGACCTCTGCCCCGCTCGGGGCAAGGTGGCGTTCCCCTCGATCCAATAGAAACGCCAGCAATACGACCGTACCTGCCAGAGCGAGGATGCATATGACGGTCTGAGCAACCGACCACCACCCCGTTGCCGTGGTCGACCTGTCGGCGGGAAAGAAGAGAAATACAATGAGGCCAAGGCCCCCAGCGACCGACAGAAACTGCAGCCACTTGCCAACGAGCCGCTTTTGGTGAGGCCCACCTTGCCGGCGCGACTTGCGGACCAATGCCAGCTCCAATCTCAAAGCGCACAGCCGATATCACGTCACCGCGACGAGCGGCTTGGGCTCGGGGACGTCGTGAACGTGGCGGGCGAGGGCCTCGAGGCCGCGCGGCATGGGGCCGCCGTAGGCCCAGTCCAGCAGCTCCACCGTGTGGGCGATGGGGATGTCCATGCCGCCGGCGAGCTGCGTGAGGCAGCCGATGTTGCCGGTGGCGACCACGTCGGGACGCACGGACTTGATGTTGCCGACCTTGCGATCGCGCAGCTCGGCGGCGATTGCGGGCTGCAGGATGTTGTAGGAGCCGGCCGAGCCGCAGCACAGGTGCCCCTCGGGGACCTCCATCACGGTGAAGCCGGCGTTGCGCAGGAGCTTGCGCGGCTCATCGTAGATGCGCTGGCCATGCTGCATGGAGCAGGCCGAGTGATAGGCGACGCGCAGCGACGACCAGCGCTTGGGCGGCCCCATGTCGTAGCTGCCGATGAACTCGGTGACGTCGCGCGCCATGGCGGCGATTCTTGCGGCCCGCTCGGCGTACTTGGGCTCGCGCGCCAGCATATGGGCGTAGTCCTTGACTGTGGTGCCGCAACCCGAGGCGTTGATGATGATGGCGTCGACGGGGTCGCCCTTCTCGATCACCTTGGTCCAGGCGTCGATGTTGCGCCTGGCCATGGCGACGCCGGCGGCCTCCTTGCCCATGTGATGCACGAGCGCCCCGCAGCAGCCGGCGCCCGGCGCCACCTCGACGTCGACGCCGCGGCGCGCCAGCAGGCGGATGGTGGCGTCGTTGATCTCGGGCCGCAGCACCTGCTGGGCGCAACCGGCGAGCAGGATCACGCGCCGCCTGCGCTCGGCGCTGGTCGACGCCGTGCCGGGACCCGCGAAATGGCCGCTGCGCAGCAGCCCCGCGGGCGCCAGATCGAGCATGGCGACGAGCTCGACGAGGCCCATGCGGCGCAACAGACCAGTGAACGGCCGGGCGAAGCGGGCGAGCCGCAGCGCCATGCGGAAGCGCTCGGGGTAGGGGACCGTGGCGGCGAGCATGGCGCGCGCGAACCGTTCCCTCAGCCCGCGCGATGCCGTGTCCTCGATGTGCGCGCGGGCGTGGTCGACGAGATGCATGTAGTCGACGCCGCTCGGGCATGTGGTCATGCAGGAGAGGCAGGAGAGGCAGCGGTCGACGTGATGCTGCACCTGCGGACTCGCCTTGCTCCCCTGCTCGAACATCTCCTTCATCAGGTAGATGCGGCCGCGCGGGCTGTCGCGCTCGTCGCCGAGCAGGACGTAGGTCGGGCAGGTGGCGGTGCAGAAGCCGCAGTGCACGCAGCGGCGCAGGATCTTCTCGACCTCGGCGGTCCGCGGGTTCTGCAGTTGTTTTGGCGTGAAGTTGGTCTGCATGGGGCGCGGCCGGGCTGTCTTTCAGTGGTTGGCGTACATGCGGCCGGGATTGAGGATGCCGGCCGGGTCGAAGGCTGCCTTGATCTTGCGGGTGAGCTTCTGCAGTCCCGCCTCCAGCGGCTGGAACACCTCCACCGCCGAGCGCACCTGCGGCTCGGCCCGGATCAGCGTGGCGTGGCCGCCGTGGGTGGCGATGACGCGGCGGATGTCGGCGGCGCCGGCGTCGGTTGTGGAGAGCACCTCGATCCAGACGAGGCCGCCCGACCAGTCGTAGAAGGCGCGGCTCTCCATGTAGGCGGCGATGGCCGAGACCACCTTGGGGCCGGCGCTGGGCGGGGTGGAGATGCGCCAGAGCGGGGCGTCGCTGCCCTGCAGCACCGAGAGCTGGCGCAGCTCGCCCCAGAACGCCAGCGAGTTCTCGCGGTCGAGATCGTGGATCTCGCCGTAGGCCTTGAGATGATCCTTGAGCTTGCCGGTGCGGTAGGCGACCGACTTGGCGAAGTTCTCGATCCTGAGCGCGGTGAGCGCCTGGCCCTGGCGCCGCAACCCCTCGTGCCACAGGCGCGCCACGATCTGCGGCTGCAGGTGCACGGCGCCCGACACCTCGTAGGGCGTCGCCATCGCCGCGCACAGCACCTCGACGGCGATCTCGTCGGGCAGGCCGAGCAGGATCAGGGTGGCAGTGTCCTCGGGCGCGGGCACCACCTTGAAGGTCACCTCGCTCATGACAGCCAGCGTGCCCCAGCTGCCCGCCAGGCCGCGGCACAGGTCGTAGCCGGTGACGTTCTTCATGACGCGGCCGCCGGACTTGAAGATCTCGCCGCGTCCGTTGACGCCGCGTACGCCGAGCAGGTGGTCGCGGGGAGCGCCGACGCGGATGCGGCGGGCGCCGGCCAGGTTGGCGGCGAACATGCCGGCGACCGTGCCCTGGTTGGCCTCGCCGCCGTTGAGCATGGCAAGCTCGATCGGCTCGAAGGCCAGCATCTGGCCGCGGGCGGCGAGCGCGTCCTCGATCTGCTCGAGCGGCGTGCCGGCCCGCGCCGACATGACCATCTCGGAGGGCTCGTAGAGGGTGACGCCGCGCAGACCTTTGGTCGATATGTTGGCCGCGGTGTTCATGGGCCGGCCGACATGCTGCTTGGAGCCCCCGCCCAGCACCGTGATCGGCGTGTGGGTGGCCGTCGCCTCGGCGAGCACGCGCGCGCACTCGCGCTCATCGACCGGGCGGATGTTGGTCAGCACCTGCGCCTCCTCACGCCGCTTCCAGCGCCGCGGCCGTGCGGCCATCGAGCGGAAACACCTTGGCCGGATTCAGCAGCCACTTGGGGTCGAACACGGTCTTGATGCGCATCTGCAGGGTGAGGTCGGTCTCGTTGAACTGCACGCGCATGAGGTCGCGCTTCTCGATGCCGACGCCGTGCTCGCCGGTCAAACAGCCGCCGGCCGCAACGCACAGCTCGAGCACCTCGGCGCCCGCCTTCTCGGCGCGCTCCGCCTCGTCGGGCTTGTTGGCGTCGTAGAGGATCAGGGGATGCAGGTTGCCGTCGCCGGCGTGGAAGATGTTGGCGACGCGCAGGCCGGCCCTGTCGCAAATGTGGGCGATGGCGACGAGAACCTCGCCGAGCTTGCCGAGCGGGATGACGCCGTCCATGCAGTAGTAGTCGGAGATGCGGCCGATGGCGCCGAAGGCGGCCTTGCGGCCCTTCCAGATGGCGGCGCTCTGCTCCGCGCTCTGGCTGACGCGGATCGCCTTGGGTGCGAACGGCTTGGCGATCTCGGTGATGACGGCCAGCAGGTCGGTCATCTCCTCGTTGGAGCCCTCCACCTCGATGATCAGCAGGGCTTCCACCTCCATGGGATAGCCGGCCTTGGCGAACGCCTCGCAGACGTGGATGGCGGGGCGGTCCATGAACTCGATGGCGACGGGGATGATGCCGGCGCCGATGATGGCGGAGACGCACTGGCCGGCCGCCTCGCTCGAATCGAAGCCGAGCAGCATGGGCCGCGCGCCTTCGGCCGCGCGCAGGATGCGCACGGTGGCCTCGGTGGCGATGCCGAGCTGTCCTTCCGAGCCGATCACCAGGCCCAGCAGATCGTAGCCCGGCGAATCGAGATGGGCGCCGCCGATCTCGACGATCTCGCCGTCCATCAGCACCATCTTGAGGCCGAGAACGTTGTTGGTGGTGACGCCGTACTTGAGGCAATGGGCGCCGCCCGAGTTCATGCCGATGTTGCCGGCGAGCGTGCAGGCGAGCTGGCTCGAGGGGTCCGGGGCGTAGAAGAAGTCGCGCGCCTTGACGGCCTCGCTGATGCCGAGATTGGTGATGCCGACCTCGACCCGGGCGATGCGGTTGACGTAGTCGACCTCGAGCACGCGGCTCATGCGCGACACGCCGACCACCACCGCGTCCTCGGTCGGCAAAGCCCCGCCCGACAGCGAGGTGCCGGCGCCGCGCGCCACCACCTTGATGTTGTTCTGGTGGCAATAGGCGAGCACGCGGGAGACCTCCTCGGTGGAGCCCGGCAGCACGACCGCGAGCGGCATGCGCCGGTAGGCCGTCAGCGCGTCCATCTCGTAGGCGCGGCGGCCGTCCTCGTCGCCGATCACTGCGGCGGGGCCGATCAGCCGCCGCAAATCCTCCACGATCGTGTCGCGCCGCGCCACGATCGCGGCATCGGGCTCCGGCAGGGCCACATGGGACATGGCTCTCTATCGCTCCTTGCGGGTTCGCGCCGGTTGCGGGCTTGCATCTTGCCCATCTGTCAGGGCGCCATGGTATATCGTGAATCTGTCGGCACCGCCATTGACCCAGCGAGATGCTGCGATGGGTCGCGTGGGAAACAGGCGCCGGCCTGATAGCCTGTCTGCCAGCCTCGTGACGCCTCCGCAAACGATACAACGGGACCAGGGACAAATGCGTCGTGGACTCCATGCCTCTCTGACGGCTCTGGCGCTGGCAGCCCTGGTGCTCGGAGCTCCGGGCACGGCTGCCGCACAGGATGGCAATGCGGAGGAGGGGGCGGAGGTCTTCAAGAAGTGCCGCGCCTGCCATGACGTGGGCCCGGACGCCAAGAACAAGGTCGGCCCCCTGCTCAACGGCATCATCGGGCGCAAGGCCGGGACCATCGAAGGCTTCGCCTATTCGGATGCCAACAAGACGGCGGGCGGCGGCGGTCTGGTGTGGACCGAGGACGTGCTGTTCAAGTATCTGGAGAACCCGCTCACCTTCATGAAGGGTACGAAGATGGCGTTCGCGGGCCTCAAGGACGCGCAGGACCGCAAGGACGTGATCGCCTACCTCAAGAAGTTTTCCAAGTAGGCGCACCTTCCGCGCCGGGCCCGAGGAGCTTTCGCCAACCCATGCCTCAGTCGGCCCCACGACCAGCCGCAAAGCGGCCGCGCGTCGGCCTGTTCGTTACATGTCTCGTCGACCTGTTCCGGCCATCCGTGGGCTTTGCCGCGGTCAAGCTCATCACCGATGCCGGCTGCGACGTCGATGTGCCGACGCAGCAGACCTGCTGCGGCCAGCCCGCCTACAACTCCGGCGACAAGGCGACGGCGCGAGAGCTGGCGCGACTGACAATTGCCGCGTTCGAGGGTCACGACTACGTGGTGGCACCGTCAGGCTCGTGCGCGGGCATGCTGAAGGCGCATTACCCCGAGCTGCTGGCGGGCGATCCCGCCTGGAAGGAGCGGACCCAGAAGTTCGCGGCCAAGGTGCACGAGCTGGTCTCGTTCCTGGTCAACGTGCGCGGTGTCGCCTCGGTCGATGCCAGGCTCGAGGCGCGGGCGACCTACCACGACAGCTGCTCGGGTCTGAGGGAGCTCGGCGTGCGCGAGCAGCCGAGGAAGCTCCTGCGCACGGTGAAGGGGCTGGAGCTGGTCGATCTCGTCGATGCCGACGTGTGCTGCGGCTTCGGCGGCACCTTCTCCATCAAGTACCCCGAGATCTCCAACTCCATCGTCGAGAGCAAGGCCCAGCACGTCGCGGCAACCGGTGCCGATATGCTGCTGGCGGGTGACCTCGGCTGCCTCATGAACATGGCGGGCAAGCTCTCGCGCCAGGGGCGCAGGATCGCCGTGCGCCACGTGGCGGAGGTGCTGGCGGGTGAGTTGAGCGATCCGCCGATCGGGGAGGCCGCTCAATGAGCACGATCACCTCGCCGGCCTTCAAGGCGAACGCGCGCGGCGCGCTGCAGGACAAGCAGCTGCAGCGGGCGCTGTCGGAGGTGCCGCGCGGGCTGGCGGCCCGGCGCGGGGCCGCGAGGGCCGGCCTGCCGGAGTTCGAGGCGCTGCGCGACAAGGGCCGCGAGATCAAGGACCACACGCTGGCCTACCTCGATCTCTATCTCGAGGCGTTCGAGAAGAAGGCGACGGAGGCCGGCAGCACGGTGCACTTCGCGCCGACCGCGGAGGACGCGCGCCGGATCGTGCGCAGGATCTGCCGGGACGCCCGTGCGCGGGTCGTGACCAAGGGCAAGTCGATGATCTCGGAGGAGATCGGCCTCAACGACGCGCTGGAGGCGGACGGCATCGTGGTGGCGGAGACGGACCTCGGCGAGTACCTGATCCAGATCCGCCACGAGACGCCGAGCCATATCATCGCGCCGGCCATTCATCTGACCCAGGACCAGGTGGAGGCCGACTTCCGCCGCCTGCACACCAAGCTGCCGGCGGACCGGCAGCTGATCGAGCCCTCGCAGCTGGTCGCGGAGGCGCGCCTGATCCTGCGCGAGAAGTTCCTCGCCGCCGACGTCGGCATCACGGGTGCCAACTTCATGATCGCGGAGACCGGCTCGACCGTGATCGTCACCAACGAGGGCAACGGCGACCTCACGCAGTCGCTGCCCAAGGTGCACATCGTGCTCGCCTCCATCGAGAAGATGGTGCCGACCCTGGAGGACGTGGGCACGCTGATCCGGCTGCTGGCGCGCTCGGCGACGGGGCAGGAGATCTCGACGTACACGACGTTCTCGACGGGGCCGCGGCGCGCCAGCGATCCGGACGGGCCCGAGGCCTGCCACATCGTCATCCTCGACAACGGCCGCACGGAGCTGCTCGGCACCCAGTTCCAGGAGGTGCTGCGCTGCATCCGCTGCGGGGCGTGCATGAACCACTGCCCGGTCTACGGCGCCATCGGCGGGCATGCCTACGGCTGGGTCTATCCCGGTCCCATCGGCGCGGTGCTGACGCCGGCGCTGATCGGCGTGCACTCGGCCAAGCACCTACCCAACGCCTCGACCTTCTGCGGGCGCTGCGAGGAGGTGTGCCCGATGAAGATCCCACTGCCGGGGCTGATGCGGCACTGGCGGGAGGAGGAGTACGACGCGGGCGATACGCCGCTGATGTACCGGGCGGGGCTCAAGGCCTGGGCTGCCGTGGCGAAGCGGCCGCGGCTCTACCACGCGCTGGTGCGCGTGCTGATGCCGCTGCTGGGTGCTATCGGGCGGCGGCGCGGCGGTTTCCGCTGGCTGCCGATGGCGGGCGGCTGGACGCGGCACCGCGACCTCGCCGCGCCGCAGGGCCGCACGTTCCAGGCGCTGTGGGCCGACACCAAGGCGGGGGTGCCCCGATGAGCGCGGGCGACTCAACCCGCGGTCCGGGCCGCGACGCGATCATCTCCGGGGTGCGCAAAGGCCTCGGCGTCGACAATTCCGACGGGCGGCGCGCGGCCGTCGCCAAGCGCCTCGGCGCGCCGCCGGCGCCGCTGGTGCCGCAGCGGGCCAAGGGCGGGCGCGAGGAGTTGCGCGGGCTGTTCCGCAAGTTCCTGGAGGGACAGTCGGCGACGGTGATCGAGTCGGCGAGCGCGGCGGAGGTGCCGGCGGCGGTCGCGGGGTATCTGCGCTCGACCAACCTGCCGCTCAGGGTGCGCGTGGGCAACGACGCCTATCTCGAGGCGCTGCCGTGGAAGAGCGAGCCGGCGCTGGAGAGGAAGCGGGGCCCGGCTGCGGGCGACGATGAGGTGGGGTTGAGCCACGCGGCGGCGGCGGTCGCCGAGACGGGCACGCTGGTGCTGGCGTCGGGGGCGGACAATCCCGTCACCATCACGTTCCTGCCCGAGACCAGCATCGTCGTGGTCGAGGACAAGGACCTGGTCGGCGGCTACGAGGGGGCGTGGGAGAAGGTGCGCGCCCGCTTCGGGGTGGGCGCCATGCCGCGCACGGTCAATTTCGTGTCGGGGCCGTCGCGCACGGCCGACATCGGCGGGCAATTGGTGATGGGCGCGCATGGGCCGCGACGGTTGTGCGTGGTGTTGGTGCGGGGTTGATTTCGTGCCTTCCAGACTGTCATGTAATACTTGACATGTAATGCTTGACGTGACATATGATCCGAACGTTCAAGAATGCGGCGCTGAAGCGCTATTGGAACACGGGCAGGGCCAAGGGCCTCCCGGCGCAAGACATCAAGAAGATCGAGCGCATCCTCACATCGTTGAGCGCAGCCACGGCACCAGAGGACATGGCTCTGCCTCAATACAGATTCCATCCATTGAAGGGAGATAGACGGGGAGCCTACTCGGTTACCGTTCGCGCCAATTGGCGCATCACCTTCGAGTGGGAGGAAGGTGCTGCTGTCAGAGTGGACTTGGAGGACTATCATGGCGACTGAGGATGTTGCCAAGCTGCCTGCATTCAAGCCGGCGCATCCCGGTGAGATCCTGCGGGAGGACGTGCTGCCGGCGATCGATATGCCGCTGTCGCGGCTCGCCTCGCATCTGGGTGTGTCGCGGCAGACACTCTACGACATCATCAACGAGAAGCGCGGGCTGACGGCAGATATCGCCGCGCGGCTCGGACGCGCGTTCGGCAACAGCGCGCTGTTCTGGCTCAACCTGCAGAGCCAGCACGACGCCTGGCTGGCGGAGCGCAGCAAGGCCGTGCAGCGCATCGCGCGGATAGAGCATGCCGGGTCGGGTGCGCGCTGAAGCTTGACCTGCGCGCCGGCGCCTCGGTAGCATACTCGAGATATATCAGTGCGGCCGCGAGTGCCGCCGGGGAGGGATTGCCATGGCAGAGGCGAAGGACGCGGCCGTCGAGAAGAAGCGCGAGAAGCGCACCATCACCGAGATCCGCGACAGCAAGAAGACCGGCGAGAAGATGGTCTACATGTCGGTGCCGGACTACACGTCCGCCAAGTGGGCGGAGATGGCGGGCGTCGACGTGGGCGTCGTGGGCGACAGCCTGGCCATGATCGCGCACGGGCATCCCTCCACGATCCCGGCGACCATGGACATGATGGTGATGCACGCGCAGGCGATCCGGCGCGGCGCGCCCAACACCTTCGTGCTCGGATGCATGCCCTACCAGAGCTACAACACCGTCGACCGGGCGCTCACCAACGCCACGCGCTTCATGCAGCAGGCGGGCTGCGACGCCGTCAAGCCGCAGGGCGGCAAATCGCAGGCGCACATCCTCAAGGCGCTGGTCGATGCCGGCATCCCAACGGCGTCGCACATCGGGCTCACGCCGCACACCATCGCCATGTTCGGCGGCTTCAAGATCCAGGGGCGGACGGCAGACGCCGCCATGAAGATCCTGGAGGATGCGCTCGCCATCGAGGACGCGGGCTGCTTCATGCTGGAGTTCGAGGCGGTGCCGGCGAAGATCGCCAAGCTGATCTCCGAGCAGCTCACCATCCCCACCATCGGCATCGGCGCGGGGGTTGGCACCGACGGGCAGATCCTGCTCTGCCACGACCTCCTCGGCGTGTTCACCGACTTCAAGCCGAAGTTCACCAAGCGCTTCGCCAAGCTCACCGAGGTGGCAGTTGGCGGCATCAAGCAGTACATCAAGGAGGTGAAGGAGGGCTCTTTCCCCGACGATGACCACTCCTACACGGTCAAGGAGGAGGAGTACGAGAAGTTCGCCAGGATGGTGGCGAAGCGCAAGCAGGTGTGAGGCCCCCCATGACGGAGCCGGTCGCCGCAGCGCCGATGTGGAAGCGGGTCCTCGCTCCCATCCTCGATTGGATCATGGTGTTCTCGGTCGGCGGCTACCTGATCGGCGCGGCTACCGGCGGCCTCGAGCCCGGCGGCTTCGACCTGCAGGGCTGGCCGGCGCTGCTGCTGCTCGCGGTCGTCGTCGCCTACTTCTATGTGGGGCGGCGCGTCGTCGGCGGCACGCTCTGGGACCGGTTCTTCGGCATCGGCCGGCCGCAGCCCAAATGAGGAGTGCAGCGCTCAAGAGGACCGCAGCGCGATCAGGCCGGGCGGCGCGTCCGGCCAATCCGCAGACGCTGACCGAGCAGGCCTATCGCCAGCTGGAAGAGCAGATCGTCACGCTCAGGCTCAAGCCCGGCGAGTTCCTGTCCGAGTATGCGCTGGCAGAGGGCCTCGCCATCGGGCGCACGCCGATCCGCGAGGCGCTGCAGCGGCTCGCCCGCGAGGGGCTCGTGACGATCCTGCCGCGCAAGGGCATCCTGGTGGCAGAGACCGATCCCAGGAAGCAGCTGCTGGTGCTGGAGGTGCGCCGCGAGATCGAGCGGCTGCTGGCGCGGCTCGGCGCCCAGCGCGCCAGCGAGGAGCAGCGCGCCAGCTTCCGCCAGATCGCCGACGGCATGGATCGCGCCGCCAAGAGCAACGACGACATCGCCTTCATGCGCCTGGACCGCGAGCTCAACGTGCTGATCTCGGAGGCCGCGCACAACGACTACGCCGCGCGCGCCATGCGCTTCCTGCACGGGCATTCGCGCCGCTTCTGGTACATGCACTACAAGGCCGCCGCCGACCTGCCGCTGTGCGCGCGACTGCACGCGGCGCAGGCGCGCGCCATCGCCGCCGGCGACGCCAAGCGCGCGGGCGAGGCCTCCGACCGGCTGATCGACTACACGGAGACGTTCACGCGGGCGACGGTAGGTGTCGATGTGCGTGCTCAGCGCGGTGTGGCGCGGGCGCGAGCTGCCGGCGGGTGAGGATGTCCGGACGCATGATTCGGGAGGCGAAGCCGTGAAGACCTACGAAGGCAAGCGCAACATGGATGGCCTGGTGGTGACGGTCGACGGCAAGCCGCTGCCCGAGCACTACGAGGTCAAGCAGTTCACCAAGTGGGGCTTCGAGTGGACCTACGAGGGGGCGAGCCCGCAGCAGCTGGCGCTCGCCATCCTCTACGAGCAGCTGGGCGATCGGGATCGCGCGATCCGGCTGTCGGAACCGTTCATGAAGAGGGTGGTCGCCGAGCTCGACAACGACTGGGTGCTCGCGGGCACGGACGTCGAGCGGGCCGTCACGGAGATCGAAGGGAAGGCGCAGTAAGGTCGCCTCGCATCGAGCATCAGTCGTCCCGAGGCAACCTACCGAGGTTCTTGACGCGAGCGCCGCGCACGACCCGCGCGATTTCAACCTCGTCCGCATCTGGAAAGAACCGGTAGAAAACCGTATAGCGATATTTTCTCAGTGGGCGCCGGTAAACCCCGGCTTCGTCTGTTTTCACGCCGCCACGAGGGTTGGAGGCGCAGGCTTCTACCTCGCGTTCGATCGCAATCGAAACATTGTGTGCCCCGCTGGGACTGCGCTTGTGAATGTACGCCAGAATGTCATCTACGTCCCGCAGCGCCTGCGGAGCGTAGACGACTCTCATTTACGGTACTTGTCGAAGACTGCGCGCACTTCGGTCACGGAGGCAATCTCGCCGCGGTCGAGCTCGGCCAGGCCTTCGCGCACAAGCCGGCGCTCTTCGTCGCTGAGTCGATAGACCTCGTCGTCGCCGAGCTCCGCAATCTCTTCGAGCACCTCGGCGGCGTATTGCTGGCGCTGCTCGGAGAGCGTCTTGATCTTCTCGATGGCGCGTTCAAGAGCTTTGATCATGTTGAAGCATACCACGACAGCGGGTGGTCTGAAACGCGTGTCGGGCGAGGTGGGGGTGGGGCCCGGCCTTCCTCCGCTAGCGCGCGATCGCGCACCCGCGGCGCCGGGATGGCGCCGGGCGCGCCCGGACGTAAGGCGCTGATGACAGGGGACATTCGGCAAAGGCGGTGGCGGCAATTGACCCCGGCCCGCGTCGTGATAGATTGCTGATATATTACGAGATGCGGCCACAGGGGAGGAGCGCATGACACCCGAACAGGTGCTCTCGATCGAGCCGAAGATCCTGACCCAGAAGCAGCGCGAGTTCTATTTCGAGAACGGCTATCTGCTGCTGGAGAAGCTCCTGCCGGACAGCTGGATCGAGCGGCTGCGCAAGACCACCGACGAGATGGTCGACAAGAGTCGCCGTATCGCCAAGTCGGACGCGGTGTGGGACCTCGACAAGGGCCACACGGCCGACAACCCGCGGCTGCGCCGGCTGTCCAGCATGAACGACCACCATCCCACGTACTGGGCGTATGCGTCGGCGCCCGACTCGCCGCTGCCCGATGCCATCGCCGACCTGGTGGGGCCCGACGTCAAGTTCCACCACTCCAAGCTCAACTTCAAATGGTCGAAGGGCGGCGACGAGGTGAAGTGGCACCAGGACATCTCATTCTGGCCGCACACCAACTATAGTCCGTGCACGGCCGGCACCTACGTCTACGAGTCGACGGCAGAGCAGGGGCCGCTCGGCGTGCTGCCCGGCAGCCACAACGGGCCCGTCGTCGACCAGTACAACGACAAGGGCGAGTGGGTCGGCTGCATGAAACCCGCCGACGCGGCGGCGATCGACATGGGCAAGGTCGTCTATCTCGAGGGACCGGCGGGGTCCGTCACCATTCACAACTGCCGCACGCTGCACTACTCTAAGGCCAACTGGTCGGAGATTCCGCGGCCCCTGCTGCTCAACGTCTACTCGGCGGCCAACGCCATGCCCTACACCTACAACCCGCTGCAGTCGCGCTACATGGGCGCCATCGTGCGCGGCAAGCCGGCGCGCTGGGCCTACCACGACCCGCGCCCGTGCATGCTGCCGCCCGACTGGTCCGGCGGCTACACATCCATCTTCGCCCTGCAGCAGGAGGAGGACTGGAGCAAGGAGCGGCCCAAGGCAACGGCGGGCGGCATGATGTAGCCGGCCCACGGTGCTGGATGGTCGGCGGCAAGGATCAACGGGAAGGTTGCGAGCGATGATCACCGAGCGGCAGAAGGCATTTCGCCAGGAGTACCGGTCCCGCATCATGGGCTGGTACGACGGCTACCTGCACATCGTCATCATCTACGCGATGGGGGCGGCGGCCTTCACCATCTACCTGCAGCACATCCACGATGTGACGTGGCGGGAGTGGCTGACGGTGCCGATCACCTTCCTGTTCACGAACATGTTCGAGTGGGCTGCGCATCGCTTCGTCATGCACCGGCCGGTGCCGTTCAAGGGCCTGCGCGCCATCTACGAGCGCCACACCCTCAACCACCACCAGTTCTTCACCGACGAGGAGATGCGCTTCCGCGACCACAAGGACTGGCGCGTCACCGTGTTCCCGCCCTACGCGCTCGTCGTCTTCATCCTGATGTCGATCCCGGGTGGGCTGATCCTGGGCTGGCTGTTCTCGCCCAACGTCGGCTGGCTCTTCATGTGCACGACCACGGGCATGTACCTGATCTACGAGTTCATGCACTTCTGCTGCCACGTGGAGGAGAACTGGTTCGTCCGCAACTGCCCGTTCGTGAACACGCTGAGGCGCCATCACACCGCCCACCACAACGCGCGGCTGATGATGGAGACCAACATGAACCTGACGTTCCCGATTGCGGACTGGCTGTTCGGGACGTCGGACCTCGACCGCGGGCTGCTGGGGCACCTCTTCAACGGCTACGGCGAGGCGCACCTCAAGAAGAACCTGCGCGGGCGTCCCAAGCGGCCCGATCTTGCCTCGGCGCAGCCGCTGGGGAACTACTAGGGTCGGGAGACACCCCCACCCCTGACCCCTCCCCGCAGGGGGAGGGGGATGCCGCGGAGCCTCACATGCCGAGTGACGTCAAGACGATATTGTCGGCGATCGCGCTGGCGGTGGCGGTCGCGGTCGCTTTCTGGGAGAGGTCGATCGGCAACGGGCATCTGTTCTGGTTCGTGATCGGCTTCGGCGTATTCGCAGTTGTCGCCATGTGGGTGTTCCCCGAGGCCGTAGGCAAGAATAACGTCCGCAAGAACGGCTAAGCCGCGACCCCGGCCGGCGCGGGCCGCGGCCCGTGGGGCACCATCCCTGTTCTCGCTCGCCGACCTCGAGGCGGCGGCCGGTCTCGTGCAGCCGCTCGTGCCGCCGACGCCGCAGTACGCATGGCCCCTGCTGGCAGAGCGGGCTGGCACGCAAGTGTGGGTCAAGCACGAGAACCACTCGCCCATCGGCGCCTTCAAGGTGCGCGGCGGCATCACCTACATGGATTGGCTGAAGCGGGCGCATCCGGAGGTGGAAGGCGTCATCACGGCAACGCGCGGGAACCATGGCCAGTCGATCGCGCTCGCCGCTCGGCGCGCGGGGCTCTCCGCCACCATCCTGGTCCCGCACGGCAACAGCGCCGAGAAGAACAGGGCGATGGAGAGCTTCGGTGCGGAGCTTGTCGTGCATGGCCGCGACTTCGACGAGGCCAAGGCGTATGCGGGGCAGGTCGCGGCGGAGCGAGGCCTCCACTTCGTGCCCTCCTTCGACGCGCAACTGGTCAAAGGCGTCGCCACCTACGCTCTGGAGCTTTACCGCGCGGTGCCCGATCTCGCCGCGGTCTATGCGCCGATCGGCATGGGCTCCGGCATCTGCGGGCTGATCGCGGCGCGCGACCTGCTGGGGTTGAAGACCGAGATCGTCGGCGTGGTCGCCGAGGCGGCACCGGCGGTGGCGCTGTCGTTCGAGGCGGGCCGGCCGGTGCCCACCAACTCGGCCCGCACGTTCGCCGACGGCATGGCCTGCCGCGAGCCGCACGCGGCCGCAATCGAGATCATCGCCAAGGGCGCGGCGCGCATCGTGCGCGTCGAGGAGGACGAGATCGCCGAGGCGATCCGGCTATACTGGACCGCCACCCACAACGTCGCCGAGGGCGCGGGCGCGGCACCGCTGGCGGCCCTGCTCAAGGAGCGCAGGCGGATGGCCGGCAAGCGCGTCGGGCTGATCCTGAGCGGCGGCAACATCGACACCGACGTGCTCGCGACTGTGCTCGAGGGCCGCACGCCCGCGACCTAGCCGCGCCAGGATGCTATTTCGATAAATCCAGAAATATAGTTGACGGCGGGCGCGGCGCGGACTACATGTGCGCCATGAAGATCAGCGATGCAGCAGCCCGCCTGGAAGCGCTCGGCAACCCGACCCGGCTTCGCATCTATCGCGCGCTGGTCAAGGCCGGCGCGCCGGGCCTGGCGGTCGGCAAGCTGCAGAGCCGGCTGGCGATCCCGGCATCCACGCTCTCCCATCACATCAAGGCGCTCGTCATCGTCGGCCTCCTCACGCAGGAGCGCGATGCCACGACGCTGATCTGCCGCGCCAACTACCAGGTGATGCGCGGCCTGCTCGACTTCCTGGTGGCCGAGTGCTGCACCGAGGGCGATTGTGCCGCGGTCCGGCAAGCGGCCGATACGGCGGCATAGGCATTTCGTCCACGGGCTCGAAGAAGCCGGAAGGATCCAAGACATGAGCGCGAGTGCGGCAAAGACGGTTGCCATCATCGGCGGCGGCCCGACCGGGCTGGCTGCGGCGGCGCACGCGCTTGGACGGGGCATCGAGCCGATCGTGCTGGAGCAGGGCGAGGCGGTAGGCCATGCGGTGGCGCAATGGGGCCATGTGCGCATGTTCTCGCCCTGGCGCTACAACGTCGACAAGGCGTCCGAAGGCCTGCTGCTGGAGGCCGGGTGGAACAGCCCCGATCCCGATCACTATCCGACGGGTGCCGAGCTGGTGGCGCACTACCTGGAGCCGCTGGCGACCCGGACGCGGCTGGCCGCGCATGTCCGCACCGACGCGCGCGTCACGTCGATCTCGCGCGCGGGCCTCGACAAGGCCAAGACGGCGGGGCGGGAGAAGGCGCCCTTCGAGATCCGCTACAGCAACGGCAAGGGACCGAGCGTGTTGCGCGCCGACGCGGTGATCGATGCCTCCGGCACGTGGGGCACGCCCAACCCCGCGGGGGCCAACGGGCTCGAAGCCATCGGCGAGGCCGAGCACGGCGGCAGCATCGCCTACGGCATGCCCGACGTGCTCGGTGCCGAACGGACGCGCTATGCCGGCAAGACCGTGGCCGTGCTGGGGGCGGGGCATTCGGCAATCGGCACCATCATCGATCTTGCCCGCCTCAAGGAGACGGAGCCCGGAACCCAGATCGTCTGGCTCCTGCGGGGCGACAACCCGGAGAAATCGTTCGGCGGCGGCGCCAACGACAAGCTGGCGGCGCGCGGGGAGCTGGGCTTGCAGTTCGCCGGCATCGTGCGCCAGGGCGGCGTGCGCATCGAGACCGGGTTTCGCGCGAGCCATGTCACGACGAGCGGCGAGGACAGGGTTCGCGTCGGCGCGGGATCGGCATGCTGCGGTCGCAACGTGATCGCCGACGAGCTGATCGTGGCTGCGGGATTCCGGCCGGACCTGTCGTTCCTGCGCGAGCTGCGCATCGCGCTGGACCCGGCGCTCGAATGCCCCCCGGCGCTGGCGCCGCTGATCGACCCCAACCTGCACAGCTGCGGCACCGTGCGCCCGCACGGCGCGCGCGAGCTGGCGCAGCCCGAGCCCGGCTTCTATCTGGCGGGCATGAAGTCCTATGGGCGGGCGCCGACGTTCCTGATGATGACGGGCTACGAGCAGGTGCGCTCGACCATGGCCGATATTGGCGGCGACCGGGACGCGGCCGAGCGCGTCGAGCTGGTGCTGCCGGAGACCGGGGTGTGCAGCGCGCCGATCGCCGGCGGAGCCGCTGCGAGCGCGGGATGCTGCGGCGGGCCGGCACCTGTGGCGACGGATGCCTGCTGCCGGCAGGACGCCGATGCGAAGGCGGCCGGCGACAAGGGCTGCGGCTGCGGTTGAGGGTTACTGGGCGGTCTAGCCACACCCCAGGCGCATGTCACTTGCACATTACAATAAGTCTTGAAATATTGCCGGAATGAACGAGAGCAAGATCGTGGCTGGGCTGGCCGCGCTGGCGCATGAGCACCGGCTGCGGATCTTCCGCCTGCTCGTGAAGCGCGGGCCGACAGGAATGCCGGCAGGCGAGATCGCCCAGCGCGTCGGCATCGGGCCCACCAATATGTCCTTCCACCTCAAGGAGCTGGATCGCGCGGGGCTGCTGCACGCGACGCGCGACGGCCGTTATGTGCGCTACGCGGTGCACGTGGAGGGCATGCGCAGGCTGCTGGCCTATCTGACCGAGGACTGCTGCCAGGGCCGGCCGGAGCTGTGCGGGCAAGCCTTCGCGGCGGCTGTCGATGTCTGTGGAGCAAGCAAAGGAGCGCGCAAGTGAGCGACCGTC
The DNA here is from genome assembly GCA_041288195.1 of Hyphomicrobiaceae bacterium. GTDB lineage: Bacteria > Pseudomonadota > Alphaproteobacteria > Rhizobiales > Hyphomicrobiaceae > AWTP1-13. Next base: position 49,653 of record JBGGME010000155.1, read on the forward strand.
CCTATCACGTCCTGTTCCTGTGCACGCACAATTCGGCCCGCTCCGTGATCGCCGAATGCGTGATGAACCGTCTGGGCAAGGGCAGGTTCATCGCCCACAGCGCCGGCAGCCAGCCGCGGGGAACAATCCATCCGCTCGCGCTGGCGCTGCTCAAGCGCCTCAACTACCCGACCGAGGGGCTGCGCTCCAAGTCGTGGCAGGAGTTTGCGGGCCCCGATGCGCCGCCGCTCAATTTCGTATTCACCGTCTGCGACGACGCCGCCGAAGAGGTCTGCCCGGTGTGGCCGGGCCAGCCCATGAGTGCACACTGGGGCCTACCCGATCCCTCGCGTGCGGAAGGCGGCGAGGCCGAGCGGGCGCTGGCGTTCGCCGACACGCACCGCATGCTCAACCAGCGCATCAGCATCTTCTGCAACCTGCCGCTCGCATCCATCGACCGCCTGGCGCTGCAGCGCCACCTCGATGCGATCGGCAAGGACCAGGCCGCGGCGACTTCAGAGAGGGCATGAAGCGATGGCGGGCTCGTCTTTGGGTCGGCGGCTCGGCGCGGAGGCGTTGGGCTCGGCATTCCTGCTGGCCACGGTGATCGGCTCCGGCATCATGGGCGAGCGGCTGGCGGGCGGGAATGTCGCCCTGGCACTGCTCGGCAACACGCTGCCGACAGGGGCGATGCTGGTCGTCCTCATCACCATGCTGGGTCCAATCTCGGGCGCGCATTTCAATCCGGCGGTGACGGCCGTGTTCGCGTTGCGGGGCGAGATTGCGCGCGCCGAAGCGCTGGCCTATGTCGGCGCGCAGGTCGTCGGAGCGGTGCTCGGGGTGATGGCGGCGCATCTCATGTTCGAGGAGAACGTGCTGCAGGTCTCGGCCAAGGCGCGCTCGGGCCCCGCGCAGTGGTTTGCCGAGTGGGTGGCGGCGTTCGGGCTGGTCGTGACCATCCTGCTCACGTTGCGCGCCAACGCGGCGGCCGTGGCGACGTCCGTGGGGCTCTACATCACGGCGGCCTACTGGTTCACGGCATCGACCTCGTTCGCCAATCCAGCCGTGACGCTGGCGCGCGCGTTCTCCGATACGTTTGCGGGCATCCGGCCGGCGGACGTGGCGCCGTTCGTGCTGGCGCAGTTCGCGGGTGCCGTCTCGGCGCTGGCGGTGTGCCGATGGCTGCTGGCAGAGTACGGCAAGGTTGCGGACGACGCGTCCCGAGGGGCGGGCTCGTGACAGGCGACGAGCTGACGGTGCGATCGATGGCGGACGGGGAGGAAGCCGCCGTCATCGCCTTGTGGCACGCGTGCGGGCTGACGCGGCCCTGGAACGACCCGGCGGCCGATCTGGCATTCGCGCGCGGCAAGGTGAACTCCGATGTGCTGGTAGGGCTCGTCGGGGAGCGCGTCGTGGCCAGTGCCATGGTCGGCCACGACGGTCATCGCGGCACCATGTACTACGTGAGCGTCGATCCGGCGTGCCGGGGCCGCGGGCTCGGCGCTGCGCTGGTCGCGGCGGCGGAAGCCTGGCTCGAGGCGCGCGGGGTGTGGAAGGTCAACCTGCTCGTGCGCAAAGGCAACGAAGGCGCGCTCGGCTTCTACGAGGGTCAGGGCTACGTGGCGGGAACGTCCGTGCAGATCGAGAAATGGATCGATGCCTCGAAGAAAGCGGGCGGGACGTAGCGTGAAGGGAGGGAGGTCGCGCTACGCATCACGATCCGCACCGACAAGGCCGGAATAGCCGGCGAGCGCCCCCTCTGCCAGCTCCACGGCGAGAATGCGCTCGGGGTTGGCGGGCCCCGGCAGCACGATCTGGCCCGGCGGCACGCGCTTGAAGCCGAGGCGGGCGTAGTAGGGCTCGTCGCCGACCAGGACCACGATGGCGATGCCGGCGGCGCGCGCGTCCTCCAGCGCCTTGCCGACCAGCCCACGCCCGTAGCCCTGGTTGGCGAAATCGGGCTCCACCGCCAGCGGGCCGAGCAGGAGTGCGCCGCCCTTGCCGCCGATCCGAACGGGCGTGAAACGCACGGCCGCGGCGAGCCGACCGTCGATCCGGCACACGCGGCAGAACGGCGAGAACTCCGGCGTGCCCTCGCGCACGCGATAGGCCGCGCGCGCAAACCGGCCCGGGCCGAAGGCGCGCGCATGCAGGTCGCGGATGTCGCGCGAATCCTCAGGACCAGCCTGACGCATGATGATGTTGCGATCCTGGCTCACCACGTCTCGCTCCTCGACACTCCGTCCAGAACCTCGGCGATGCGGCGGCGCGACGCGTCGGTCGCACCCTGCGGCAATGCGTCGGCGGCAAAGAAACCCTGCTCGCGAATCTCGGCGTTGGGCGGCGGCACCCGGTCCTGGCGCCACTTGCGGGCGACGAAGAGGACGATGTGATCGCCCGGAAAGTTGCGGAAATTGGCGTAGACGCCGAAGAGTTGCGGCGGCACCGACAGGGCTATGCCGGCCTCCTCCTGCAGCTCGCGCACCAATGCGGTGGCCACGGTCTCCCCCTTCTCCAAGCCGCCGCCCGGGAAATGCCAGCCCGGCTGGTAGCCGTGCCGCACCAGCAGCACGCGCTGCTCGCCATCGAGCACAAGCGCCTGCACGCCCATGGTCAGGCCGCGCGTCAGGCGCCAGTAGCGCTGCAGCGTCTTGACCAGGACGACATTTCTAACCATTTGGCCTAACCACTGGGCTGAGCACTGGCCTGAGTACTGGCCTGACCATCTGCCTCTCCGGCGCGCGATCGCCCCCTCCTTTCAGCCGCCCGGGGGCGTTTGGCAAGCTCGCGCAAAGTCGCTAGTGAGGCGCGAGGCATGAAAACGCAAATCACCATCGCGCACCTGACGGACGTGCACCTGGGCCCAATCGCCGGCTTCAGCCCGCGCTATTGGAACGTCAAGCGGCTGCTCGGCTACGCCAACTGGCTGCGCAACCGCCGCGACGCCTACCAGCGCGAGGTGCTGGACCGCATCGTCGCCGACCTCATGACGCAGGCGCCCGACCACATCGCCGTGACGGGCGATCTCGTCAACATCGGCCTGCCGCAGGAGCACATCAATGCGCTGGCCTGGGTCGAGAGCCTGGGCGCGGCGCACGCGGTGAGCGTCATTCCCGGCAACCACGACATCTATTCGCGACTGGGCAGGGACCCGGGCACGGCGCGATGGTCGGCTTACATGGCCTCCTGCGCGCAGGGCGCCGAGCATGCCGGCGGGGGCGAGTTCCCCTTCGTGCGCATGCTCGGGGCAGTGGCGATCGTCGGCGTCAACTCGGCGGTCACGACGCTACCGCTGGTGGCGTCGGGGCGGGTCGGCGCCGAGCAGCTTGCCCGTCTCGACAAGGTGCTCGAGCGCCTGGGCCGCGCGGGCCACTTCCGCCTGGTGCTGATCCATCACCCGCCGCTGCCGGGCCAAGCCAAGCGCCTGCGCGGCCTGCGCGACGCCGTCGAGCTCGAGCGGATTCTCGCACGGCACGGAGCCGAACTCGTCGTGCACGGCCACAACCACCACAACATGCTGGCCTGGTGCGGCACGGGGCCGACGGCGACGCCGGTTGTGGGGGCACCGTCGGCGTCTCTCTCGCGCCCCCACAAGGCCGAGCCGCTCGCCCGCTACAATCTCTACCGCATCGAGGGGCCGCCCTGGTCCATCGAGCTGATCGGCCGCGGGCTGGAAACGGAGAGCGGCGAGATCGTGGAGCTGGAGCGGCGAGCATTGCGGCGGGCGGCCCTGGCATGACGAAAGGTCATGAGAGCCGTGAGAAATATTCGCGCTCGCGAACGCCTCAACTGTAGTACTCCTCCCGGAAACCTCGAGGAATCGCGACAATGCAGAAAGTTGCGCCGCCGGCGCCCGCGGCGACCCGGCCCCTTTGGGTCGTCATCCTGTGCGCCGGCCTGATCGTCGGCATCGCCATGGGCATCCGGCAGGTGATGGGCCTCTACCTCACGCCCATGACCAAGGACCTCGGCATCGGCCGCGAGCCGTTCTCCACGGCCATGGCGATGGCGAACCTGGTGTGGGGGCTGGGCGCCGTGTTCGCCGGCATCGTCGCCGACCGCTACGGCGCGGGACGCGTGGTCGTCGGCGGCACCGTCGCCACGATGGCGGGCATGTACATGATGTACGCGGCCCAGTCGGGCTTCGATCTCCTGATGAGCGGCGTGCTGTTGGGCATCGGCGTCAGCGGCACCGGCGTGACCTCGCTCGTGGGCGCGGTGGCACGCGCCGCGCCCCCCGACAAGCGCACCAGCGCCATCGCCTCGCTCGGCATGGCCTCAGGCATCGGCGGGTTCGTGGCGTTTCCCTACACGCACCTGCTGATGGAGTTCTATGGCTGGCAGGCGAGCTTGCTCATGCTGCTGGCGACGACGGCGCTTGTGCTGCCGCTCGCCTGGACGCTCGCCGGCAAGCCCAACGCGGGTTCCGGCATGGTGGACACGCAGTCGCTGGGAGGGGCATTCGTCGAGGCATTCACGCACCCGAGCTATCTGCTGCTGACCATCGGCTTCTTCGTGTGCGGCTTCCACGTCGCCTTCTACAGCGTCCACTTGCCGGGCTTCGTGGCCGACCACGGGCTCGACGCCAGCGTCGGCGTCATCGCGCTGACCATGGTCGGCCTCGCCAATCTCGTCGGCACGTATATCGCAGGACAGTCAGGGCGCTTCATCGAGAAGCGGCGGGGCCTGAGCCTCATCTACTTCGGCCGCTGCTTCGTGTTCCTGGGGCTGCTGTTCCTGCCTATTACGCCGGCGGTCGTGATCGGCCTCAGCATCCTGCTCGGGCTGCTCTGGCTGTCGACGGTGCCGCTGACCTCGGGCCTGGTGGCGGTGTTCTTCGGCACCCGGTGGATGACGATGCTGTTCGGCGTCGTCTTCCTGTCGCATCAGCTGGGCTCGTTCAGCGGATTGTGGCTTGCCGGCTATCTTTACGACGCCACCAAGTCGTACGATATGATGTGGTGGGTCTCGATCGCGCTCGGCCTGTTCGCCGCCGCGATCCACTGGCCGATCAAGGAGCGCCCCGTGGCGCGGCTGGAGCTGCTGGAAGCGAAGCCCGCGTGAGGAGCATGCAGACCGATACCGAGATTGGCGAACGGGACGCCGGACGGCCGCTGATGCCGGCGGGCGTGCGCCGCGCATTGCTTGCCGGTGTCGGCTTGCTGCTCGCCGGCGCGCTCTATCTCGTCGCGGTGCGCGGCGAGGCGCTGCTGCTCGACCTCTCGGCCTTCTCGCAGCGCGTGTTCTGCTTCTAAGTGGCCTCGGCGCGAAGCGTGAGCGTGGCCGGCGCGCCAGCATGCAAGCGAGATCGAACTCGCTCCCTTCGTAATCTGTTGACAACCTCCCGCCTGCGCCGCTTCGATGAGGGCGCGTGACGGTTCCTGTTGCGGCTCGCGAGGGTCGCAGCGGGTGAAAAGGGAACGCGGTGCGAGGTAAGCCTTCGGGCGAGGCCTCAAAGCTGCGGCTGCCCCCGCAACTGTAAGCGGCGAGCGTCGCCCACATGCCACTGCCGGGCAACCGGCGGGAAGGCGGGCGCAACGCGCATCAGCCGTGAGCCAGGAGACCTGCCGGCACCAGTCGCCCATCATCCGCGCGGGGCGTGCGGTTGAGCGGACACCCGTAGTGGCGACGGCTCATGTTCGAGCGTGGGGTCGTGCCGGTCGTGTCCGCAGGAGGTATCAGAGGATCAGCCTAGACGGATCGCCGGGCGCGAAAGCGCGCGCCGGCTCCGGCTGCTCGTCCGCTTCCCTTAGACAAGTCCGACGCGATCGCTCCGCTCCAACCCTTGGAGAGGCGTCATGCGTTCGTCGTCGTTGCAGTCCTACATGCTTGCAGCAGGCCTTACCGGCCTGCCTGTCCTGTCCCTGCCAGCGCTCGCCCAGCAGCCGATCGCGCTGCCGGGCATCACCGTGCAGGGGGCCACGCTCGAGGCTCCACCCCCGCGGCCCGCCCCGGCGGCGCCGAGCCAGGCCCCGGCGGCCGCTCCCGGCGAGACCACCGCACTCTCCACCGAGCAGAGCGCAATCGCCGGCGTTCCCGCCTACACGGTCGGCAACGCGGTGACGGTCGTCACCGGCGAGGAGCTGCGCGCGCGGCAGATCCGCTACGCGGCCGAGGCGCTGCGCAGCCTGCCCGGCGTCTCGGTGGGCCGCAGCGGCGGTTTCGGCAATATCACGCAGGTGCGCATCCGCGGCGCCGAGGGCAACCACACGCTGGTCCTGATCGACGGCATCGAGGCCAACAACACCGCCGACGGCGAGTTCGACTTCTCCAATCTCTCCGCCGACGACATCGAGCGCATCGAGATCATTCGCGGGCCCATGAGCGGCCTCTACGGCTCCAATGCGGTGGGCGGCGTGATCAACATCATCACGCGGCGCGGGCAGGGGCCGCTGACCCTCACGGTGCGGACCGAGGGCGGCTCGATGGGGACCACGGACGTCGCCGGCCGCGTCGCGGTCGGCAACGACAAGGTGCATCTGTCGGTGTCCTACCAGGTGCGCGAGACCGCGGGCTACAACATCGCCCCGGTCGGCGACGAGGACGACGGCTCGCGCCTGGGCACCTTCACGATGCGGGCGGGCGCGACGCTGCTGCCGGGCGTCACGCTCGACTTCACGGTGCGCAAGAGCGACAAGCAGGCCGACCGCGACGGCTTCGGCGGACCGGCGGGGACGCTCGCCACCGCCATCGACGACCGCTCCACGCTCGATCACCGGGTGTTTCTGGCGGGCGGCAACCTGCGCTGGGACATGCTCGGCGGCGCGCTGACCCACGAGCTCCGCATCAACCACAACAGCACGACCACCGCCGACACCGACCGCTCCTTCTTCGCAAGCTTCAGCCGCAACATCAGCGAGGCGGAGAAGTACGCCTACCTCGCCACCTATCGCCTGAACATGCCGGCGCTGTGGATGAAGCATGCGTTCACCGGCCGGGTCGAGAAGGAGGACGAGCGCTTCACGCCGTTCGGCGACTTCGCCGATGGATTGGAGCGCGCGCGCGGGCGCATGGCCTACACGGGGGAATGGCGCGGCGACTTCGCCGACCGCCTGTTCCTGACCGCGGGCATCCGCCGGGACGACAACGACAATTTCCAGGACTTCACGACCTGGCGGGCAGCGGCCTCGCTGGTGCTCAAGGAGCTCTACATGCGGCCGCACGCCAGCGTCGGCACGGCCGTGAAGCTGCCCACCATGTACGAGCAGTTCGGGACGAGCCCCTTCTTCGTGCCGAACGCCGCGCTGACGCCGGAGGAGAGCTTCGGCTGGGACGCCGGCGTCGAGTTCACGTTCTTCAAGGGGGTGGCGATCCTGGACGTGACCTATTTCAACTCCGACCTCACCAACAAGATCAACGGCACCGCGCCGGGGCCGCGTCCGGGTACGTTCACGTCGGTCAACCTGCCGGGCGAGAGCACGCGCGAGGGTGTCGAGGTGGCGGCCCGCTTCAAGCTCACGCGCGAGATCACGCTCGGCGGCGCCTACACCTACACGGACGCGCGCAACCCCGACGGCGAGCGCGAGCTGCGGCGGCCACCGCATGCGGGCAAGGTGGACCTCGCATACGACTTCATGGGTGGGCGCGGCACCGCCACCATCGGTGCCATCTACAACGGCCGCCAGGAGGACATCGCGTTCCGGATGCCGTTCTTCTTCCCGACCGAGCGCGTGGCGCTCGACGCCTACTGGCTGCTCAACGCCACGGCCTCCTACAAGATCACTCCGGCCGTGGAGGTGTTCGGGCGCGTTGAGAACCTGCTCGATCGGCACTATCAAGAGGTCTACGGCTATGATGCGCCCCCGATTGCGGCCTATGCGGGCGTCAAGCTGACGCTCGGCGGTGTCGAGGATCCCCGGAGGTTGAAGTAGCAAACGTCTCCAGAGCGTTGCGGCAGCCGCTGGCGGCGATGGCGCTGGCGGCTGCGGCATTGGCATGGGCTCAATGCGGGTCGGTCGCCGCGCAATCTCCGGCTCAGCCGGCGGAGAAGCCGCGCCGCATCGTCTCGCTCGACCTGTGCGCCGACCAGCTGCTGGTCGAGTTCGTGCCGCGCGAGCGCATCGCCGCCGTGACCCACCTGCTGGCGGACCCGGCCGTCTCCGCCATCCCCGAGAAGGGGCGCGGCATCCCCTTCACCCGCGGCGGCGCCGAGGAGGTGCTGCGCCACGATCCCGACCTGGTGCTGGCGGGGCCCTTCGGCGTCTCCGGCACGGTGGGGCTGCTGCGGCGGCTGGGCCGTAACATGGTGGTGGTTCCGCTCGCCAACGACCTCGACGGCGTGCGCGCCGCGGTGCGGAAGGTGGCCGCGGCCGTCGGGGAGCGGGCGAAAGGCGAGGCGATGATCGCGGACTACGACCGGCGCCTGGCAAGCCTCGCACGCGGTGCGGAGCGCGGGCAGCACCCGACCGCCGTCATCTACCAGGTCAGCGGCGCAGTCTCCGGCGCGGACAGCCTTGCCGACGCCGCACTCGCCGCCGCGGGCTTGCGCAACATGGCGGCGGACTATCCCTTGGCGCGCAGCGGCGTCGTCCCGCTCGAGGCCCTGCTCGCACGCCCGCCCGACCTGCTGGTGCTGTCGAGCGGCGCGGATGAATATCGCACGGCGGTGGCCGACAACCTGCGCCACCCCGTGATCGGCCTGCTGCGCAAACGGGGCGCCTCGATCGAGCTGCCGTGGCGCATGTGGCTGTGCGGCACGCCGCACATCATCGAGGCGGTGGAGCAGCTGGCCGCCGCGCGCGGCCGCATCGAGGCGCGGGCCCGATGACAGCGCCGCGGGCCCTGTGGGACGGCAAGGCTGCCAGGCTGCTCGGCGCGCTCGCTGCGGCGGCCGTCGCCGCGTTCCTGCTGTCCCTAGCGGTCGGCCCGACGGGGTTCGGCATCCTGCTCTCAGGAGATGCCGGGGCCCTCATCTTCAAGGAGATCCGTCTGCCGCGCGCGGTGCTGGGCGTGCTCATCGGCGGCTCGCTCGGACTGTCGGGCGCAGCGCTGCAGGGCTACCTGCGCAACCCCCTGGCGGAGCCGAGCCTGATCGGCGTCTCGGGCGGGGCCGCGCTCGGGGCGGTGCTGGCGATCCATCTCGGCCTGTCCGCCGCCTTCGCCTTCGCGCTGCCGCTGGGGGGGCTGATCGGCGCGGCCGCGGCCATGCTGGCCGTGATCGCACTCGCCGGCGTCTATGGCGGGCCGGTGACGCTAATCCTGGCGGGGCTCGCCGTCTCGAGCTTCGCGGCGGCGCTGATCTCGCTCGTCCTCAACCTGTCGCAGAACCCGTTCGCGTCGGTGGAGATGGTGTACTGGATCATGGGATCGCTCGCCGACCGCAGCCTGACGCAGGTGTGGCTGTCGGCGCCGCTGATGCTGGTGGGCATCGGCCTGCTGCTCACCGTCGGGCGGGCGCTGGATGCGCTCACGCTGGGCGAGGACGCGGCGCGCAGCCTCGGCATCGACCTTGCACGCACGCGCCTCATGGTCGTCGCCGGCACGGCACTCAGCGTGGGTGCCGCAACCGCCGTGACGGGCATCATCGGCTTCGTCGGCCTGATCGTCCCGCACGCCCTGCGTCCGCTGGCGGGGCACCGGCCCGCGCTGCTGCTGCCGGCAAGCTTCCTCGGTGGCGCCATCATGCTGCTGGTCGCCGACGTGGCCTTGCGGCTGGTCCAGCCCTGGGTCGACCTCAGGATCGGCGTGCTCACCGCGCTGATCGGCGCGCCGTTCTTCGTGTGGCTGGTGCTGAGGACCCGCGCGGAGCTCGCGCCATGAGGGTCGAGGCGCAGGGGCTGCATGTCAGGCTCGCCTCGCGCGAGGTGATCGCGGGTCTCGAGTTCGCAGCGCGCGCGGGCGAGATGACGGCGGTGATCGGGCCCAACGGCGCCGGCAAGACGACCCTGCTGCGCACGTTCGCGGGGCTGATCGCGCCGACGGCCGGCACGGCGTCGCTCGATGGGCGATCGATCGCCGACTGGCGACCGCACGAGCGTGCGCGCGTGCTCGCCTACCTGCCGCAGGAGCGCACCGTGCACTGGGCGCTCACCGCGCGCGCGGTGGTGGCGCTCGGCCGCCTGCCCTACCAGCCGATGGGGGCCGGCGAATCCGAGGCCGACGCGCTGGCCGTTGCCGCCGCGCTGTCGGCAATGGATGTCACCCATCTCGCCGACAGGCCGGTGCTGGAGATGTCGGGCGGCGAGCGGGCCCGCGTGCTGGTTGCCCGCGCGCTGGCCCAGGAGCCGCGCGTGCTGCTCGCCGACGAGCCGACCGCGGGCCTCGATCCGGCGCACCAGCTCGCCCTGTTCCGGCATTTCACCGCGCTCGCCGCGGCGGGCCGGACCGTGGTTGTAGCGCTGCACGACCTCTCGCTCGCCGCGCGCTTCTGTCACAGGATCGTGCTGATGCAGGCCGGCCGCGCGGTGGCGGCAGGCGCGCCGGAGGATGTGCTGCGGATCGAGCACCTTGCCGCCGTCTACGGCATCAAGGCGCGCTACGTGGTCGTCGACGGCGTGCCGGTTGTGCTGCCGCTCGATGTGCTGCCATGATGAGACCGCACCCGCCTTTTCAATGAGTTACGTGGATTTTGCACTGATTTTGCAGGAGTTAAGGCCCACAGTGCGACAATCTGTCTTTGAGAGAAGCTGATACAATACGCGCATTGCAACGGGAGGAGTGAGCGTCGATGGCGGTACTGGACACTGCTGGGAAGGTTTGGGCGAAGATCCAAGAGTTCATTGGTCGGATTGATGCATTGGAAGACGGGAAGAAGGAGCATGATGGGGAGTTAAAGCATCTCTCGAAAGAGCTTGAGTTGATGAGACGGGAGATGAACCACGACGAAAAGGTGAGGACGCACCTCGCCCAGAAGGTCGCTGAGTTCGAGCAACGCATCAAAAAATTAGAGAGTGAGAAGCACGGGGCTAAGGTTAGTGCTGGCATTGCAAAGAAGAAGATTGAAAAGTTGAAGGACGAGCGCAGGGCGCGCCATTGAGTAGATTAGCCCTGCGCGGCGACGGGGCTTTGCTTTTATTCTGGGCGACGAAGGCTGAGTTGAGCTCCTCGATGGTTGAGACACGCGTGGTGCGGGGTTGACGCGCATCAAGGCGACTGGACGTTCTCTCCCCTTTCGCGATGGAAAACTGTCACAAGAGATGTCAACTTCTCGATGTGCTGCCATGATTGGGCCCTGAAGATCGCCTTGATGCGGTGCCGGCGGTCGGGGGGCTTGTGAATTGTTCTTCTTCAAGCACAAGCAGCGTCTCAATCTGGCGCTCGAGGGCGGCGGCGCGCACGGCGCCTTCACCTGGGGCGTGCTCGATCGCCTGCTCGAAGACGAGACGCTCGAGCTCGGCTGGATCAGCGCAACGAGCGCCGGCGCCGTCAATGCAGTGGCGGTGGCGGCGGGGCTTGCCGAGACCGGCCGGCCGGGCGCGCGCGCCAAGCTGCGCACGGTGTGGGAGGCGGTGGCCAAGGCCGGCGTTCCCGATCTGCTGCGCAACAATCCGTGGCTGGCGAGCCTGAGCCGCTCGCAGGCGCTGGCGCAGGTGGCAACCCTGTTCTCGCCCTACGATTTCAACCCGCTGGGCTTCGATCCCTTCCGCAAGCTGCTCGAGGCCCACATCGATTTCGCGCTACTGCGCACCACTCAGGGACCCGAGCTGCTGATCGCCGCCACCGATGTGGCGACCGGCCGACCGCGCCTCTTCCGCCGCCGCGAGATCACCGTGCAGTCGGTGCTGGCCTCGGCCTGCCTACCTACCCTGCATCACGCCGTGTCGATCGACGGGCGCGCCTACTGGGACGGCGGCTTCTCGGCCAACCCCGATCTCCTCACCCTGGCGCGCGACAGCCCGGTCGCCGATACGCTGATCGTCAAGCTCAACCCAGTACGCAGCGAGGGCGTGCCGACCAGCACGCGCGAGATCTCGGCACGCATCAACCAGATCACCTTCGGCCAGCCCATGCTGCGCGATATCGAGGTGATCGAGACGGTGCGCGCGCATGCCTCGCGCTGGTCGCTGCGGGCGGGCTCGGCGGACGCGCGCATCGCCCGCCACCGCTTCCATCTGATCGAGGCAGGCCGCTTCACCAGCACGCTGGCGCCCGAGAGCAAGGCCAAGCCGGAGCTCGAGCTCCTCACCTACCTCTTCGGCGCCGGCCGCAGCGAGACCGAGAAGTGGCTGGCGCGCGCCAGGGCCGACATCGGCCGGCGCGCCACCGTCGACCTCGGCCGCCACTTCCTGGCGGAGCGGCCCGCGCCGCAGGCCAAAAGCGGACGGCGGGCGCCGCCGGAGGCGGCGGCCTGAGAGCCGCACGCACACTCGTCGCGCAGGAGTTGCTCGCACTGAACGAGGCTTAGTCTCAATCCGAGCAACCGTGTATTGCACGCGCGCAAGGATTGCTTTAGCTAGTTCGGCGAAAAGCGGGGTGGGCGGAAGGATATTTTGCTACAGACGCGCAGGGAAGCGTCCGCGCGAATTTGCGCGAGCGCGGGGAGTGGGGAGCAGGCCGGGTGAACGATCGTCTTTCGGGGCTGCCCGCGGACATGTCCGCGCCTGCCAGACCCAAATGGACGGCTGCCGTGGCGCTGCTGGCGATGCTGGCCGCAACCGCCATTCTCGCCCAGTTCTTCCGCACATCCACGGCGATCCTCGGTCCCGAGCTGATCCGCGATCTCGACCTCTCCCCGGAAGCGTTCGGCCTCGCCAACGCCAGCTTCTTCATCGCGCTGCTGTTGGCGCAGATCCCGGTGGGCCTCGCGTACGACCGGTTCGGCCCGCGCCTGACGGTCGCCGCCCTGTTCGTGCCGATGGCAGCCGGGGCGATGCTGCACGGGCTCGCCGACACTGGGGCGCAGATGGCGGTGGCCCGGTTCGTGACCGGCATCGGCTGCGCGGCGGGGTTCACGGCCAGCGTGGTGCTGGTGTCGGCCTGGTTCAGCCGCCCGTCATGGAGCATGACGCTGAGCTGGCTGATCGCGCTGAGCCATCTCGGTGCGGTCCTGGCCGGCACGCCGCTGGCCGCGGCCACGCAACTGATCGGCTGGCGCTTCACCTTTGTCGCCATGGGCCTGGTGGCGGTGCTGATCGGCTACCTGTTCGTTCTGGTCGTGCGTGATCGCCCGCCGGGAGCCCCGCGAACTCCGACCGAGGGCGGACCCGGGGCCCTGTCGGGACTGTGGCAGGTCATGCGAATGCCGGGCATGGGGCGCCTGCTCGTGATGTTCATGGTCGCCTATGCCGTGCTGGTGACGGTGCAGGTGCTGTGGTCGGGACCCTACCTGCACGATGTGCACGGCCTCGATACCCTCGAGCGGGGCCACGTGCTCCTCGGCATGGCTGTCGCGCAGACCGTTGGCACGCTGCTGGTGGGACCCATGGACCGCGTCCTCAATACGAGGAAGTGGGTGGTCGTGGCGGCGGCGTCGCTGACGCTCGCATCGCTCACGGTGCTGGCCGTCGTTCCCGTCTCGCTGCCCGTTGCCGTCGGCCTGCTGCTGGTGCTGAGCGGGTCGTCCACCTACGGCAGCGTGCTCTATGCCCAGGTGCGCGGCCTCTTCCCCGACCACCTCGCCGGACGCAGCGCCACCATCACCAACATGGCGCCCCTGCTCGGCGCCTCGGTGCTGCCGACGCTGACGGGTTTCATCCCGCCCCTGTTCCCGAGCCGGGGCGAGGGCTATTCGCTGCTCGCCTACCAGAGCATCTTCGCGACGCTGGCGATCTGCCTCGCGGTGGGGCTTGCGATCTACATGACGGCGCGGGATGTGAAGCCGCGGCCGAGCGAGCTGACGCCGGGGCGGGCCTCGCCGTCGGCCGGCTAGCCCGGCTCGGGGGGAGTTGTCGTTGGCGGGTTCCAATCCACGGGTTTGCTCGTCTCCGCCGCCGCTTTGGCGCCGGCGAAGCATGCTCGTCGGGACCGGCAGCGTGCTGGCAGGCGCTGCATTGGATGCCTTGTGGTCGTCAGCTGCGGCACAATCTGCCGGACAGGCTCCCGCGCTCGGCGCGCAGGTCCTCGGGCCCGTCCTGTCGCAGCCCGGATGGAACAAATGGATACAGAATGGCCAGGTTGCGCCGCTATATGACGGCGAGATCGCACTTCTCAAAGCCATCCCGGCAGCACAGGTCTTCGGCAATGCCGCCGAAGCTCGTGCACGCCAGATCGCGGCGCACGTGCGGACCATGCAGCCGAATGCCGAGCCAGCGTATGTCGCGGCTTTCCTGACATTCGCGGGGCTTCAAAATTCGGCTCCATTCAGGGAGTGGCACGAGAGGGCGTACGAAAAGTACAAGGGAAAGACCGAATATCCATCCGGCGATGACCCGTATATCTGGGGCCGAGATCGAATTCCCATCGCGGCCGCATGGGCCAACGTCGAGATCGGACGTGCCGTCGAGCGCCTGCAATTGAGCGGCGTCCACATCCACTCGTTCTCGAGGGACACAGGGGCGCGAACCGCAGATGGCGTCATGGAGGATTATCTTTTTGCCCACTACCGCGTTATCTGCGCACGCCTCGACGGCAATGAGAGCAATCCCACGGAAGGCGCGCGTCTCGCGCAAATCATGTTCGGACGCAAAGACCTGACAGGCATGCTGAATGTCGTCTCTCGCGGCTACGCCAACCCGACCGACACTGCGCTCATGCATTCGAGGATTGCCAACAAAGACATTTCACTCATCAAATATGTCACGGATTTCCAGGGGGATTACAAAATCCTGCTGTATGGAATCGGAAGGGAGCTGGATGGCTGGATCGCGAGCAATTATCCGGGACAGGATGTGGCCTGGGGATTGGCTTCCGGCGTGCGGCCGCTGAGCCGAACTTCCGTCCGGATCGGCAATCTGTCCGGAGATCCGCGCAATTCCACGCACGGCAGGGGGGAGGCCACCGACATTATTCTCGCCGGCCCCGGGGCCTACCAAGTCGTCGAGATGGGACGAAAGGCGTGGAGCGACAAGCTATGGAGAACCGCGTTGAGCAGGCTGGCCGCAAGGTACGGACTTCGGCACCTGGGACCGTCCATCAACGATTGGCCGCACATCGATATCGATCCAAGCGAGGGACTTGGAGACAACGGTACCGCCCAGCTGCGCAGGTGGAGGCGGACGATCGCGCTCGAAGCGGCAAGACGCCAGGGTGCGCCGGCGGAGCCGCGGTTGCTCATGGAGCCGCGCGAGGTTACGCCGCGCACGAGGCCGTGAGCCCCGGCCTCCGGCGCGCTCGACCATCACTAGGTTGACGCGCACCAGGTCGCCCCGGACCTCAACGACCCAATCTGGCGGAGAGGGAGGGATTCGATGCGCGACTGAAGCCATTGATTTCATTTTGCTTATGGTGACGGCCAGCGCACCGATCTACCTGCTAGACACCCTATTCTCATCGGTCTGATAGTTGGTTGCGGGGGCCCGCAACCACCTTGGTTTGCAGCTCCCAGCTCCTGCAACGCATCAAGCATGCGGCCGACGATGACATCTCCCTCCATGAGCGAATCGCCAAACTGGCCGAAAAGGGCG
>JBGGME010000156.1:0-5296 GCA_041288195.1 Hyphomicrobiaceae bacterium
GGACATCCAGGCCGGTCTGTACGGCGTGCCGAAAGCGGAGCGGCGTACCGACGAGCTGTTGCGGGCGCTCGCCCTGTCGGACAAGGCCGGCTCCTATGCGCGCACTTTGTCCGGCGGCATGCGCCGGCGCCTGATGGTGGCCAAGGCGATGGTGCACAACCCGCCGGTGCTGGTGCTGGACGAGCCGACCGCTGGCGTCGATGTGGAGCTGCGCCAGCAACTGTGGGGCTACGTGCGCGAGCTGAACCGGCAGGGCGTGACGGTGCTGCTCACCACGCACTACCTGGAAGAGGCCGAGGAGCTGTGCGACCGCATCGCCATCATCAACCACGGCAAGGTGATCGCCTGCGAGAGCAAGGAGGAGCTGCTGGCGCGGGTCGACAGCAAGGAGCTGGTGCTGACCCTGGCGCGCGACATCACGGCGGTGCCGGAGAGCCTGAAGCGCTGGCTGGTCGAAGGCGGCGCGCCGCACCAGCTGAAGCTGCGCTACCGCCCGTCAGAGACCAAGGTGTCGGACATCCTCGACCAGGTGCGCGCCAGCCAGCTGGAGATCGCCGACCTCACCACGGTCGAGACCGACCTCGAGGACATCTTCCTGCAACTGACGCGCCGGGGCCCCAGCGGCGAGTGATGTGCAGCAAAGACACGTCGATCAACCGCGATCGATTTTGGGGAGACTGATCAGTTGAGCGGGCTCAGTTGAGCAGTGGTGCGCCGGGCAATCTCTGGCGCGTATGGGCGATGATTTCCGGCGCCACGCCGAGTTCCTCGGAGAAGCTGATCAGCAGCGGCTCCCATGCCAGCAGGTAATCGAGCACTGCGCCGAGCGATTCCGGGTGGGTCGCGGTGGCGCGCAGGCCCCGCGGCGTCAGGCCGCTGAGGTTGAGAAACCGCACCAGGCGCTCCTCGTCGCTGGCCAGCCAGGCCAAGGCCTGCAGGCCCAAAGTGTGCGGATCGGGCAGGGTTTGCTTTGCCGTCATAGGGTTATGCTACGCCTCATTATCCGGGAATGCACGCTGGCATTTGGGGGCATTTTGGCCTTAAGATTTAAGCCGGTCTGCGGGATCGGGGCCCGCTTTCGCGATTAGCGAAGGAGGCGTGCATGACCATCGCGAGTATCATTCACGGCAAACCACACCGGCTGATCTCTGTTGCGCCTGACGAAAGCCTGCAGCATGCGACGGAAGTGCTGACGCGCGAGCGCATCGGCGCCCTGCTGGTGCTGAAGCCGAATGGTGATATCGCCGGCATTATTTCCGAGCGCGATATCATACGGGCGGTCGGGGTGAACGGTGCCGATGTTCTGGCCCGTCCGGTCGCGGAGCTGATGACCAAGGAAGTAACCTGCTGCACACCGGAAGACACGCCCGACCAAGTCATGGCGATCATGACCGAGCGGCGTTTCCGCCATGTGCCGGTGCGCCAGGGCGGCAAGATCGTCGCCATGATTTCGATCGGCGACGTCGTGAAGATGAAGGTCGAGGAAGCCGAGGCGGAAAGCCAGGCGATGCGCGAATATATCGCGCGCGGTTGACGGCGCATTGATGCAACGGGCTGTGGAACTGCGGCGGGCCTGACCCTGCCGCCGGTTTCGTGGCCAATGGGCCGGCCCGAAACGGGCGGGGTTCCGACCTTGGTCTAGATGCGGCGTGGCGCCCCCGCCGCTGGCCGTATCCTCCTTGTTTTTGTCAGCACTGATGGGTTAGCTAGGCGGGCTTGGTTTTCCAGGCGGCCCAGCTGGCGGCCGCCCAGAGGAAAAAACGTTGCGTAAGGGGAATCGCGCCGGGAGTGCGCGCCCCGTCATCCAGGGAGGATTCGGATACCATGAAGAGACGAGATTTTATCGCGACCGCCGGTCTCGGCGCCGCGGCGGCTGCCACAACCATCGCCGCGCCCGCCATCGCGCAGAGCGCGCCCGATATCAAGTGGCGCCTGACCTCGAGTTTCCCGAAGAGCCTGGACACGATCTACGGCGCAGCCGAAGACGTCTCCAAGCACGTGGCGGCGATCACCGACAACAAGTTCCAGATCCAGGTGTTTGCGGCCGGCGAGATCGTCCCCGGCTTGCAGGCTCTCGACGCGGTGCAGGAAGGCAGCGTCGAAGCGTGCCACACCGCGAGCTACTACTATGTCGGCAAGGACCCGACGTTCGCGTTCGGCACCGCGATCCCATTCGGCCTCAACTGCCGGCAGCAGAATGCCTGGATGCATCAGGGCGGCGGGCTGGACCTGTTCCGGGAATTCGTGAAGGACTACAACGCCGGCTTCATTCCGTGCGGCAATACCGGCGTGCAGATGGGCGGCTGGTTCCGCAAGGAGATCAAGTCGTCGGCAGACCTGAGCGGCCTGAAGATGCGCATCGGCGGTTTTGCCGGCAAGGTCCTGACCAAGCTGGGCGTGGTGCCGCAGCAGCTGGCCGGCGGTGACATCTATCCGGCGCTCGAGAAGGGCACCATCGACGCGGCCGAATGGGTCGGCCCCTATGACGACGAGAAGCTCGGCTTCAACAAGGTGGCGCCGGTCTATCACTATCCGGGCTGGTGGGAAGGCGGCCCGATGCTGTCGGTCATGCCGAACCTGGCCGCGTGGGAAAAGCTGCCGCAAAGCTACAAGACCGCGCTCGAAGTGGCCTGCGCCGCGGCTGACACCAACATGATGGCGAAATACGACGCACGTAATCCAGCTGCCTTGAAGAAGCTGGTTGCCGGCGGCACGCAGCTGAAGCCGTATCCGGTCGAGGTCCTCACCGCCTGCTATAAAGCGGCGATCGAGCTCTACGATGAGACGGCGGCCGCCAATCCGAAGTTCAAGAAGGTATACGATGCCTGGAAGCCGTTCCGGGACGAGCAGTTCCTGTGGTTCCGCATCGCGGAAGGCGTCTATGACAGCTTCACCTTCTCGGCAGCGGATCGCGTGAAGGGATAGGCGGCCTATCTCTCGAATGCAGAAAGGGCGGCTCGATCGAGCCGCCCTTTTTGTTTCTGGCATTTACTGGCTGGGAGCAGGAATCGGCGGCGCCGAGAAATCGTCCAGGTTGGGCATTTCGATCTGGATGCTGTTCGGGTCGACCGTGGGACCGGCGTCGAGCCAATAGGTCACCATCTCCGGCCAGAAGATCAGAACCGCCACCAGGATGATCTGCAGCCCCAGCCAGGGCAGCGCGCCCCAATAGATCTCCGAGCTCTTGATCGAGGGCGGTGCGATGCCGCGCAGGTAGAACAGGGCAAAACCGAACGGCGGATGCATGAACGAGGTCTGCATGTTCACGCACAGCAGCACGCCGAACCAGATCAGATCGATGCCGAGAGCCGCCGCGACCGGCGCCAGCAGCGGCACGATGATGAAAGCGATCTCGAAGAAATCGAGAAAGAAGGCGATGAAGAAGACGAAGAGGTTGACGACGATCAGGAAGCCGACCACGCCGCCCGGCAGGTCCGCGAGCATATCCTCGATCCATTCCCCGCCGTTCACGCCCTGGAATACCAGACTGAAGACCCGGGAGCCGATCAGGATGAACACCACCATGGCGGTGATGCGCATGGTGGTTTCCATCGCCTGCCGGACCAGCGGCCAGGTCAGCCGCCGGTGCAGCAGCGCCAGGACCATGGCGCCCACCGCGCCCATCGCGCCCGCCTCGGTCGGCGTCGCCAATCCCATGAAAATGGTACCCAGCACCAGGAAGATCAGCACGACCGAGGGCACCATGCCCCAGATGACGCGGCCCCACAGGGCCCATCCCCTCAGCGTACGCGCCTCGGGCGGCAGCGGCGGCATGGTGTGGGGCCGCAGCCGCGACATGACGAAGATGTAGGCCATGAACAGCAGGACCTGGGCGATCGACGGGCCGAACGCGACCTTGTACATGTCGCCGACCGACCTACCCAACTGGTCGGCGAGAATGATCAGAACCAGCGACGGGGGAATGACCTGGGTGATCGTACCGCTGGCGGCAATGACGCCCGTCGCCAGGCGCTGGCTGTAGCCGTAGCGGATCATCACCGGCAGCGAGATGAGGCCCATGGCGATGACCGAGGCAGCGACCGTTCCGGTGATGGCGCCCAGGATCGCGCCGACGATGACCACGGCATAGGCCAAGCCGCCAGGCACACCGCCGAACAGCTGGCCGGTTCCTTCCAGCAGATCTTCGGCAAGGCCGCAGCGTTCGAGAATCGCCCCCATGAAGGTGAAGAAGGGAATCGCCAGCAGCAGGTCGTTCGACATGATGCCGAAGATGCTGAGCGGCAGGTTCTGGAGATACGTCAGCGTGAAGAAGCCTTCCTCGATCGCGATGAAGGCGAAGAACAGTCCGACCGCCGACAGCGAGAATGCGACCGGGAAACCGATCAGCATGAACAGGATCAAGGCGCCGAACATCAGCGGCGCCATCATCTCCAAAGGCAAGTTCCGGTCCCCCCGCAGTTGGGCCGCTGGCTATTGCAGCGGTCGGTCGTAACGCGTTTCGAGTTCGAGCGCTCCGCTCAGGGCGGCGATCCGCTTGATGAGTTCCGAGATCCCCTGCGCGGTCAGGAATGCAAAGCCCACCGGCAGCAGCAGCTTCACCGGCCAGCGAATGAGGCCGCCTGCGTTGTTGGATTCCTCGTTGCGCACCCAGGCGTCGTAGAAGAACGGCCAGGTCATGTCGGTGAGGATGATGGTCGCCGGCAGCAGGAAGCAGATGATCCCGAACACGTCGATCCACAGGCGGGTGCGTCCCGAGACGTGGGCATAGATCAGGTCGACCCTGACATGCTCGTTGACCTTGAGCGTGTAGGAAGCGCCCAGGAGAAAGATGCCCGAGAACATGTACCATTGGATCTCGAGCCAGGCATTGGAGCTGATGCTGAAGAGATAGCGACTGCCGGCGTTGCCGGCGCTGATCAGGCAGGCGATCAACACCAGCCAACAAGCCACCACGCCGAGCCGCGCATTGATCCAATCGATCGCGCGGCTGACTGCCAAGAGCGCCTGCACCGACTTCTCCTCCCTGCGAGGAGCCCCGTTTTCCGGGGCTTTATTAGGACCGCAGACTACGTGCAATCACTCATGGAAAACAAGGGTTTATGCCAACCGGGGGGCCGCTTTGGCCCCGGACCGACCGACTGGGGCAATATCGACACGTTGCCCGCAACCGCTTGATAGTCTTGGAGATTCGGCACCAAGCGAGACTTGATGCCAGAAAGCGGGTCGAGTATGGTGCGGCTCCGGCCGACATCCCAAGCACCCGTAGCTCAGCTGGATAGAGCGTTGCCCTCCGAAGGCAAAGGTCGTGAGTTCGAATCTCGCCGGGTGCGCCATT
>JBGGME010000157.1:0-5452 GCA_041288195.1 Hyphomicrobiaceae bacterium
CGGGGCCTCGCGCACCCAGGCCGCGTTGCGCGCGAGCCAGATGGGAATCGACTTCTTCTTGCCGTCGGCTGGCAGCAGCACCGCCGCCGGGCCCGCCGCCTGCTTAGTCTTTTCTCTTGATGCCATCGCTCGTTTCGTCAAAGGAAGGTTCGCCGGCATTATCGGCAGGACGAGCTGGATTTACAATTGACACGCGCGCGCACGCTGTTGGGAAGTTGACACGCAGGGGGACGGGCATGCGACTGTCGATGCGGCGGATCATCCTGTTCACGTCCGACATGGAGCGTATGGCCCGGTTCTACGGCGATGTGCTAGGGCTGCCGATGCGCACGAACGAGCCCGGATGGAAGGAATTCGACGCCGACGGCTGCAAGATTGCCCTGCACAACGGGCCCGCGCGTCCCGGGGCACGTCCGCCCAAGATCGGTTTCTGGGTCAATGACATCGCGGCGACTCGCACCGAGCTCCTGGCGCGCGGCGCCAAGCTCGGCAAGCTGATGTCTGGCGGCGGCCTCACGCGCTGCGAAGGCAAGGACCCCGACGGCAATCCCTTCTCGATCTCGGATCGGCCGTGAGCCGCGGCGCCCCCCTAGTCGAAAGCGCGAGGTAGTCCTGATGACCTATCGTCTGGTGATCGGCAACAAGGCCTGGTCGAGCTGGAGCCTGCGGCCGTGGCTCGCCATGAGGCAGGCCGGCATCGCCTTCACCGAGATCAACATCAAGCTGCGCCGGCCCGAGAGCAAGGCCCATATCCTCGAGCATTCGCCCTCCGGCAGGGTGCCGACGCTGCTCGAGGACGGGCAGGTGATCTGGGACAGCCTGGCCATCCTCGAGTACCTGGCCGAGGCACATCCCGACGCCCGCCTTTGGCCGGCCGATCCGAAAGCACGGGCGCTCGCCCGCTCGGTCGCGGCCGAGATGCATTCGGGCTTTGCCGCGTTGCGCGAGCATTGCCCCATGGACCTGCTGGTGCGGGCACCGATGGCGAGCCTGCCCGAGGCCGTGGCCGCGGATGTCACCCGCATCGTGGCGCTGTGGCGCGACTGCCGGCGCCGGTTCGGCGCGTCGGGGCCGATGCTGTTCGGCGGCTTCACGGCGGCGGATGCTATGTACGCGCCCGTCGCCTCGCGCTTGCGCACCTACCTGCCCGATCTCGCCCGCTACGGGGACGACAGCACGGCGCAGGCCTATGTCGGTGCCATATTCGCCCTTCCGGCCATGGCGGACTGGGAGGAGGGAGCACGCCGGGAGACGAAAGCCGGCAATTGACCCCTCGGCGGGCCGCCCTCAAGGCCGGCGCAGGGTTCCTTAAGACATTGTTGACCGCTGACCCAGAAACTGACGTCAGACCCGCGAATCACGCGGGCAGTTTCTCGGGCGAGGTGTCGACCATGACTGCATCCCCAACTCTTCTTGCAGCAGCAGGCCTGCGCAGGGCAGCCGGCGCGCTTGCCGTCGTCGCGGCCGGGCTGATGCTCGGGGCGTGCTCGCAGATGGGCTCCCTCTCCTCGCAGCTGTCCGCCGCCGCTCCCTCGACGCCGACGCCTGCCACCGACGTTGCCGACGCGGCAGCCGCCGATACCAGGAGCGAGCTGCACAAGGCCACCGAATACTGGGGCACCCAGTTCTCCAAGAATCCACGCGATGCCAAGACAGGCTTGAGCTATGCCCGCAACCTGAAGGCGCTCGGCGAGAAGCGTCAGGCCCCTTGCCGTGCTGCAGCAGGTATCGGTGTTCCACCCCGGCGACCGCGACGTCAACTCCGAGTACGGCCGGCTGGCCCTCGAGTTCGACCAGGTGAGCCTGGCCCAGAAGCTGCTGCAGGCGGCGGACGATCCGGCCAAACCCGACTGGAAGGTGATCTCCGCACGCGGCACCGCGCTCGCCAAGCAGGGCAGATACCGCGACGCCATCGCCTTCTACGAGCGCGCCAGCGCACTGGCACCCGACCAGGCCTCCGTCCTCAACAATCTGGCCCTCGCCCATGCCATGGAGGGCAGCCCGGAGAAGGGCGAGCCGCTGCTCAAGCAGGCCGCGGTCGCTGGCGGCCATCAGAGCCGCGTCGACCAGAACCTCGCGCTCGTGCTCAGCCTGCAGGGCAAGTACGACGAAGCCAAGGTCGCAGCCGCCAAGGACCTGCCCGCTGACAACGCGGCCGACAACGTCGACTACGTGCGCCGCATGGTGAAGCTCGAGCCGAAGTCCTCGCCGACGACCGCGAGCCTGCCGGCGCCGGCTCTCAAGGGCTCCAACGCCACCGCCGACGCGGAGAAGCCCTCGCCCTGGGCGCCGCAGGTGGTCGCCAAGGCTGCCCGGTAGGCGGGTCGCCTGAACCCGCCAAGGCCGATGGCCAGCGCCGGCCCATCAAGGCTGGCCGACGAAGATCAGGGCATAGAGCATCGCCGACGCCAGCAGGCCGATGGACAGGCGCGAGGCCAGCAGGGCGAAGCGCAGACAGGTGTCGCAGAGCGCCGTGCCGATCACGTGCTGGGCGATCTCGGAGCCCGGCCGTTCCTGCGGGGCCAGCATCAGCCACACCTCGGTGCTCTTGTAGCTCCGCTGGCCTGCGAGCCAGGCCTTGAGCAGCAGCAAGCCGCAAACCAGGAGGCAGAGAATGCCGCCGGTCTGGAGGGCAACAACCATGTTGCCGGAGAGCCCGATCATGAAGGTCAGGATAGCCAGGCCCGCGAAGCCGCAGCCCCGGGCCACGGAGATTTGAGCCAAACGCTCGATTCTCTGGAGCATGGCGAGAGCTCCCGAGTTGCCGCATACAACTAAAGTATTATCCCGCAAAATTGGAAAGACAAGGGCGGAGGCGGGCGCGCCTGGCCAGCTCGCGAGCATTTGAAGTGCAAGCTCGGCTCTTCACCAGCGATCGAGCAGACTTGCCAGGGAGGGCAGGGCGATGATGCCTGTCGCGACAAGCCAGATGCCGAGCGAGACCGGTGTGCTTTCCTTGAGGCCGCGCAGGCGTTCGTACAGCGCGGCGGGGATCGCGCCCAGCAGCAGGGTCATGATCGCAATCGCCAGGCTGGTCACGTACTCGAGCGCGTCCTGGTCGATGAACGCGGAGCCGCGGGTGAAAAGATAGAGCACGTAGGAGACGGAATCGTAGAGCGATGTCAGGGGCATGCCGTTGACGACGGCAAGCGCGACCGTGGCGGCGAGCGGCACGTCGCGGCGCAGGAGCGTTTGGAGGCGGCCGGGGCCCTGCATGCCGCTAGTAGCCCATCGAGAGCCGCACGCCCCGCGCCGACACGGCAACGAAGAGGGCAACGCGCGCCGCCAGCAGCCACGCCGCCGCACAGGCGATGGCGAGCAGGGAGGGGACCACCCGTGGCGTGATGTAGCCGACACCTCGCAGGATGGGGTCGGTCGCCCTCACCACCACCCGCACGAGCAGGTTGTCGCTGCCGCGGCCCGGCAGCAGGTCGAGGACGAACCTGGCGACCAGCAGCCAGATCAGCACCGCCAGCATCAGGTCTGGCAGGTGGTAGTACCAGTGCGCGAGATACCCTGGGCTTTGGATCATGGATCGCGCTCACGCAGCTTCGAGGCGGGCGAGGAGCTCATTTGCCGAGGAAAGTGAAGAACAGGGCGACTACCCACATGGCAATCGCAATCACCGAGCTCCATAGCGCAAACGTGAGGTAGGTCTCGCGCAGGATCGTCGACGTCACGCGCTGCGCCGTGGCGGGCGGGGGGCGCTGCTCTTTGCTCAGGTAGAGCCACATCTCGGTGCGGCGGTGATCCTTGGTGCGCGCCTCCAGGGCCTTCACGAACAGCACTCCGGTCATGATCAGGGTGAGAAAGCCGCCGGCCTGGAAAGCCGCGCTCGGCAGGAAGGACATGCCGACCATGACGCAGAAGATTGCCAGCGAGGCGAAGAGGCAGGCGCGCAAGACGGTCTCGAAGGCGATGCGGCGAATATCTTCCACGACACTCGTCCTCGTCGGCTGATCCAGCCCCCCCGGAACAAAGCAGCCTACTTCCGCTCCCCACGCGCCCACAATCCCATGCGCGCCCGCGTCACAGAGGGGACAATCAGAGGCCGACCTGCAGGAAGTTGCCGATAGCGGGAACGGCCAAAATGCCGGTGCCCGCGAGCCAGATGAACAGCGAGGTCTCCGTCGAGTCGTCCTTGGCGCCGATGTAGCGCTCGTAGAGTGCGGCGGGAATGCCCCCCAGGATGACGGTGGCGGTGGACACCATCAGGGAGGCGAAAATCAACATGAGCGGCACGCTGCCGAAGAGCAGGGGACCCGCCATGGGCTTCACGTATATGAGCGCAAAAATGAGCCACAGCTGGTTGAAAATGCCGTTGACGGTGCCGAAGAAGGCAATGCCGATATAGTACCAGTGGCGTGCCATGCTCAACCCACCCGCGGTGCTGCGCCGGCGACCAGCAGCCCATAGTGGAGCGCCACGCGCAGCCAGAACAACCAGACGACGCCTAACAGCCAGAGTACGACCGGCGGCGCCGCCTTCGGCGTGACCATTTCTACCAGCGCCACGACAGGATCGGTAAAGCGGACGAAGAAGCGCCAGATGTAGTTCTTCGAATCCGGATCGAGGAAGAGTCCGAGCAGGACGCGGCCGAGCAGCGTGTACATCAGGGCCGCCAGCACGAAGTTCGGCAGGTGGTAGTACCAGTAGTCCAGGATCGAAAAGCTAGTACCCACATGCTCCTCCTGCGGCCCGCCAATATGACGGCACGATGTTTCGGCGGCAAGGAAGCTGCCGAAAAGAAGCGGGGCCCCGCAGGGCCCCGCCGTCGAGTGCGATGATCGGATGATCAGGATTTCTCTTGGAGAACCGTCTGGCCGCGAGGCTTGCGGATCTCGTCAACGTAGGCCTGCATTTCTGCCGAGGGCGCACGGGTCATCAGGCTGACCACATAGATCACCAGGAACCCGAGCGGCATGCCCAGCAGTCCGCAGTTGATGTTGTTGAGGTTGAACCACCCGACCTTGTTGGCCATCGGATGCGCCAGCGTTGGCCAGCTCTCCATGGCATTGGGCAGCGCCATGGCTTTGGCGACGTCCACAATCGGTGCGCCCGTTACCGGGTTGAGCAGCGAGGTCATGCCGAAGTACTTGACGCCCATGCCCGGGAAGTAGCGCGTGGTCACCAGGTAGAAGAGGCACAGTCCGAAGCCCGCGACGATGCCGCAGACCGCACCTGCCGATGTCGCACGCTTCCACCAGATGCCCATGACCAGCGCCGGGAAGTTACCGGCCATGGCGAGTGAGAAGGCCCATCCCACCATCGCCAGGATGTCTGACGGCCTGGTCGAGGCGGTGTAGGCCGCGCACACGGCGACGACCACCAGCAGGATGCGGGCGACGAGCAGACGGCGAACCGTCGGCGCGTTCGGATCCAGCATCTTGTAGTAGATGTCGTGGCTGAGCGCGTTGGCGATTGCGAGCAGGAGACCGTCGGCGGTGGACAG
>JBGGME010000158.1:0-15662 GCA_041288195.1 Hyphomicrobiaceae bacterium
TGCGCGACCTCTACATCGTCTCGGGCGCCCGCAACGGCCCGAGCGAGACCTGCGGCACCCTCTGGCGCACCCGCGCCGACGTCGCCGGCCTGCCGCTGCCGGTTGCGCGGGTGAAGGTGTAGTCATCCCGGGCCTTGTGCCCGGGATCCAGCCATCAGCTTGCTCGGGAGATTGTGGATAGCTGGATCCCGGCGACAAGCGCCGCGATGACTCAGAAATCAGCCTCCTCCTCACCAGCGGTGCGCTTCTGGTGGCGGAGGTGTTGCCAGATCGCCAACACCACCGAGAGCAGGGCGGCCAGTAGCAGGCCGCCCGAGATCGGTCGCGTCAGGAACAGCCAGGGGTTGTCGTCGGTCATGATGGCGCGGATCAGGTTGATCTCGATCTGGTCGCCGAGGATCAGCCCCAGGATCAGCGGCGCCAGCGGGAAGCCCGCCTTCACCAGCACGTAGCCGAACACGCCGAAAATCAGCAGCACGTAGACGCTCTGCATCGTATTGTTGAGTGCGTAGGCCCCGACCACGCACAGCACGAGGACGACGGGCGCCAGCACCGCGAGCCGCACACTGGTCAGCCGCAGCACGAAGAAGGTCGAGGCGCCGATGATCAGCACCATCAGGGGGTGGGCAAGGATGTAGGCGGCATAGATGCCGTAAGCGAGGTCCGGATGCTGCACCACGAACAGCGGCCCCGACTGGATGCCGTGGATGGTCATGGCGCCCAGCATCACGGCCGTCACCGCGTCGCCGGGGATGCCGAAGGCCATGATGGTGACGAGCGAGCCGCCGACGTTGGCGTTGTTGGAGGCCTCCGAGGCGATGATGCCCTCGGGATGGCCGGTGCCGAATTTCTCGGGCGTCTTGGAGAATTTCTTCGCCTGGTCGTAGGCCAGCACGCTCGCCGCGCTGCCGCCGATCGCCGGCAGCACGCCGATGACGATGCCCACGACCACCGACCACAGAAACATGAACGGCCGGCCAAAGATCTCCCCGATCACCTTCAGATGCGAAACGGACAAGGTCGGGCGCTTGGCCAGCACCTCACCCTGCGCGCCGGGTTGCCGCATCTTCTCGATGTCCGTCATGATCTGCGCGAAGGCGAAGATGCCGATCAGCACGGGCAGGAACGGAAAGCCGCCGCCGATGAACTCGGAGCCGAAGTTGAAGCGGTTGCCGCCACCGATCGGGTCGGTACCGACGACAGTGATGAGGAGGCCGATGGCGGTCGCCACCAGGCCCTTGATGAGCGAGGCCTCGGCGAGCCCGGCTACCATCGCCATGGCCAGCACGAAGAGCGAGAAATATTCCCAGGGCCCGAAGGCAAGCGCGATCTGCGCCAGCGGCCCCGTCACCAGGATCAGGAACAGCCCGCCCACCAGCCCGCCGAAGAAGGACGCCCACACCCCGAGCCACAGGGCGCGGCCGGGCTCGCCCTTGCGTGCCATCGGGAAGCCGTCGAACGTGGTGGCGATGGCCGAGGGCGTGCCGGGGATGCCGAGCAGGCACGCCGTGATGAGACCGCCGGCCGAGCCGCCGACGTAGACGCCGGTCATCGCCGCGAGCCCCGCCAGCGGCTCCATCCCGTAGGTGAAGGGAAGCAACACGATGATGGTCATGGTGATGGTGACGCCCGGCAGGGCGCCGCCCACCACGCCGGCGAACGTGCCGGCGAACAACGGCAGCAGGTACTTCCACTGCAGGACCGTAAGGATGCCGTTGCCGAGCAGATCGAGCATGGCTCACCAGCCCGTCCAGGCGCCGCGCGGCAGCAGCACCAGCAGGTAGGTCTCGAACACCAGGTAGGTCAGCGCCGAGGTGGCAACCGCTATGCCGCCGAGCATCGCCCACTGGGCTGGCGTGCGCGGCCTGTCGAGCGCCAGCTGGAAGGCTGCAACGAACAGCGCCGTCGCGATACGGAAGCCGATGAGCGGCAGAAGCGCGATGTACACGGCCACGATCAGGAAAGCCGCGGCCACCAGGCCGTAGGCGCGCGGAGGCCCGGCCGGGATCTCCGCAGCGCCAACCGAGCCCGCGCGGCGCTGCGCGAGGATGTCCTGCGCCAGCAGCACCGCGCTGGTGAGGCCGAGGAACACGAATACGATGGTGGGATAGAAGCCCGGGCCGACGGGGACGATCGGCAGCTTCGGCAGGCTGAGCGCCTGCGGGAGAAGCAGGAGGCTGACCGCCAGCCCGATCAGGCCGGCGATCCCGTCTCGCCCCAACCTCATGACAGCCTCATGTCGAAGAGAGCCGCATTGGCTCTCACTTCTTGATGAGACCGAGGTCGGTCATGATGGTCTTGTTCTCGCCGTCGATCTTATCGAGGAAGGTCGCGTACTGTGCCGGGTCCAGGTAGGCGACAGTGGTTCCCTGCTTCTTCATGGAGTCCTGGAACTCGGGCTCCTTTGTCGCCTTGGCGCAGGCGTCCGCGAGCTTGGCGCGCACCGGCGCCGGCGTGCCCTTCGGCACCACGAGGCCGCGCGCAACCTCGTAGACGATATTCATGCCGAGTTCCTTGAGGGTGGGCACGTCGGGCATGTCGGGGTTGCGCTTCTCGCTGGCGATAGCGATGAACTTGAGCTGGCCCGCCTCCACCTTGCCTTTCTGAGTGAGATTGGAATCGGTCAGATCGATGTGGCCGCCCAGGATCGCGTTCATGCGCGGGGCGAGGCCCTCGTAGGACACGTACTTGAACTTGATGCCCGCCGCCTTCTCGACCGAGGCCGGGAAGATATGGCTGGTAGAGCCGAGCGTGGCGCCGACCGTGATCTCGCCCGGGCGCTTCTTGGCGTCGTCAAGGAGCTCCTTCCAGGTCTTCCATGGTGTCTTGGGGCTTGCGGTCAGCACTGAGGGGGTGGCCGAGATCAGACAGACCGGCTCGAAGTCCTTGTAGGTGATGTCGGTGAGGCCCGCGTAATGCACGAGGTGGATGTAGTCGTGCATGGCATAGACGGTATAGCCGTCGGCGGGAGAGTTCTTGGCCTCGCGCGCGCCGACGGTACCGGAGGCGCCGCCGACGTTGGCGATGACGACGGGCTGGCCCAGGTGCTTCTGCAGCAGCGGCGCCAGGGGCCGGAAGATGTTGTCGGTGTCGCCGCCGGCGGCCCACGGCACGATCATCTTGACGGGCCGGTCGGGGTATTGCGCGCTCGCCGGACCTGCAAGGCCTACGGCGGTCAATCCGAGGGCGGAAAGGGCGAGGATAAGCCTTCTCACGTCAGTCTCCTTGGTTCGTCGTCCCTGTTGTTCGATTGACGCCAGACTAGCCATCCAAATTCCATGCGGCAATGCATCATTGGGTACACGCCGGCCCATGAATCTCGTCCTACCGGAAACGCGGTGCGACCTCCTCGCACATGAGCTGGAGGGAGCGCATGACCTTGGCGTCGGGGATCAGGCCGCCGCAGTTGAGCTCGGCCAGCACCCCGTTGAGGCCGAGCTTTCCGATCAGGTCCTCGAGGCGCGCCGAGACCGAGGCCGGCGTGCCCACGATCAGCTTGTCGCGCAGCGCGTCGTCGTAGCTGATGGTCTGCAGCGCCTGGCCGCGCTCGGCGCGCTGCTCGACGGCGCGCGCGCCGGCCCGGCTCGCCGAATCCGCCATCTGCTGACCGAGCGTCTTGAGGAACTGCATGATCGACAGCTCGGGCTGCGAGCGCGCGGCGGTCTCGGTCTCGGCGACGTAGATCGGCACGCGCAGGTAGACCTCGCCGTCGCCGGGATGGCCGGCGGCGCGGTAAGCCGCCCGGTAGGCGGCGATGTTGGGGCCGAGCTCCTCGATCGTGCCGAGGCGGACGGCGACGAAGATCGGCAGGCCCATGGCGCCGATGGCGGGGTAGGTATCGGCGCTGGTGGCGGCAATGCGCAGGCGGGGATGGGGCCGCTGCAGGGGCTGCGGCACGATCCTGATGTTGCGGTATTTGTAGAAGCTGCCCTCGAAGGAGAAACGCTCCTCGCTCCAGCCGAGCTTCAGGATCTCGAGCACCTCGGCGAAGCGCTCGCGGCTCTCCGCGTAGGGGACGCCATAGGCCTCGTAGGTGAACGGAAAGCCGCTGCGGCCGACGCCGAAAATCAGGCGCCCGCCGCTGATGTGGTCGAGGGTTGCGACCTCCTCGGCAAGGCGCAGGGGGTGGCACAGGGGCAGCACCTGCACGGCGATGCCGATGTCCATGCGGCGGGTGCGCGAGGCGACGGCGCTGGCGAGGACCAGGGGGGCCGAGGCGACGGAGCGCTCGGGCATGAAGTGCAGTTCGGCCAGCCAGACGACGTCGAGGCCCCAGCGCTCGGCCGCGTCGACCTGGGCGAAGGAGTGCGCGAACGCTTCCGCGTCCGTCTGGCCGGCGCTGCGCGAGAACTCGTGGAAGATGCCGAACTCGAAAGCCATGCCCTGCCTCGCGTCCCTCCACGCGCCGGGCGCGCGGGCTCGAGGTCGCCCGTTCTTATGCCGGCCGTGTCAGTAGGCCACGAACGCATATGCCTTTGCAAATGCGGGCCGCAGGGGACTGCCTTGCGCGGACACACGCGGCGAAAATTGGCCCGGCGCGGTGAACTTCTCTAGGATGGCTGGGAGACGCAACTCGTCGGGGATTGGATCATGAGCACGCGCGGGGAGCCGCTGAAGATCGGCATTGCCGGACTTGGAGCGATCGGTCTCGCCGTGGCGCGCAGGATCGGTGCGGGCGAGCTGCCGGGCCTGCAGCTTTCGGCCGTTGCGGCGCGCGATGCGACCAAGGCCAAGTCGGTGCTCGCCGGCCTGCGTGCGCCCCCGCGGTTCACCGATCTCGCGGGCCTCGCCGAGATCGCCGATGTCGTCGTCGAATGCCTCCCGCCCAAGCATTTCGCTGAGGTCGCACGGCCGGCGATCGAAAAGGGCCGCATCTTCATGCCGCTGTCGGTCGGCACGCTCATCGATCACATGGACCTGGTCGAACTGGCGCGCCGCACGGGCGCGCGCATCCTCGTGCCAACGGGCGCGCTGCTGGGTCTCGACGCCGTGCGCGCCACCGCCGAAGGCAAGATCGCCTCCGTCACCATGGTCACCCGCAAGCCGCCGGCGGGGCTCGCGGGGGCGCCGCTGCTCGAGAAGCAAGGCCTTTCGGTCGAGAACCTACAGGCGCCGCTGCGCGTGTTCGCCGGCAGCGCGCGCGAGGCCATCGCCGGCTTTCCCGCCAACGTCAATGTGGCCGTGGCACTGTCGCTGGCGGGCATCGGGCCCGACCGCACGCAGGTGGAGGTATGGGCCGACCCCGACGTGACGCGCAACACCCACACCGTCATCGTCAAGTCCGACTCCTCGGACCTCACCATGACCATCGAGAACATCCCTTCCGCGGAGAACCCGCGCACGGGACGAATCACCGCGCTGAGCGTGCTCGCCGCGCTGCGGCGGTTGACACAGCCGCTGGTGGTCGGGAGCTGAGGGCGGCCGCGGCCGGATGGGGGTGCGTGGCGGCGCGCGCCTCTCTCACCAGCCACTCCACGAACGCCTTCACGTGCGGACGCGTGCCCGTCATCTGCGAGTGCACGACATAGTAGGCGCGCGAGCCTTCGACGCTGTTGGGGAAGGGCGCGACCAGGCGCCCCTCGGCCACGAGACCCTGCACGAGGTGGTTGATCCCCATCGCCACGCCCTGGCCGCTCAAGGCGGCGCTGATCATCTGGTCGTAGCCGTCGAACCTCAGCGAAGCCGCGGGCCTCAGATCCGCGAAGCCCTCTGCCGCCAGCCACGTGCTCCAGTCGAAATAGCCGCCGGCGCCGTCCATGTGCAGGAGCGTGTGGTGGGCCAGGTCGGCCGGGGAGCGCAGGGGATGGGGGCCCTCCGCGACGAGGGCCGGACTGCAGATCGGGAACAGCTGCTCCCCGAACAGGCAGATGGAGCCCTCCGGCGCGTCCTCTGCCCGGCACAGCCGTACCGCGACGTCGACCAGGCTCCGCTCCAGCGCCACGAGCTTGTAGCTGGCGGAGATGCGCACATCGACGTCGGGGTTGAGCGTGGTGAACCCGCGCAGGCGCGGGATCAGCCACAGCGAGGCAAAGCCGTTGGTGGTCGTGACGGTCAGATGCGGGGCGGCCCCGTCAGCCCGCAGCCGGTCGGTGACGCTCTGCAGGCGCTCCAGCAGCTCGGTGGCGGCGCTGTAGAGCGCGCGCCCTTCCTCGGTCAGCGCCAGTGCCCGATGCCGGCGCTCGAACAGAGCGATGCCCAGGTGCTCCTCCAGGCCCCGGATCTGCCGGCTGACGGCCGACTGGGTGATGAACAGCTCCTCGGCAGCCTTGGTGAAGGAGAGGTTGCGGGCGGCAGCCTCGAAACCCTGGATGAGGTCGAGCGGGGGGAGGTTGAAGCGCTTCTTTGGCATTACGTCAGCTCATGCAAGGACTGAGAAACGATCGTTTGTGCTGCGCACAAAGCAACTTTACCTAGGAGGTTATCGACCCGCCATGCAGGAGCGGGCACCGTAATTCATGCGTATGGCGCATGCAAGAAGGAGATGATCATGCTGGCCGCTCTCGATCTCGAGCCGATCGCGCTGAAAGCCCGTAACGTGCACCGCATCGAGCACGCCCGGGGCATGCAGGTGACTTGCGTCAAGGGCGTGACCTGGATCACGCAAGAGCGCGACAACCGCGACCTGATCCTCGCCGCCGGCCACTCGGTGGTGCTGGACCGGCCTGGGCTTGCCGTCGTCTACGCCTTCCGCGACGCCCTGGTCACGGTCGGCCCATCCCTGGCGCTGCCGCCGCCGGAGAGGACCTCCAAGGCGACGCGCTCGTACGCCGACAGGGCGTGGGCCTGAGGCACGAGGCCGCCGGAGGTCCGACATGACCTACCAGATCCACCGCTATCCGGCCGACCTCATCGATGTCGTGCGCCTCGAGGGCGGCCCGCGCGTCGTCATCCGGCCGGTGCTGCCCCAGGATGCGGACCTCACCGATGCGTTCTTCCGCAATCTCTCGGGGGGCTCGCGCTACGATCGCTTCATGACGCACATGCGCGACCTGCCGCCCGACCTCCTGCGGCGCTTTACGGAGGTGGACTACGCCGACCACGTGGCGCTCGTGGCCGAGGTGTTCGTGGATGGCCGCGAGACCGTGATCGCCGAGGCCCGCTACGTGCGGACGGCGGCCGATCCGGGCGCGGCGGAGTTCGCGGTGTCGGTCGCGGAGGACTGGCAGGGCAAGGGATTGGCCCGCCGTCTCCTCGGCAAGCTCGTGTGCCGCGCCGCCGCCGCCGGCATCGATCGCATCGTCGGCGAGACATTGGCATCGAATTGGCGAATGCTGGCGCTCGCCCGCAAGGCGGGTTTCGCCATCAAGACGAGCCCCGAGGTCGCCGGCGTGATGCTGCTCGAGAGGCCGCTGCGCGCCGGCCGCCCCGGCACCGATTGCAGCGAGGCCGAGGCCGTGCACAAGGCCATGGCCGCGTAGCGCTGCACCGCTTCGGCGTCCGGGCTACTTGACCTCGATCGTCAGCCGCATGGTCGGGTGGATGCCGCAGAAGGCCTCGTAGGTGCCGGGCGCGGGAAACTCGATCGTGACGCTCTCGTGCGGCTCCTGGGCCCCGGAATTGTAGTCGAAGCGCTTGTCGTAGATGCGCACGTTGTGGGTGCGCGTATCGTCGTTGAGGATGGTGAGGGAGCGGCCTGAGCCAAGCCTCACGTGCGCCGGCGAGAACAGCTTGTTGCTCTGGCTGACGACGGCCGTGTCCCTGGGCGCGGGCGGGCTCTCGGGCTTGGGCGCGTTGACCCAGGCTTCGCTCGAGGGCTGCGGCGGCCGATCGCTCGAAAGGCTGAGCAGGAAGGCCACGAGGTCGTCCCGCTCCCGGTCGGTGAGCCTGATCTCGTCGGGCAGGTCCTTGGCGCGGGTGGGACGCGAGATGCCGCCCATCTCGTAGACGCGCACCACATCATCGAGCGTGCCGAGCGAGCCGTCGTGCATGTAAGGCGCGGTCCACGCCAGCTCGCGCAGGGTCGGCACTTTGAATGCGAAGGTCGCCGCAGCCAGCCCGATGATGGGGCCGCGGCCCTGGTCCTCGCTGGGAAGGCCGATGTCGTAGAAGCCGTGATCGCTGAAGGCAAAGCCCGTGTGGCAATTGATGCAGCGCCCCTTGCCCGCGAAGATCGCGAAGCCGTTGGCCTCCGACGGGGTGAGTGCTGCCGCATCGCCGGCGATCCACTTGTCGAACCGGGTCGGCGGCGACACCAGCGTTCGCTCATAGGCGGCGAGCGCCTTGGAGATGGTGTCGGGCGTGATCTGCGGGCTCTGGGGGAAGGCCTTCGCGAACTGGCGCACGTAGCTCTCGTGCCGCGAGAAGCGATCGACCGCGTTGTCGAGCGAGGAGCCCATCTCATCGGCGTGCTCGATAGGGAGCTTCACCTGCTCCTCGAGGTCCGAGGCGCGTCCGTCCCACATCAGCAGCGGGCTCCATGCGACGTTCCACAGCGTCGGCGTGTGGCGCACGAGCGGCTTGCCCGTCACGCCCTTGCCGGTCGACTCGCCGTCGGTGAAGGCGAGCTTGGCGTCATGGCAGGTGGCGCACGCAATAGTCCCGGTCGAGGACAACTCCGGATCCTCGAACAGCCGCTTCCCCAGCGCCACCTTCGCCGCCGTCGGCAGGTTGTCGGCCGGCGTCGGCACGAACGCCGGCCGCCCGAATTTGGCCTTCAGGGCAGCGAGCGGGTCGACGGGCTGCTGGGCATTGCTTGGCGCCGGCCAGTTGGCGATGGCGAGTAGGGCACCGAAGCCAAGTACCGCGCCGATGCCGACTGCCGCCCCTCCCCTTCGAGGGGGGAGGGCGGCGCGCCACGAGTTGGCGTCAAGCCAACTCGTTCGGCGCGCCGGGTGGGGGTGTCTCTCGCACGCATGCTCCTCGGCGCTGTCACCCCCACCCGATGCGTCCAGCGACTTGGATCGGCAGTTGCGTTCGTGGCGCGGGCGGCCATGGCCGATCCAAGCCGCGGACGCATCGCCCTCCCCCCTCCAGGGGGAGGAGCGTCCGGTGCGCTTGCTCGGCCCAGAATAGGCCATCAGTACCTCGAGGCGTGCAGCTCGATGTCGGAGATCAGCGCCGACATCTTGCCAGGCTCCAGGATCGGCTTCTCGGGCGGAATCGGCGCGGGCCAGGCGGTCTTGAGCTCGGCCAGGTCCTTGCGGATCTTGTCGAATGCCGACGGGTCCTTTTTCTTCAGCTCGGCTGCTGCGCCGTCCAGCATGCGCTCGGCTTCCCACACGAAGCCGCGGCTGTCCTGATACTCGACCGGCTTGGAGAAGCGCCCCTCCTCGATCGAGGCTTCGTACTCGCTCAGCGCGACCTTCAGCACCTCGGCTGCGGTCTTCGCCGTAAAGCCGATCAAAGGCGTCATGAAGCGACGCGCCACGACCATCGCCCCCTCGAGCCGCTGGTCCACGACCTTCAGCGCTTGCTCGTAGGCGCCCTTGCGCTTGGCCTTGACGGCTTGCGCCAGCGCCAGCAGCTCGCGCTGGAAGGGGCGGATGTCGTGCAGCTTGATGTATTTCTCCATCAGCCCGTAGAGTTCCTCGGTCGGGTGCAGGAAGTGCGGCAGCGCCTCGTCCCACAGCCCGAGCTCGATCAGCTGGCCGCCGACCAGGATGTGACCACGCATCAGCGCGATGTCGCGATAGAAGCGGATGCGGGTGTCGCGCGGGCCGCCGTCCGTGAGATAGGCCTCGCCGCCCTGCGTGGGGTTGTCGGTGGCGCCTTTGCCGGCGGCGGGAGGTGCGGGCTCGTGGCCCTTGTGCTGGGCTTGGCCCGCGGTCGCGCCCGCAAACGAGGCACCCACGATGGTCGCCGCACCAATGCCAACCCACAGCTTGCGCGTCAGCTTTGCCATGTCGTCTCCGAGGGGTCGCGAAGCGGGCTGAGACCCCTTTCCTGCTGCCCAGCAGTATATACGATACGGAGCCGAATGAGGCCCCGCGCGAGGGCCCGGCGCCAAGGTGACGCAATGATCCTCGCCATCGCCGATGTCCTGACCGCGGCCGACGTCGAGGAGGTTCGCTCCGGCCTCGCAACGGCGCCGTTCGTCGATGGCCGCGCGACGGCCGGGTGGTCGGCCCGGCTCGTGAAATCGAACCTGCAGGCAAGCCCGGCGCCGGAGGTCGAGCGCTTGCGCGCCTTCGTCGAGACCTGGCTCAGGGACCATCCCGTCTTCGCGCTCGCCACCCGGCCCAAGACCATCCTGGGCCCGCTGTTCTCGCGCTATCAACCGGGGCACGCGTACGGCGCCCACGTCGACGATGCACTGATGGGCGGCATCAGGAGCGACGTCTCCTTCACCCTGTTCCTGTCCGACCCTGCGAGCTACGGCGGCGGCGAGCTCGTGATCGACAGCACGGCCGGCGAGGAGGCCTTCAAGCTCGCACCCGGCAGCGTGATCACCTATCCCGCCACCACCTTGCACCGGGTCGCGCCGGTGACGAGTGGCGAGCGGCTGGCGGCGGCGGGCTGGGTGCGCAGCTTCATCCGCGACGCGGGCCGACGCGAGCTGCTGTTCGATCTCGAGACCGCGCGCCGGCGCATCTTCGACCGCGAGGGCAAGACCGCGGAGAGCGATCTCCTCGCCAAGTGCGCCGCCAACCTCCTGCGCCAGTGGTGCGAGGATTGATATCGGCGTCATACCGGGGCTTGTCCCCGGTATCCAGCCATCCGCTAGGGTCGGAGCAAGGTGAGACGTGGATCCCGGCGACAAGCGCCGGGATGACGCGGGATCAATGCCCCTCCGCCTCGTCGGCGGGATCGGCCTGGAGCTGGCCGTAGTTCTGCACGCCGATCTTGTCCAGCAGGTCGAGCTGGGTCTCGAGGAAATCGATGTGGCTCTCCTCGTCCTTGAGCAGGTCCTCGAACAGCTTCATCGACACCAGATCCTCGTGCTGGCGGCAGATGTCGCGGGCGCGCGTGTAGAGGTCGCGGGCGTTGTACTCGCCCTTGAGGTCGCACTCGAGGACCTCCTTGATGTTCTGGCCGATCATCAAGGGCGCGACGAACTGCAGGTTGGGCAGGCCCTCCAGGAAGATGATGCGGTCGACCAGCTTGTCGGCATGCTGCATCTCCTCGATCGACTCCTTGCGCTCCTTCTTGGCGAGCCGCGTGAAGCCCCAGTTGGCGAGCATGCGGTAGTGCAGCCAGTACTGGTTGATGGCGCCAAGCTCGTGCTTGAGGGCCTCGTTGAGAATATCGATGACGTCCTTCTTGCCCTGCATGCTGCCCTCCGTGCCTGGCGTGGAACTGGGTCCGGTTGCCGCGAATCCATGCGCCCGCGCCACCGGGCCTTGCAGCCGGTGGGCGGGAGCGTGCTAGTTCCTACGACAGGATCGCCCCCGAGGGCCAGTGGGCACCTCGCGTCGGGGGCGGGATAACCGCTATCCGACCGGTTCCATGACCCGTGTGGCAGCGGCGGGTATCGGCAGCCTGCGGCGGCGCCGGGCGTGGGGCGCCCACTCGATCAGCCGCTCGGCCGGCGTGTCGCTGGCGCACTTGAGGAGGCGGCCCTGCGCGCAGGCGCAGGCGTACGGGCACACCACGCCCTTCTCAGCCAGCTGATCGATCTTCTCATAGATGGTGCTGACGGCCAGCGGCGAGCATCCGCAGCACACCATCTTCTTGCTGAGATGGCGGTAGACCACCCCGGGCGTCGGCAGGGGCGCGTTGGGCTGGCTCAGGATCTCGACCAGAGCCTCTTCGATGTCCCGGTCCGTGATGACCAGGCAGGAGCAGACGATCATGACTGCGAATATCCCACGGGCTCACTGCCTCAATGCGCTGGCAGGCGGCACCGCCAGCAGCGAAGAACCATGACCGAAGGTCGGCGGCAACACCTGGTCGGCGCCGCGCATCGTCGCAGCGAAGGTCTCGGCACCCTCCACGACCTCGTCGATCATCGAGCAGCCGAGCAGCGCGAACGCGCAGGCCCGCATGGCCGGGCAGGCATTGTGCTGGCAGGCGGAGATCATCTCGATGGCAATGCACTCGTCGCGGCAGAATCGATCGCAGTCGACGGCGCCGGTGACAAGGTCGCGCCGGGCGTGGCGGTTAATTGCGCGCACCCAGCAGGAGAGGTCCGTCACCGCGGTCTTGGCAAGGCTGGCGCCGAGCGTGCTGGAGTAGGCGCACCAGGCGCGCTCCCAGCAGGAAATGTCCCCCGTACGAAAGCCGGTCAGCCAGTAGCGGAAGCCGAGCCCGACCAGGCGCTCCGGCACCGCGACCCCGAGCTGGCCCCACGATGGCACCGCGGCATCGCTGTCTCTCACACGCCGCATGAGTTCATCTCCGCGACAGAGGCAGCCGGGCTGAGAAGTTCGCCGCGACATACGGCCCGCAACTCGATCATGTCCCTCTCCAATCGTTGGGGTTCAAGGCCCCGACATCGGAATGCGCGCCTTTGTGGACGCTTGTCGTCAACATTTCTCGGAGGCAGGGAGGACTGTCAAGTGCGCGATATCACTTTAGAATTTGTCAAAAGAGAAACTGGCCATTGCCGTGCCGGAACGTCCGGGTCCGACATCGTGCCGCGACGCTGCTCGTAGCAGGACACTCTGCCGGCGCATAGAGCAACGGCTCGAACCCGAAGTCTTTGACACCTCAACGCTCAGCAATGCTCAGCAGCCGTCGTGGAGGGCGCGGCGCTGGCGGGAGCTGGCCATGGTCGCGGGGCGTGCGGCGGCTGCTGGCTTGCGGCGTGGGGCCGGCGCGGGCTGCGCAGCAGCCATGTCGGCAAGCGTGTGCTGGTCGAGCACGTCGATGAAGGCGCCGAGCGCGTCGTCGAGGATCTGGTTCACGCCGTGGTCCCGCCGCGGCCGGCGTCCCGCCGATCCGTCCTCGATCTCGACATGCGTCACCTCTGTGGCGCGCACGACATCACCGATGCGGATGTCCTTGGCCGGACGCGCCAGCCGAACGCCGCCGTTACGCCCGCGCATGGCCTCGATCAGCCCGGCGCGCGCCAGCAGGTTGACGATCTTGAACGCGTTCTGCTGCGTGATCTGCAGTCGCTGGGAGAGCTCTGCCACCTTGACGAGCCGACCGTCGGCGCGGGCGCAGTCGATCAGGATGCGGATGGCGTGGCTGGTGGATTTTGTCAGACGCATCGTTGCAAGTGCTCCTTGGGCGATCGGATCAGCATAGCACGGGTCTCGGGGAAGACAGGCGTCACTCCAGGTCGAACGTTACCGATATCAGGCGGTGGTGGCGGCCGGCAGCGGGTCCGGTGCGTCCGCTACGAGCCGGATTGCGGGGGCAGGCTGGGCAAAGAACACGGCCGGCGGCAGCACGAACGGGCGGTCGCCGCCGGGGGTGCGGTTGGGGGATACGGGGCAGCCGTAGGCCGCCGACAGCAGGCCATCGCGCAGGACCTGGCGGGGAGGGCCCGAAGCCTTGATTTCGCCGCCCACCAGCAGCACCAGCTCGTCGGCAAGCGCCGCGGCGAGGTTGAGGTCGTGCATCACCGCGAGCACGGCTGTTCCCCCCGAAGCCTGCCGGCGCACGGCCTCCAGGACAAGGCCCTGGTGGGCGAGGTCGAGATTGGAGGTGGGCTCGTCGAGCAGCAGGCAGCGCGTCTGGTCGGCACGGACCGCGGACGCGGCGATCTGGCACAGGGCCCGGGCGATGTGGGTGCGCTGGCGCTCGCCGCCCGACAAATGGACATAAAGGCGGTCCGCAAGGGCGGATAGGCCGACAGCGGCCAGGGCCTCGATCCCTGCCGCGCGTGCGGCGGAGGTGGTGGGCGAAAGCCCGGGCACGGTGATGCCGAGCATCGCCACTTCGAGCACGGTGAACGGAAAAGCGAGTGCGCTTGCCTGCGGCACCACGGCGCGCCGGCGCGCGAGCTCGGCGGCAGAGAAGGCAGCGAGCGGCCGCCCGTCGAGCAGCGCGCCCCCGTGCGTCGGCATCAGCTCGCCCGACAGCACCCGCAGCAGCGTCGACTTGCCGGCGCCGTTGGGCCCGATCAGCGCGACGATGCGTCCCGGCCGGGCGGCGACGCCCACGCCCTTCAGCAGGAAGTTGCCCCCGGCGGTAACGCTGACATGACGCGCCTCGAGCATGGATCAACTCCCTCCCATCCCGCGCCGCACGACCATATGCAGGAAGATCGGCGCGCCGACGATGGCCATGACGACGCCGAGCGGCAGCTCGGCCGGCCGCAAGGCCATGCGCGCCACGACGTCCGCGCCGAGCACCAATGCGGCCCCCAGCAGCGCGCTCATCGGCAGCACGACGCGATGGTCGGGGCCGGCGATGATGCGCACCAGGTGCGGGACGACGATGCCGACGAACCCGACCACGCCGGCGACCGCCACCGCGGCACCCACGGCCGCCGCCGTCGTCAAGGCGATCAGGCGCTTCACACGCTCGACGTCGACGCCGAGATGGAAGGCCTCGGCCTCGCCGAGCAGCAGGCCGTTGAGGGCCCTGGTCAGCGACGGCAGCACGAAGGCGACGATCAGCGCGAACGGCGCCACCGCCAGCACCTTGGGCCAGCTCGCTCCGGACAGGCTGCCCAGCATCCACAACGTGAGGTCGCGCAGCTCGCGGTCGTCACTGGCGAAGGCGATGAGGCCCGTCAGCGCCGTTGCGAAGGCGCCGAGCGCGATGCCGGCCAGCAGCAGCGTGCTGGTGGCGAGCTGGCCTTGGCGCGCCACCAGCAGCACCAGGGCGGCGGTGGCGGCAAAGCCGCCGCAGAAGGCGGAGACGGGCAGCGCATAGACGCCGAACGCCCTGGTCCAGGGCGCGGCAAGGCTATTGCCCAGCGCGATGGTCGCCACCGCCGCCAGCGCCGCGCCGGAGGAGACGCCGATCAGCCCGGGATCGGCAAGGGGATTGCGGAACATGCCCTGCATCATCGCGCCGGCGACGGCGAGCGCGGCGCCCACGAATGCGCCGAGCAGCAGGCGCGGCAGGCGGATGTCGATCAGCACGAGCTGCTCGCGGGCGGTCGCGGCGTCGCCGTGGCCGCTGGCGAGGCTCCCGATCACGCGGGGCAGGGCGGAGAGCGTGATGCCCGTCGAGCCGATCGAGAGCGACAGGAAAGCGGCGAGCGCGAGGGCCAGCGCCGCAACCGCCATCAGCTGGCCGGCGCTACCCATTCGCGCCGCGTGGTGTCCCGGACCTCCCATCGTCACGGCCGCCGTCATCGGGTTGCGCCCGCGTCGCCGCCGGCAAGATCTGGATAGAGCTGGCCCATGAGCTCGCGCGCGGCGGCGGGAGCGCGCGGGCCGAAGCCCAGGAGATACAAGCCGTCCATGGTGACGATGCGCTTGTTGGCGGCGGCCGGTGTCGAGGCGAGGCCCTTGAGCGCGAGCAGCTGCGTCGTGTCGTGGGCGTCGCTGCCGGAGCTGCGGCGCATCGTGATCACCGCCTCCGGCGCCAGCTCGACGAGCGCCTCGTCGGGAAGCGGACGAAAGCCGTTGACCGCCGCCGCCACGTTCTCGGCGCCGGCGAGCCGCAGGATCGCATCGGCGCTGGTAGCCTGGCCACAGACCACGGCGCGGCCGTTCTGCACGGCAAGCACGAACAGAGCCCGCAGCGGCTTCTTGATCCTGGCGGTGCGCTCGGCCAGCAGCTTGAAGTCGGCCTCGACCTGCGCCACCACGCGCTCGCCCTCGGCCTCGGTGCCGACCGCGCGCGCGATCAGCCGCACCTTGGCGGCGATGCCCGCG